>JABJKO010000171.1 GCA_018660305.1 Rhodospirillaceae bacterium
CCAGCGCGCAAAGACCGGAATTGGTGCAGATATTGCTGGTCGCCTTCTCGCGCCTTATGTGCTGCTCGCGGGCCGACAGGGTCAGCACCCAGCCGCGCTTGCCGTCCGCGTCGCGGGCCTCACCGGCAACCCGCCCCGGCATCTGGCGAACAAATTCCTCACGGGTGGCGAACAGCCCCAGATAGGGTCCGCCGAAATTGAGGGAATTACCCAGCGCCTGACCTTCGGCGGCCACGATATCGGCTCCCATCTCGCCCGGCGACCGTACCAGACCCAGAGACACCGGTTCCGTCACCACGGCAACCAGTAGCGCCCCGGCGGCATGGGCGGCTTCGGCGATGGGGGTTAAATCGTGAAGCTGACCAAAGACATCGGGCGTCTGAACCACGATACAGGCCGTGTTTTCATCGATCCGGCCCGTCAAATCCTCCGGCGTGCCGGGAGAAGCGGGAAGCCCTTCCAAATCAGCATCGAGAAACTGGAGATTGGTTTTCACCGCCGCCCCGTAATGGGGATGCAGTCCCCCTGACAGAACGACGCGGCGCCGTTTGGTCAGCCGTCTGGCCATCAATACGGCTTCGGCGCAGGCCGTCGCGCCATCATAGTGAGACGCGCTGGCCACATCCATGCCGGTGATCATTGCCACCTGGGTCTGGAATTCGAACAGATATTGCAGCGTGCCCTGCGAAATTTCAGGCTGGTAAGGCGTATAGGACGTCAGAAACTCACCGCGCTGCACCAGAGCATCCACAGCAGCGGGAATATGGTGGCGGTAAGCGCCGGCACCCAGAAAACACGCCTCCTCCCCGGCCGGCCGGCTATGGCCCACCAAAGCGGCGATCTGCTGCTCCACCTCCATCTCCCCCATGTGGCCGGGCAGAGGCAACGGCGCCGACAGCACCGCCTCACTGGGAACATCGCGATACAGCTCATCGATGGACGGGACACCGATCTCCGCCAACATGGATTGCCGATCATCGTCGGTCAGTCCGAGATACCGCATCAGGACTGTCCGGACGCAAAGGCCGTGTAACCGGCCTCATCCATCAACCCGTCGAGTTCCGAATTGTTGCTCAGGCGTATCTTGATAAACCAGCCTTTTCCGGTGGAATCGGTGTTTACCAGATCGGGCTGATCGGTGAGCGCGCTGTTTACCTCCACGATCTCGCCGGATACCGGCGCGTAAACTTCGCTTGCCGCCTTTACCGATTCCACCACACAGGCCTCGTCTCCCTTGGCCATTTGTTTGCCAATTTCGGGCAATTCGACAAAGACCACATCCCCCAACTGCTCCTGGGCGAATTGGCTGATGCCCACGGTCGCCACGTCGCCATCGACGCTTATCCACTCATGTTGCTGGGTATATCTCAGATCGCTCATGGGCTTTCCTCGCCTTTGTAATAATGATGGGGGACGAACGGTAACGGCGTGACGATGGCGGGAAGCGATTTTTCCCTGACCGTAACCATCACCGCTGTCCCCGGTTCTGCATGATCGCGGTCCATATAACCCATGGCGATGGGCCCTCCGACGGTCGGGCCGAAACCGCCGCTGGTGATGCGCCCGATAGGCGCACCGGTCTGGTCAAGAATCTCCGCTGGAGGACGCACCGGCGCGCGCCCCTCCGGCCGAATGCCGACAAACCGGTGATCAGCGCCGATTTCCAGCTGGGTCCGGATAATCCGATCACCTGGAAACCCACCGTCGGACCGGCGCCGCTTGCCGATACTCCAGGCGAGACCGGCCTCCACCGGCGTGGTGGTCTCGTCTATGTCATTACCGTACAGGCAAAGCCCCGCTTCGAGCCGCAGCGTATCTCGGGCGCCGAGCCCGGCCGGTTCTACTTCATTCTCGGCGAGCAACGCCCGGGCCATGCGTTCCGCATCGGCCGATGGCACGCTGATCTCAAACCCATCCTCACCGGTATAGCCGCAGCGCGTCACCGCGAGCGGACAGCCATCAACCACAAAGGGTGCGCTGGACATGAAGGGCATGACCTCCGCCCCGGGGGCGAAACGCGATATCACCTTCCCCGCCGCCGGCCCCTGCAGAGCAAACAGCGCCCGGTCGAGTTCGGCCAGTTCATAACCCGCCAACCCGCCTTGCAGGCAGGCCAGATCCTCGGCACGGCGCGATGCATTGATCACCAGAAACAGGTAATCCCCCACATTGGTAATCATGAGATCGTCAATGATGCCGCCGCGATCATTGGTCAATTGCGTGTACCGTACGCGACCGGGCGCCAGCGCCCTTATGTCGCCGGGCACCAGCGTCTCCATGGCGGCTGCCGGGTCAACACCGCGAAGAGATACCTGGCCCATGTGTGACACGTCGAATAAAGACGCGGACTCTCGTGTATGGGTGTGTTCGGCCATGATCCCGGCCGGATATTGCACCGGCATTTCAAATCCGGCGAATGGCACCATCCGTGCCCCGAGCGCCACATGCAGATCATGGAGCGCGACACGCTTCAGCCTTGTTTCAGATTGTGGACCAACCATGTCATCCCCCGACCAAACAACCAGTGTCCGTCAACCCATCCTACGGATGGGCTGTCGGCGGTTGCCCCCTCTGTCGAGGAACCTGAGAGAATCACCAGCGCCTACACATAACGCGCCGGCTTACCCCTTCGGTGAGGCGACGGCAGACAAGCCGTCCCCTGCTTTCCAGAGTGCCATTCCCTTACGGTCCGTTTGCCTGAGAGTTTCCGGGGCGGTTGCTCCTTCGGCGGTGATCGTTCTGGTAGTGCCGACCACACTCTCCCGCAAGGTTCACGTGCTACGCCCTATGCCGCTACGGTGCTGTATAAGGCGAACGAACTGAACGCATCATAGACAGCGAGCGGATTCGATCAAATAGCAGATTAAAATACGTTTAGAACCGGGTCCGGCGGCGATTTTCCTTAAGCTCGTCCTGTGTCAAATCGAAACCGATATAGGTCGCGTATGCTTGCCGCTTCACTTTTTTATCAATTGGGATTTCCAGGGTGATTTCGTCTGTCAGCCGCACCCGTGTGGTGTTCTCGACAAAGCTGGTTGCCAGAGGAAAGATCTTCTTACCCTGCGGCGCGGGGTGAAATTTCGGAATGGCCACGAAATAGGCGAAGTCCGCCTTGCGATCTGTATTTGCCGGACCGCGCGACATCTCAAAGGCGATGCTGAGGCTGATCTCAACCCGCGTTCGTTCGGAGTTGTACTCACAGAGACCCTGAAAATCGATAATTTTTCCGTGGAACAGGACATCCGTAATATCGCTGCCAGGACCGGGTTTATAGCGCGTCACACTACCGGCATCCTTGAGCACAAAGATCGGCGGACAGGGTGGCGGCGGCTTTCTTTCGGTGAACAGCCCGCAACCGCCAGCCAGCAAGGCGAGCCCCAGCACGCATGCCATGCGCTTCTTCCAACCCGCGTTCATGCGTCGGTACCGCCCTGATAGAATTGCAGAAAATCCCTAGAGATCGTTGTGAGTACCGTCGCAAAGGGGCTGATTGGCGGTCCGCTTGCAGCCGCAGAAATAAACCGTCTGGTCGCGCTTCGCGGTGTATTGCAGGGGCGACAGGCCCGTCCCCTTGTGGGAGCCGTCGCAGAATGGCTGCGAGGCACTTTTACCACAGGCACACCACCAATATTCGTTGCCCGCCTCCACGTCGATTTCGCAGGGTTCCTTCTGCGCGATTACCGGCTCAGCCATGTCCATCCCTTTCACTCGTACCACAAAACCGCCGCCACCCGCCCCCGAAGAGGAAGCACCGGCAGCGACCAGACACTAGAGTAGCTGTTGATGTTTCTCAAGAACCACAACATATTACCGGCACGTCTGAAACAGCATCAGTTAGTGCGCTTATATGTCCTCCAAGCCAAAATTGACGGTTCTTCTGGCCGGTCCCCGCGGTTTCTGTGCCGGTGTGGACCGGGCCATCGAAATCGTCGAAAAGGCCATCGAGAAGTTCGGCCCGCCGGTCTATGTGCGCCACGAAATCGTCCATAACAAGTACGTCGTTGACGAACTCCGGGAAAAAGGCGCGGTATTCGTCGAGGAGCTTGACGACGTCCCCGAGGATGTACCGGTTATTTTTTCGGCCCACGGCGTACCAAAGGCCGTCCCCGAAGAGGCTACCCGCCGCAACATGATCCAGCTCGACGCCACCTGCCCGCTGGTCACCAAGGTTCATGTGGATGCGCGCCGCCACCGCAAAGACGGACGCACCGTGATTCTCATCGGTCATGCCGGCCACCCGGAAGTGGTCGGCACCCTCGGCCAGTTGCCGGAGGGCGAGATCAGGCTGGTGGAAAACACCGAACAGGCGCAAACCATCGAGATCGACAATCCCGATAATCTGTCCTTTGTGACCCAGACCACCCTGTCGGTGGACGACACGGCGGAAATCGTCGCCGCCCTGAAAAAGCGATTCCCCCAGATCGAGGAACCCAGGACCGAGGATATCTGCTACGCCACCACCAACCGCCAAGCGGCGGTCAAGACGCTGGCAAAGGACTGCGATGCCTTCATCGTGCTCGGGGCGCCCAATTCATCGAACTCCAACCGTCTGGCCGAGGTCGCGCAGGTCGCGGGGTGTGAAAAATCCCTCCTGATTGAACGCGCAGATCG
>JABJKO010000272.1 GCA_018660305.1 Rhodospirillaceae bacterium
ACATCACCCGCGCCCATTGGACGGGCGCCAGCGATGTGGATCTCCATAAGCTCGCGGTTCTTGCCGGCCTCGCATTGCGCCGGGAAGACGGCCTGACCAACCCTTATCTCGACAATCGCTTCGCTATTGCAATCGTGACCACCGATTACGAATTGGCATGCGATCTACCCCTGGCGCGCCATCTCCGCGACGGAAAGGATCTCAGCTATCAGCTCGGACTGAGCGGCGCCGTCTCCGGTCTGGAGCGCTGGCGCCGCAAGCGGCGGCCGTCCCATCTTGGCCCCTATCCCGTCGAGGATCTCAAACGGGTGGACAGGCCAACCACCCTCATCCTCGACGATGAAGTGCCGCGGGTTCCCAGCCGGGCGAATTTCTATGTCCGCACCGCCCTGGGGGATCTCAGCGAGAAGGCCCTGCGGGAATCCAACCGCTGGTCCCAGAAGCAGCCCGTAGCCCAAGGCATCGTCCGCCCCATGTGGGGCGTGAAAATGCTACAGGAAGGCCAGACCGCCGAGAGCAGCGCACCGGATACCGGCAATGCGGAGGAAAACACCAAGGCTCTCAAGGCGCTCAGCCACTATATGGGATCGGCCATCACCGGGATCTGCGAAATTCCCGACTACTGCTGGTATTCCCACGACAAGCGGGGCCAGCCCATCGAGCCCTATCATAAATACGCCCTCGTCGTCCTGATCGATCAGGGCCATGAGACCGTCCTCGGTGCCAGCGGCAATGACTGGATATCGGGCGCCCAATCCATGCGATCCTATCTGCGCGGCGCCGAAGTCGTGGGGGTCATGGCGTCCATGATACGGGAAATGGGATACCCGGCGCGGGCCCATTCCAGCCTGGACAGCCATGTGCTGCATGTGCCGCTGGTGCTCAATGCCGGTCTTGGGGAACAGAGCCGGATCGGTGAAAGCGCGCTCAATCCGTTCCTGGGCATGCGCTTCAAGACGGCGGTACTGACCACCGATATGCCGCTGGTGGCGGACAAGCCCATTGATTTCGGACTTCAGTCCTTCTGCGGCTCTTGCCTGAAATGCGCCCGCGAATGCCCCAGCCAGGCCATCCCCTTCGGCGGCAAAGTCATGTTCAACGGCTATGAGACCTGGAAGCCGGACAGCGAGCGCTGCACCAGCTACCGCGCCACCAACAGCAAGGGCTCCTCCTGCGGCCGTTGCATCCATATCTGCCCGCTGACCAAGGACACCACCTGGGACGGGCCGCTGCTGCATCAATTGGGAAGCTGGCTCGGCATCCATGCGCTGTGGCTGAAGCCCATTCTGGCGCCCATCGCCATCTGGCTGGACGATGTGCTGGGCAGCGGCAATCCGGTCGATGCCAAGAAATGGTGGCTGGATCTGGAGGTAAAGGGCGACGTTTCCTTCAAATATGACCCCAGGAACCACGTGGAGGCCGCGCCAGGCGCCAACCGGCCCAGGATCAATCCGAAGAAGAAAATCCCCAAGGACCAGAAAATCGCTTATTACCCGGCCTCAACATTGCCGCCGCCCGATCACATGGCGCCGTTTCCCACCGACCGCAAGCGCGGTCTTGAACACGCGGCTGAAGCCGAAACGGTGGAGCAGGCTCTGGCACGCCGGGCCCGGGGTGGCGAGAAACCGGCGGCCTATGTTCCCAGCTACGCCAAAGAAGATTCCTGATTTTTCCCCATCGGCGCCGCGGCGCTAGAGCCCTATAGACGGCTGGTTCCTGTCGCGGAGGCCGAGACGACGCGCTCGGCCGGGAAACGCACTGTCACCGTGGTGCCAACGCCGACTTCACTCTGCAGATCGAAGGATCCGCCATGCATTTCGGTGAGCGACTTGCTCAGCGGCAGGCCGAGACCTGTGCCCTCGAATTTCCGGTCGAGAGCGCCATCCGCCTGTTTGAACGGAGTCAGGACCGTCGGAATATCCTCGAGTGCAATGCCAATGCCGGTGTCGGCTATCTGAAATACATAACCAGCATCCGGGCGGGACCAAACCTTAATGCCTATTTCGCCGCCGACAGGCGTGAATTTGATGGCGTTAGACAGAAGATTGATCAGGATCTGCTTGACCATCCGTTCGTCGGCGTACAACGCCGGAAGATTATCCGGTAAATCCGGTTTCAGGTTCAGGTCTTCCGCCGCGGCGCGTTCCTTTACCAACAACACGCAGGATTCGACGATGCCGGAAACATTCACCGGTGCCTCGTGAAGCTCAACCTTGCCCGCCTCTATCTTCGACAGATCCAGAATGTCGTTGATGACGTTTAGCAGATGCCGGCCCGCCTGGTGGATATCGTCCACGTATTCAAGGTATTTTGGACTGCCCACGGGGCCGAATGTTTGTTTGTGTATGGTTTCGGAAAACCCGATGATCGCATTCAGTGGCGTGCGCAGTTCGTGACTCATATTGGCCAGGAATTCCGACTTCGCCCGGTTCGCGAGTTCAGCCTGTTCCTTGGCGTCATTCAGCGCCACCTCCGCCCGCTTGCGCTCGGTCAGGTCTACCAAGGTTCGCTGGAAAGCGTCCCGTCCATCCCACGAAATCTTCCGCGAGAAGGATTGGAGGGGCACGACCGTCCCGTCCTTTTTAACGACATCGTATTCATAGATGTCAGGCACGTTCTCACCCTTTATGCGGGCGTCCGCCATATGGATAATCCGGTCGCGGTCGTAGGGTGCGATGACTTTGGACCGGAATTCGAAGAACTCCTCCGCCGTTTCATATCCGAGAAGATCCAGATAGGACTGATTTACGTAGCGGGAACCACCGTCAACCGTCGTGATCTGGATTGGTAGGATCGATCCCTCGAACAGATCCCGGTAACGCGCCTCGCTTTGCTGCAATCCCGCTTCCGCGCGCTTTCGTTCGGTAATGTCCTGCGTCGTTCCCGACATGCGAACCGGTTGTCCGGCGTTGTCGAATTCCACCGTACCCTGCTCATAAACCACACGCTCTTCTCCGCTGGCGAGGCAGATCCTGTGGTCGATCGAATAGGGGATTTTTTCCTTGAGCGCCCTGGTGATGTGATGCTCCATCAGTTCCCGGTCGTCGGGATGAACACAGTCCAGAACCGTCTCGTATGTGGGCGTGAATTCCTGAGGCTCGAAACCTAAAATGCGGTAGGTTTCATCCGACCAGTACAGCTCGCCGGTAAGAAAATTCCAATTCCAGCTACCCAGCTTGGCCAATTGCTGGGCCTTGGCGAGGCTTTCCTCGCTTTGTCGCAATGATTGTTCGGCCCGCTTACGGTCCGAAAGATCGACGTAGGTCCTTTGGAGGGCCGATTTACCGTCCCAGGTCGTTTCTCCGACGAATACCCGAACCGGCAGGATCGAGCCGTCTTTTCTCAGGCCGTCATATTCGTAATCGTTCGATGCGTCCCTGCCCTGTCTGCGTGCTTCCAGGTTGTTCAGTATCCAATCGCGGTCATGGGGGGCAATCATGATGCCCGGCGCGGAAAGCGCCCTGAGATATTCATCCGCGCTTTCATAGCCGAACATCGTCGCACAGGCGTTGTTTGCAAATAACCGTATGCCGTCGGCGTTCTCGATGCGTATTCCCAACTGGGCGTTTTCCACAAGGTTGCGGTAGCGTTTCTCGGTGCTCTCCAATTCGCTTATTTTCGCGCCCAGTTCGCGCTCGTTCAGGTTGGATTTTTCGATCCGCCCGAGAACAGAGCGAAACGTAAGAGTAAACCCGGCCGCAATCGCCCCAAAACCCAGCGGCAGCGCGATCCAGCTGACGTTTTTATGCAGTTGCTCCGTCACCGACATTGCTTCTCTCGTGCCGATCCACTTTGGCAACACCAGAATCATAAAGAAATCCGCGCCCAAAAACCCGGCGACGATCAATGCGCCGGCGGCGATAACCAATAAATTGCCATTATTCCCGGAAGACCGGAAAAAAGTTCGGTTTTTGTAGATCAGGATGGCGATGCATACGCCCCCGACGACGCCTGCCAGGTCGATGAACGTCATAAGGGTAATCGAAGCCCATAACATGTCTCTCAGGTATAGGAAAATATCTAAACAACTTATTAATATTTAACGAGTGAAGCAGTGTTCGTTTCATATGCGTTGCCGACTTCGACCCGCCATTCAGGCCGGGCGTGCCCCGTGACAATTTCCCGATCAACAGGTAACACTGGGCATCAGTTTCGCAGGGAGAAAACCATGAACGCGGCACAGAACAAACTCCTGGTTAAGGGCGGCCGGGTCTATGACCATGACGGCAACGTCCATCAGCCGGCCACCGCCGATATTCTGATCGAGGGCGACAGCATTGCCGCCATTGGTAGCAATCTAACCGCCGAGCAGACCGCCGGTGCCGAAATCCTCGATGCGTCCAATCATCTGGTCGTCCCGGGCATGATGAACGCCCATTACCATTCGCACGATACGCTGTGCCGTGGCCTGTTCGAGGAGAGCACCCTCGAGATGTGGCTGCTCTACACCCTCCCCCTGCAGGGCAACCGCAGTAAGGAGGAAGTCCGGCTGCGGACCCTGGTGGGCGCTCTGGAATCCATGCGCTGCGGCGTCACCACCGTGCAGGACATGCTGGGACTGATCCCCTTGCAGGAAGATTATGTGGACGTGGTGCTCGACGCCTATGAAGAAATTGGCGAGCGGGTGGTATTTTCGCCCATGGTGTTCGATGTCCCGGCCGTCGCCATGGTGCGCGACCGCGACACGCTGCCGCCGGAAGTCCAGGAAATGATGGGCACCAAGGCCGGCACCGCCACGGAACAAATCGATTTGCTGGAGGCCCAGATCAAGCGGCGGCCGGCCGGGGGCACCACCCATTGGGCCTGCGGACCCTTCGCGCCACAGCGTTGTTCGCTGGATCTGCTGGCGGGCTGCGCCGACTTTGCCGAACGCCACGATCTCGGCATCTATACCCACATGTACGAAACAAGAGGCCAGGCGGTGATCGCCCGCGAACGCTATGGCGATTATGGGGGCTCGTTCGTCGGTTACGTGGCCGAGGCCGGCATGCTCAACCATCGCTTCAACATCGCCCATAGCGTCTGGATCACCCGCGACGAGATCGACCGCATGGCCGACGCCAATGCGGGCGTCGTCATCAACCACAACAGCAATTTCAAGCTCAAGAGCGGCATCGCCCCCAACAAGGATTTGCTGGAATCAGGTGTGCGCATCGCGCTCGGCTGTGACAATTGTTCGGGCAGCGATGTGCAGAACATGTTCCAGTCCATGAAAACCTTCTGCCAGGTCACGGCCATCAGCGAGCCCGAGTTGGGGCCGCACATCACCCATGACGCGGTCCGCTTTGCGACCCAGGGCAGCGCGCGAAGCGCCTGTATGGACGATGTCATCGGGGCGCTAAAGCCGGGCTACAAGGCCGACATGATGCTGCTGGATCTCAACGACACGGCCTATCTGCCGTTCAACAGCGCCGCCCGCCAGCTGGTCTATACGGAAACCGGCCGTTCCATCGATAACGTGATCATCGGCGGCAAGATCGTGGTCAAGGACCGCAAGGTCACCACCATCGACGAGGACGCCCTGCGTGCCGAGGTGGCCGATTACATGAAAGGCTTCATCGCCGACCACGAGGACATCGTCAAAGCCCGCGCCAGCGCCGTGCCCTACATGCTGGAGGCCCACAAACGGGTCTGGGACACCGATGTCGGCATGAACCGCTTCATGGAGCGCGCGCCACGGAAATAGCGCGGAATAATGGGCAGTGTTTCGGTTTGAAGCCTGCCCGAACCCGTGACCCGAATGTTTGCTTTGCCGTGACAGCTTCTTCCGCTGCTCCATGAGTCTGGCCTAAAGGAAATACGATATTTTAGTGGGTTTTGACGATAGGCATCATCTGCGCGGACCTTGAGCACGCGGCGGATTGCTGAGAGACTAAAGTGAAAAATTCAATCGAGTTATGGCGAAAGTTACCTATGCGGCCCCCGCATCAAGCTGTTTTGTGTTGTGCGGTTTTTGCATTTCGTCCTGCCAGCGCCGCACAACATCACCGGATGGAGTTCCAGTACACGACATAAGAAACAAAAAAGTTTGCAGGGGGGATAGAGGGCGTTGTCAGACAATCAAGGGGATGAACTAAACAAACCGCAACCGGGTCTCGGCACCGGCAACTGGGTCGAGGTGGTGACGATCTTACTCGGTGTTCTGATCGTCGCCATCACCGTGTCATTCGCGGCCGATCTCTCGATCCTGCGCCAGATGGAGATTCCCAAAGAGCAGGCGCTTCCGATTGTTCTCGGGTCCAGCTTTCTCATTATTTTCCTGAGACTGCCTGCCGTAAAAGGTGCGAAAAGAGACCGGATTCCCTGGTACGACGCTGTTTTCGGGTTGGCGGGTTTCTTCACCTGTTTATATTTTTCGTACATTTACACCATTCTGATCGAGGATTATTTCCATTATCGCGAAACCGCTTTCGTTATCGGGATAATCATCATACCCCTGATAATCGAAGCGCTGCGGCGAACGGCCGGGTGGAGTCTGGTCACCGTGCTTCTCGTCTTTCTGGCGTATTCCCTGGTCGGGCATCTGGTGCCGGGCGACCTGCAGGCCCAGGAAAAAGATCCCTTTAAGCTGATCGCCTATCTCACGGCGGACAATGTCGCCCTGTTCGGTCTTCCGATGAACATCGTCACCTATGTGGTGGTTTTGTTTGTTTTGATGGGACAGCTTTTGCTGCGAACGGGGGCATCGGAATGGTTCACCGACATCGCAACGGCGATGTTCGGTCGATCGCGCGGCGGATCCGCAAAAATAGCTGTTGTCGCCTCCGGTTTGTTCGGGTCCATTTCCGGAAGCGCCGTCTCGAACGTCGCGTCCACCGGTGTCATAACAATCCCCCTTATGCGCGGCGGCGGGTATTCGGCGAAATCCGCCGCAGCCTTTGAAGCGGTGGCCTCAACAGGCGGGCAGATCATGCCGCCGATCATGGGCGCCGCCGCGTTCCTCATGGCGGAACTGCTTGAAGCGGATTACACGGATGTGATCCTCGCGGCGCTGATACCGGCTTTCCTGTATTACTTCGCCGCATTCATCCAGGCTGATCTGGAGGCGGCGCGCCTAAAAATAGCCCCGGTGCCAAGAGATCAAATTCCTCCCTTGTGGCGCACAATCAAAGAGGGGTGGTTTTTCATAATTCCCTACGTAATTCTGGTGATTGCGTTATTTCGCTACAATATGCCGCCCGATAGCGCGGCCCTCTACGCGTCAATTTCCCTGCCGGTGGTCAGTTGGATATTCGGATACAAGGGTCGCCGGATCTCCCCCAAGGACCTCATGGTCTGTATTGCGGAAACCGGCCGCAATTCCGTCGACATAATCATCATTGGAGCGATGGCGGGGCTTGCCATCGCGATCATAGAGACGACTGGCCTCGGTTACGCGATGACAATCGTTCTCCTGAAAGTTGGGCAGGACAGCTTGTTTTTACTGCTCGTTCTGACCGCGATTATATCGATCATACTCGGGATGGGGATGCCGACCACGGCCATCTATCTGCTGCTGGCGTTAATGATTGCACCGCCGATGATAAAGCTTGGGGTCAACCCGTTCGCCGCCCATTTGTTCGTCCTCTATTTCGGACTGATGTCGATGATCACGCCGCCCGTGGCCATTGCGGCATTTACGGCGGCTAAACTCGCAAATTCGGCGCCGATGGGTACGGCCATGACGGCCTGCAGACTGGGTTGGGTCGCCTATGTGATACCCTTTGTGTTCGTTTACGAACCCGCCCTGATCATGAACGGCTCGCCTATCGCAATACTCCTGAGTTTGTGCACCGCCATATTCGGTGTCTGGATCACATCAGGAGGCATGCTCGGATATATTTTCACGAGCATTGGGCCCGTGGTCAGGGTCATTTGCGTCGTCTGCGGTCTGCTGATGCTCATGCCGGTAGACGTTCTGCCGTATGGCGTGGCCATAAAACTCATGGCGGCGGGCACCATCCTGATCATATTTGTCGCCCAATTCCTTCGCGTTAAACAGGCAAAAGCCGCACTGTAAATGCAGGATAAAAAAACCGGGGCTGCCGATTGGCAGGCCCCGGTTAAAAAGAGGATCGGAAACGAGCGTACTTTCTAACGCTTCCAGAGACCTTTTTCTTTGTAAAAGCGGACGGCGCCAGGATGGAAATTGCCGCCATTGTCATTTGCCATATTTGCGGATTTGTAATTGCCCCATACCGGTCCGGCTTCCTTCAGGTTGCTCTCGGACTCGTAGAGAGCTTTGGTGACCTTCTGGATCAGTTTTTCGTCCGCATCCTTATGGGTCCACAAAAGAAAATTCATTCCTATCAGCTGCACATCCTGGGGAACGGTCGGGTATTTTTTCTCAGGTCGGAGCGGGTAGTAGAACATCTTCGGGAGATCGTTAAGAAGCTTATCTGCCCCCGGCGTGTTTGTATTCAGGGTGAGATGACGGATTCCGCCATTGATGGCGGCGTCCAGGCTTTTGTTGAGGCCTGACCCCGGATTGCCGATACTCAGATCAATTTTACCCTGTTTAAACAGATTCCAGTGTTGCCGGAGCGCGACGGCCGGTACCTTGACAACGTCGTCCCAGGTTAACCCGGCATTTGTCAGATAACCCGTGAAAACGTGCTGAAACAGCGGTGCGGCCTTGAAACCGTATGGGACGCGTTTGCCCCTGATATCGCTAAGTTTTTTGATCGACGAGTTCCCCGCCACGATGGGACCGGTGCGGAACGTCATGAGTTGTGCGACAACGCGCAAATTCGGGTACTTCCGTTTGGAAATACCTGTGCCGCTGAGGGCCATATTGAACTGAACGGCGTTGGAAATACCAAATGGGAGTTCACCGGCATTCACAACGGGAATGTATTGCTGTGTGCCGCCCATTGGCTGCGGCCGCATTTTTAGATCGGATTGAAGGGTCACCACCTTGGCGACGGTCGCCACCACGGCGGCCAGCACCCCGCCTTTGGTGGATCCGATACCCACCGTTTGCGCGCTTGCCGAACCCGCACAAGCCAAAGCCGCCAGAGCGACCGCCGGATACAATAATTTACGCATTATGTCCTCCCTCGCTTGAAGTTATTATTTACGTGTCAATCCAGGGACCGACACCCTTTGCTCGACGACGGAATATTCGAGGATATTCCGGTCTTGCACTGGATCCTAACGTCCAGAGAACGCCGATCATGCCATTGTTCCCCCTGCCCGTTCAACCGAGCGTCACAAGCGTTGGATCCAAGCCGCAGATTGGTTCAGGCGGCACCCCACTTTCAGACATCCGGGGCTGGCTCGCGCCCTCGGCGCAATAAATTTCAAACCGACACATACCCACACATACCCCCTGCCGCCGGTCACCGTAATATGTTAGATTGTCGCGATTCCTGCCACGCTAATTCCTGCCGGAAAGGACACCAGAATGGATGCTGCCGTTGCAGCCACCAGCCGTGATGTAAAAGTCATCAGCCTGATCGGCGTGGCGCATTTTCTGAGCCATGTATATCACCTCGCCCTGCCAGCATTGTTTCCCATCATCCACGAGGTGGAGGGCATCGGCTATGCCGAGCTGGGAATCCTGGCCTCGGCGTTTTTTGTCGTATCGGCCTGTTGTCAGGCGCCGGCCGGGTTTCTCATCGACCGGATCGGCGCCCGACCGGTCCTGATTACCGGCATGTTCCTGATTACCGGCGCGTCGACCCTGTTCGCCTTCGTCCAGTCCTACGAGGTGATGATCCTATTGGCGGTCATCGCCGGGTTTGGCAACAGCGTCTTCCATCCCGCGGATTTCAGCATCCTCAACGGCAGCGTGAGCGAACAGCGCATCGGACGCGGGTTGAGCATCCATGGGTTTGGCGGCTATGTGGGTTACGCCGCGACGCCGTTTTTCATGTATTGGCTGGGCAGTCAGATCGGCTGGCGCAACGCCATGCTGTTCGCCGGCAGCGTGGGGTTGATGGTCGCCGTGATCATGTGGGCCCTGAGATCCGATCTCCGCGACAGCGTCGTGGACAAGGGCATAATGCCGCAATCCTTTGCCAAGGATCTCGGCGTGCTGTTTCAGCCCTCCGCCGTTCTCGCCTTTACGTTTTTCGCCTTCATGGCCATGGGCTCCATCGGCCTGATGACCTTCGGCGCGGTGACCCTGACCGGACTTCTTGGGCTGACGGCCGCCAAGGCGAGCCTGATCATATCGTTACAGCTCACCGGCTCAACCCTGGGCATTCTCCTGGGCGGTATACTCGCGGATAAATATCCGCGTCATGATCTGATGACAGCCATTGTGGTTACCGTTGGCGTCGCCATCCTGATGACCGTGCCACTGTTTCACCTGGATTCCATGTTTGTCCTGGTGCCCATATTCGTTGTCTACGGCGCCCTTTATGGCATCGCCGGCCCGCTACGCGACATGGTGGTGCGCTCCATCGCCCCGTCGGGGTCGGCGGGCAAGGTGTTTGGCTTCACCTATTCCGGCATGGATGTGGGCTCATCCATTTCCACCTTCCTGTTCGGCTATCTGCTCAGTCAGAACCAGCCTTTCTGGGTGTTTATGCTGATCGGCACGTTCCTCATGCTGGGAGTCTTCAGCATCCTGTTCGCCAAGATGGCAGCGCAAAAATCAACGGTGCCTGTCACCGCATGAGCAGTGCGCTGGCGACGCACCGCCATGATATCCGGGTCATGGGCGCCATCGGCATCGCTCATTCGTTCAGCCATTTTTACCAGCTTGCCCTGGCGCCCCTGTTTGTTCTCATCGGCGCGGAACTCGGTGTCACCAATGTTGAACTCGGGCTTCTGATTACGGTGTTTTTTGTGGCGTCGGCGGGATTTCAGACTCCCGCCGGATTTCTCACCGACCGCATCGGCGCGCGGCCGGTCCTGATCGGCGGTCTGGTGCTTCTGTCCCTCTCCGTCGCCGGATATTCGCTGACGCCCAATTACGAGACGTTGCTGATCCTGGTTTTTCTGGCGGGGACCGGCAACAGCGTTTTCCATCCCGCCGATTTCAGCCTGATGAACCAAATCATCAGCCCCAACCTGATGGGCCGGGCCTACAGCATCCACAGCCTCGGCGGTCATGCCGGCTTTGCCCTGGCGCCGCTGATCATGGCGCCCCTCGCCGTCTGGGCCGGCTGGCGCGAGGCGCTCCTGATCGCCGGGCTCGCCGGCCTTGCCCTTGCCCTTGTTCTGATCCTCATGGGATCGGCTTTCTTTTTTGAGTCCCGTCCCCGGAAACCACCAAAACAAACAGACAGCGTCAGAACCGGCATCGCCCTGTTGTTTAAACCCGCCATCCTGGGATTTTTCGTGTTCTTCGTGCTGTTCGCCATGGCGACAATCGGGTTGCATCAATTCACGCCGCTGGCGCTGGTTCAGGATCAGGCCCTGTCGCTGGTGGCCGCCAATGCCGCCATCTTCGCGTTCCTGATCGGCAGTCCCGCAGGCATTCTCGCGGGCGGCGTTGTGGCCGACCGGATGGGGCATCATCTGGAGATCGCCGGCGCCGGCTGTTTTTTATGTGTCAGTATTCTCGTGCTTGGAATCGGCTGGCTCGATATCACCGGCATGGGTCTCTACGCGGCTTTCGGCCTCGCCGGGTTCATCTTCGGCATGGCCATCCCGAGCCGCGACATGGTGGTGCGGTCGGTCACACCGGAAGGAGCGAGCGGGCGGGTGTTTGGCTTTGTTTATGGCGGGCTTGATACGGGCGCGGCCATCACGCCGCTGCTCTATGGCTGGTTTCTCGATCTCCAGCATCCCGACTGGGTATTCCTGTCCTCCGGCCTTCTGTTCCTGCTCGCCGGCGCGTTCATGATCGGCACCGCGAAGATCGTTGTGTCCCCCCGCCCATCATGAACATCGTCTTTTTCGTCCTTATCGCCCTCGCCTTCGGTGTCACCGCCGTCAAGCAGCTCAGCTGGGTTGCCACCGGCCCCACCGCCGTTGCGCCCATGCAGGCGCTGGCGGTGGGCATGATCGATGCGGCAGGCGGGGCGGTAACGCTGGCTCTCGGGCTGGTGGGGGTGATGGCGCTGTTTCTCGGGCTCATGAAAATCGCCGAGGCCGGCGGATTGCTCACCATCATCGCCCGACTCGTCCGGCCTCTCATGGTGCGCCTGTTTCCAGATGTACCGGCGGAACACCCCGCCATGGGCGCCATGATCATGAACATGTCCGCCAATGCGCTGGGTCTGGGAAACGCCGCGACACCATTCGGCATTCGCGCCATGCAGGAACTCGACAAACTCAATCCCCATAAGGGCGTGGCCACCGACGCCATGGTGTTGTTTCTGGCCATCAACACCTCCAGCGTGACCCTTCTGCCCACCGGCGTTATCGCGCTGCGCGCCTCGGTGGGCTCGCAGGACCCGGCCGGTATTCTCCCCACCACGCTGTTTGCGACCATCGTCTCAACCACGGTCGCCATTATCGCGGTGAAGCTCTATCAGCGGTTCTCGCCCTTTACCCCGCTCACTGATGCGGTGGAGCCGCGGACCGAACAGCCGGAAACGGAAGAAACCGCCGTGGCCGATATGAGCGGTGCCGGCTACCCTGGCTGGATATCCTATCTGGCGCTGGGGACCATTGCGGCGCTGATACCGCTGACGGTGATCTACGGCAAGGCCGTGGCGCCGTGGATCATTCCCGGGCTTATGCTGGGTTTCGTGACTTTCGGTCTGGCCCGCGGAGTCCGCATATACGAGGTCTTCGTTGACGGCGCCCGCGACGGATTCCAGGTGGCCATCCGAATCATTCCCTATCTGGTGGCCATTCTTGTGGCCGTGGGCATGCTGAGGGCCAGCGGCGCCCTCGATCTGTTTGTCCAGTGGATCGGCCCGGTCACAACTCGGCTGGGCCTGCCGGGCGAGGCCCTGCCCATGGCCCTGCTGCGGCCCCTCTCCGGATCGGGTGCTTACGGTATTCTGGCCTCCATCATACAGGACCCCTCGGTCGGTCCTGACAGCTATACGGGCTATCTGGTCAGCACCTTCCAGGGATCCACCGAAACCACCTTTTACGTGCTGGCGGTCTATTTCGGCGCGGTTCAGATCCGCCGCGTCCGGCACGCCCTGGCCGCCGCCCTGACCGCCGATCTGGCGGGCATCATCGGCGCCATCATCGCCTGCTCCCTCCTTTACGGCGCGCTCTCTTAGAACCTCGCCCTGTGTCCGTTTCGCGGCTACAGCCTCCCCCATCGAGGGGGATAAACCGGACAGCGGGGTGTCGGGCACGAGGTTGACGAGAAGTGAGAGAGAAAGGTTGATTTTGTTAAGACAAACTTAACCAGATGCCTCCCTTTTTTGTATTATAAAACAATTACTTACTCCTGTTTATGGGAAAATAAAGCCTTTTAGAGCATAAAGGGTGATGCCGGGGCGGAAGGTTCTGTGGTCCCGTTTGCAATGGCCGGTAAATTGAAGTTTGACGACGTCCGTATCATCCTCGCCGATCCGCGTACTCATATCCGCAGTACGTTGAAGATCGCGCTCGCTCATGCGGGAATTGAGGGGATCGAGCATACCGGCTCCGTGAGCAACGTCGCCGAGGCCGTCGAACAGGCCGCCGGCCCCGATATCGTGATCTGCGATATGGCCCTTGACGGCAAGGAAGCCTGTAACCTGGTCCATTCCATTCGACATAATGCCATCGGACGAAACCCCTTTGTCTGCGTCATCGGCATCACCTGGACGCCGACCGCGTCCGAAGTGACCCGGGTTATCGATTGCGGTGTCGATCATCTGGTCAGCGCGCCGCTGTCGCCGGAGCAAATCCTCACCCGTATCCGGGCCCTGGTCCGGCAGCGGGCGCCGTTTGTGGTCACCTCGGAATATATCGGTCCGGACCGCCGAAAATTACGGCGCGAAGCGTCGAAAGTGCCGCTGTTCACCGTGCCCAACAGCCTCAAGGAAAAAGCCTCAGGCTCATGGGATCCCGGTCGCTTCGACCGTGAGATCGAAGACGCGATCGGCGATCTCAATACCCGTCGCGTCGATCGTCAGGCGGAAGACATCATGATTTTGGCCGGTGTGATCGCCGATCAGGCCATAACCCGGGGTGACGGCTTCAAGGCCAACGTGTCGCGTCTCCATGGCATGGTTCGGGAAATGGACCGCGCCGCCAGTAATCAGGGTTTTTTCCACGTCTCCGAACTGTGCCGCGCCTGTGTCGGCATCGTGGAGGAAATACGGGAATCCGGCGGTTACGATGTCCAAAAGGATATCGAGCTGCTGAAGCAGCTGGGCCGGGCCATACGAACCGCGCTCGATCCTGACAACAAGTCGAACAAGATCGCCCACGATATCGCGCAGACAGTCAGCGGCTCACGCTAACCTCTCTCCGCTTCCTCCTCGCCCACCCGAAATATTCCCTTTTTTTGCTCCTGCCCCTTGCGCGCCGCCTGTGTGCTTGAAAACATGGGCCATCTGGAAGAACGCGTAGAGGGGAAAGATCATGGATGTCCGCGCCGCCGTCGCCCATGAGGCCGGCAAGCCGCTAACAATCGAAACAGTTCAGCTGGACGGCCCCAGGGAGGGAGAGGTCCTGGTGGAGATCAAGGCCACCGGCATCTGTCACACCGATGCCTTTACCCTGTCCGGCGACGATCCCGAAGGCCTGTTTCCCTCCATCCTCGGCCATGAGGGCGCGGGCGTGGTGGTCGATGTGGGCACGGGCGTCAACAGTCTCAAGAAGGGCGACCATGTTATCCCGCTCTATATTCCCGAATGCCGCCAGTGCAAATCCTGCCTGTCCGGCAAGACGAACCTGTGTACCGCCATTCGCAACACGCAGGGTCAGGGGATGATGCCCGACGGCACAAGCCGGTTCTCGCTCAACGGCAAGCCGCTGTTTCACTATATGGGAACCTCGACCTTCGCCAACTACACGGTCCTGCCGGAAATCGCGGTTGCCAAGATTCGCGAAGACGCACCGTTCGACAAGGTTTGTTATATCGGCTGCGGCGTCACCACCGGGATCGGCGCCGTGATCAATACGGCGAAAGTCGAGCCCGGCGCCAATGTGGTGGTCTTCGGGCTTGGCGGAATCGGGCTGAACGTCATTCAAGGCGCCCGCATGGCCGGCGCCAACAAGATCATCGGGGTGGATCTCAACACCACCAAGCGCCCCCTTGCCGAGAAATTCGGCATGACAGATTTCGTCAATCCCAAGGATGTGGACGGCGATGTGGTCGCGGCCCTGGTGGATCTCACCGATGGCGGCGCCGATTACAGCTTCGAATGCATCGGTAACGTCAACACCATGCGTCAGGC
>JABJKO010000145.1 GCA_018660305.1 Rhodospirillaceae bacterium
GGTATGGAGGGTCCGGGTCTTTCCCAGAACGCCGAGTATGGCCTGTTTTTCTTCGCTCCCCAGACGCGGGTTCATGGGGGTGATCGCCGCGCCGGCTTTCAGTCCGCCGATGATCCCGATGGCCGTGTCGGTAATGTCCTCGGTGGCGATGACCAGCCGCTCTCCCACCTCGATACCGTCATCGAGCAGCGATTGGGCGACAGCCCCCGCCCGCGCCTCCAGCGCGCTCCAGGTGACCGGTCCGGTGGGACCGACCAGGACGATCTTGTCAGGATTTGCCTGCGCCGCTCTGTCCAGCCTCTGGGCGACAGTCCCGGCCATTATTTTCCGGACTGAAGGGCCTCGACATCAATTCCATCCCAAACGTCCTCGGGGAAATGATGGCGGGGCGTGAAGTCCTCGAGCAGCGGCTTGGCCGTCGCATCGATACCCCATTTCGAGGTGAAACCGTCGTCGCCCGACGTGGATGGATCCAGATCGGAGCCGCGGGCGCCCTTGATCAAAATCATATCGCGATCCGGCTGCGACCGTGTGGCCAGCGCCCAATTGACCTGGCGTTCGTCGTAAATATCGACGTCATGATCCACCACCACCACGCGCTTGATGTACAGATCGGCGCCAAATACCGCCATGATTGCGTTCTTCCCCTGCCCCTTCAGGCGCTGCTCAATGGAGACATAGCAGGTAAAGGGGCTGGGAACCCGAACGGCGGTAACCGACGGCACCATGGATCGCACCGCCCGCAGCAAGTTGGCTTCCATGGGGACGGTGGACAGCAGCATGTGATCGAGATGCCCCACATTCATGTCGTAGAAATAGGCGTCCTTGCGGTGGGTGATCGCTTTCACCTTCACCACTTCCCGTTCCCGCGCGCCAAGGCTGTAGCCGGTAAACTCGCCAAACGGTCCTTCATTGACCGTATCGCCGGGCAGGATTTCCGCCTCGATGATCATTTCGGCCTGGGCCGGCACCAGCAAATCGATGGTCTCGCACCGGACCACCTCCATGGCCTCGCCAAACAGCCCGCCCATGATGGCTGTTTCATCCTCATCGATGGAGCCGATGGACAGCGCGCCAAGCGCAATGGCCGGATGAACGCCGATGGCGAAGGCGACCTGCAGGGGCTCGCCGCGGGCTTGCGCCACCTTGTGGAATTCCCACAGATGTTTTCCGAGAGTGAGGTGAATGGAAGTGGTGTCCTTGCCGGTGATCATGAGCCGGTTATAGGCGCAATTGTAAATGCCGGTTTCCGGGTCCTTGGCAAACGAGATGGCCGCCGTGATATAGGGCCCGCCATCGCCGCCATGATGGACCACCTGCGGCAGAGCCCGCATGTCCACAGCCGCGCCCTTGAGCACGACATCCTTGCAGAGGCCGTTATTGACTTCCTTGGGTGCGATGGGATTTTCCATAGCGGCGAGGAACGTCTTTTGCATATCCCGCGGATTACAGCCCAGAGCCATGGCCAGACGGGGGCGGCTGGCATGCAGATTGCTCATGACCGGAAAATCGGTGCCCTTCACCTTCTCGAACAGCATGACCGGCCGGCGTTTCGCCTCCTTTTCCAGCTTGACGATGGACGCCGTAATTTCATAGGCGGGGTCGACTTCGCGGGAAACGGTGAGGAATTCCTCGGGCCGCTCAGCCCTCACCTTGTCGAGATAGGATCGAAGATCTTGGGACATCTAAAAACCAGTTCAATATTACGGGAGAGCAAGGTCGGGGAACGGCAATCTACTCAGAGATGGCGTCTGAAACAAGTTGGGCAGTCAACAATCCCGGGCGATTTCAAACGACAGCAATTTCAAAGGCCGGACAAGATCCCTCTGGCGGCTGGCGTGAACGACGCCCGACGGCATCCCCCCTACGCCGGGTTTTCCAACTTCGCAAAAGATTTATGGGGCAGGTCCGGCGACATTCATTCACCCAGGATGCAATTCCGGGTGGCTTACCACCCGAAGCCCGTCAAAATTCCTGGGGGACGAAGGGTGGTGGGCGGTGACGGGATCGAACCGCCGACATCCACGGTGTAAACGTGGCGCTCTCCCAGCTGAGCTAACCGCCCGTACTCTTCGTCGGAAATCTTATACTATGTTTGTACTATGTTTGACCGCACAAAAAGAAGTCGACCGCCTGATAGGGCGGCCGACTATCCAACAAAGCATAGCTTGCTCGTTTGGTCGTTAATTAACGGCGTCCTTGAGGCTTTTGCCTGCACGGAACTTAGGCTGATTAGAAGCAGGTATCTGAATCTTCTCACCAGTCCTCGGGTTTCTACCCTCGGATGCGCGCCGCCTGGTCACATTGAATGTGCCAAAACCAACGAGACGTACTTCGGTCCCACCACTTAGCGACGATGTGATTGTTTCAAATACTGCGTCGACAGCTTTCGCCGCATCGGACTTCGACAGTCCAGAGTTGGAAGCCACATTTGCAACGAGATCGTTCTTGTTCACCTTAACGCCCCCTATCATCATGAAAGGAAATGGAAACGCCAAAATTGGCTGTTCTGCCGCAGTAACAAGTGAAATCGCTGCGACAGGAGGGGAGTCTACGGCCCGCGCTGGAACTGCGTCAACGCAAGAAATGGCCGAATCATAGGGAAAACTGCGGTTTTTTGGCTGATTTAGCGAATCACCCGAGCATCGGACGCTTCAGCCATGGCTGGAGGCGCCCGATGCTCGATGTGAAATTTAGTGAGTTACAACCCCGCCGACGTCGCCGTCAGCCTTCGCTGACGTTGCAACCGGGTCTACTTCTTCCCATTCGATGGGGACCAGCTTGCCCGTCAAAGCCCTGTCCAGGACTTCATCCACGGTGGAAACCGGGATAATTTCAAGACCGCGTTTCACATTATCGGGGATCTCCGCGAGATCCTTTTCGTTGTCCTTGGGGATCAGAACCGTCTTGATACCGCCCCGAAGCGCGGCAAGGAGCTTTTCTTTCAGGCCACCGATGGGCAGGACACGTCCCCGCAGGGTAATCTCGCCGGTCATGGCAACGTTCTTGTGAACGGAGTTCCCCGTAAGGGCCGACACGATCGATGTACACATGGCCACACCGGCAGACGGGCCGTCCTTCGGGGTCGCCCCTTCGGGAACGTGAACATGGATGTCCTTCTTCTCGAACACCGTCGGAGAAATACCGAATTCGACCGACCGTGACCGGATATAGGCACGGGCCGCCTGTACGGATTCCTTCATGACATCGCCCAGCGTACCGGTATGGGCAACAGCGCCCTTACCCGGCATGCTCACCGCTTCAATGGACAATAATTCACCGCCCACTTCGGTCCAGGCCAATCCGGTGGTGACACCGACCAGATCATCTTCTTCGATCATCCCGAAGCGATAGCGGCGCACGCCGGCATATTTTTCAAGATTACGCCGCGTGATGCGGACGTTGTCCGACTTGGTGGTCAGCAGATGCTTGACCGCCTTGCGGGCCAGATTGGCGAGCTCACGTTCGAGGCTACGGACACCGGCCTCCCGGGTGTAGTAGCGGCAGATATCCCGTAGCGCATCGTCGGAAATGGACCATTCGCCCTCCTTCATCCCATGCGCTTCAAGTTGCTTGGAAATGAGATGGCTTTTGGCGATTTCAACCTTTTCATCTTCGGTATAGCCGGAGATGCGGATTATCTCCATGCGGTCCATCAGTGGCGCCGGTATGCGCAGCGTATTTGCCGTTGTCACAAACAGGACGTCGGACAAATCGTAGTCCACTTCAAGATAGTGATCGTTGAAGGCGTTGTTCTGTTCCGGGTCCAGCACTTCGAGCAGTGCCGACGACGGATCGCCGCGCCAGTCGTTCCCGAGCTTGTCAATTTCATCAAGCAGGAAAAGCGGGTTGGACTTCTTCGCCTTTTTCATGCCCTGGATGATCTTACCGGGCATGGACCCGATGTAAGTCCGGCGATGGCCGCGAATTTCCGCTTCGTCACGCACACCGCCGAGCGACATGCGCACGAAATTCCGTCCGGTCGCCCGGGCAATGGATTTGCCCAGGGACGTCTTGCCAACACCCGGAGGGCCAACCAGACAAAGAATGGGACCCCGGACCTTTCCAACCCGTTGCTGGACGGCCAGATATTCGATAATGCGTTCCTTGACCTTCTCCAGCCCGTAATGGTCCTGGTTCAGGACCTCCTCGGCATGGGCCAGGTCCTTTTTGACCTTGCTACGTTTTTTCCAGGGAATGCTCAGAATCCAGTCGAGATAGTTCCGAACGACCGTCGCTTCGGCCGACATGGGGCTCATGGACCGGAGCTTCTTCAGTTCCGCGGTGGCTTTTTCGCGGGCTTCCTTGCTCAGCTTGGTCTTGGCGATTTTCTCTTCCAGCTCGGACGCCTCGTCGCGGCCGTCCTCGCCCTCGCCGAGTTCCTTCTGAATCGCCTTCATCTGCTCGTTCAGATAGTACTCGCGCTGGGTCTTCTCCATCTGCCGCTTAACGCGGTTCCGGATCCGTTTTTCCACCTGCAGGACGCCGATCTCGGCTTCCATCAGCGCATAGGCGCGCTCCAGCCGCTCGGTGATGGTGGCAAGCTCAAGAAGTTCCTGTTTTTCGGGGATCTTCAGGGCCAGATGGGATGCGACCGTATCGGCCAGCTTCGATGATTCTTCTATTTGATTAAGCGAAACAAGAACTTCCGGAGGAATTTTCTTGTTTAACTTTATGTATTGTTCGAACTGGGAGATGACCGAGCGGCTCAAGGCCTCGTGCTCGCGTTCATCCTCCGACGGATCATCCATCAGATCCGCATAGGCCTGGAAGAATTCGGCATTCTCGCTGAAACCGACAATTTTGGCCCGCTGGGTGCCTTCGACCAGCACCTTTACCGTGCCATCCGGCAGTTTCAAAAGCTGCAGGACGGTCCCCACGGTGCCGACGGAATAGATATCGCCGGGCTCGGGATCGTCATCGCCGGCGTTCTTCTGCGTGACAAGCAGGATCTGCTTGTCATCCCGCATAACGTCTTCAAGGGCCCGGACCGACTTTTCGCGACCGACAAACAGCGGCACAATCATATGTGGAAAGACCACAATGTCGCGCAATGGAAGTACCGGGAAACTCAGATGCTGATCCAACTCTGACATGCTACCTCTTACTCACTTCAGTGCTGGTTGGAACGCCAACCAAACAATTTCTCAACCTGGCAAGTACATGGTTCTTGCCGGTTAATTAATCAAGCCAAGGACATCAGGCGCTTGTGCCCACGTCCTCGCGTCGATCAGAGTAGATGTAGAGAGGTTTGGCCATACCATCGACCACCTCGCCGCTGATCGCCACTTCTTCAACCCCCTCGAAACTCGGAAGGTCATACATGGTGTCCAGCAGGATCGCCTCGAGAATTGACCGCAACCCCCGGGCCCCCGTTTTGCGCTCGATCGCCTTTTTGGCGATGGCATGCAAGGCATCATCATTGAACGTTAGGGCTACGTCCTCCATCTCGAACAGCGTTCCATACTGTTTGACGAGAGCATTCTTTGGCTTGACCAAAATTTCGACGAGAGCTTCCTCTTCCAAATCTTCAAGCGTGGCAATCACCGGAAGGCGACCAACAAATTCAGGAATTAACCCGAATTTGAGCAAATCCTCGGGCTCGATCCCGAGCAGAATTTCACCGGTCTTGCGTTCGTCCGGTCCTTCCACATCGGCGCCAATGCCAATTGAACTACCCTTGCCCCGGCCGGTAATGATCTTTTCAAGCCCGGCAAAGGCACCACCACAAATGAACAATATATTCGTGGTATCAACCTGCAGGAATTCCTGCTGCGGATGCTTACGGCCACCCTGCGGCGGGACGCTA
>JABJKO010000273.1 GCA_018660305.1 Rhodospirillaceae bacterium
CGGCCGATCTCGAGGGTATCGCGAAAGCCCTTGGTGGTGATCAAGGCCGTCCTCGCCCCGTCGCGCTGGATCAGCGCGTTGATGACCAGTGTCGAGCCATGCTTGACCAGCTCGGTATCGGCCACATGGATCCCCGCCTTGGTCAGGCAGGCCAGGATGCCCTCGACGAAATCGCCATAGGTGGTGGGCGATTTGGCATAGGTCACCGTGCCGCTTTCGAGGTCGTAGGCGACCAGGTCAGTGAAGGTGCCGCCGATATCGACGGCCAGGACATTGCGCATGGCGGATCACGGCCCGTGGCTGCGTTGATCTTCTGGTGTAGCGCGCCGCCGGGGAGCCGTCAAAGCGACGGAGGCGGAGACCCCCTACGCCGTCACCGCCTGCCCTGCCGAGGTGCCGGCAAGTTTGCCGAAGGTGGAGCCCGCGGTCAGGCCGGAACCACCCGGATAGTTGAAATAGAACAGCCCGCCGACGCATTCGCCCGCGGCATACAGGCCCTTCATGGGCTTGAGGTCGGTATCCATCACCTGCCCGTCCGTATTGATGCGCAGCCCACCAAAGGTGAAGGTGAGGCCGCAGGTCACCTGATAGGCTTCGAACGGCGCGGTATCGATGGTCTGGGCCCAGTTGGACTTGTTGATGGGCAGTCCTTCGGTGCAACGGCCATCCTTGACGTTAGGGTTGTAGTCGATGTCCTGGCGGACAGCGGCGTTGTATTCCTTGATTTCCTTCAGGAAGGCGTCCGGATCGACTCCTTCGAGCTTGCCGGCCAGCTCTTCGATGGTGTCGGCGGTCACCTTGGTGACCTGGCGGATGGAATATTCGTCGCGCTTGAGATGGGCGACCTTGGAATCCAGCACCTGCCAGGCGAACTGGGCCGGCTGTTCGAGAATGACCCGGCCATACTTGGCATAGGTGTAGTTGCGGAAATCGGCGCCTTCATCGACGAAGCGCTTGCCGGTGGCATTGACCATGACGAAAAACGGATAGGAATGTTTCTGAAACTGATCGCCCACCGCCAGATCGCCGAACTCCGGCGCGTTGCGGTCCCAGCCCACCGCGTGGCCGCCAGACCAGTTGCCGTAGGTGGCGGCGCCAATGTCGGTCCCCATGCGGATACCGTCGCCGGTGTTGAAGCGCGTGCCGCGAATCTTGGCGAGATCCCATCCCGGGCCGAGATAACGGGTGCGCCATTCAGGATTTGCCTGGAAACCACCCGACGCCATGACCACCGCCTTGCAGGCGAATTCCTTGATGGAGTCTCCCTGCTTGACGCGCACGCCCTTCACCGCCGTGCCGTCATAGATCAAATCCATGGCACGGGTTTCGAACAGGGTCTCGATGCCTTCCCGCTTGGTGATCTCCTGGAGGGACTCATAAAGACCGGGCCCACCGCCATTGGTCTCCACCGTCAGCCCGCCCCAGAACTTGAACTTGCCGTCGATCTTGAACGCCTGTCGGCCATAGATCGGCACGAACCGGATGCCCTTACTCCGCATCCAGGTCAGCGTTTCGAGGCTGGTTGTGACCAGGATCTCCGCCATGTCGGGATCAGTGCGATACTGTGTGATACGAAACATATCGTCGAAGAACTGGTCCTGCGTGTAGGTCCCGAAATCGGTATCCTCGATCTCCTGATCGGAAAGCTCCACCAGCTTCTGGATATCCTCCACACCGTCATAGACCACCCGCATGGCGCCGGCGGTAAAGCGCGTGTTGCCACCCGCCTCGTCCTCGGGCGCCCGTTCCAGCATCACCACGCTGGCGCCTGATTCACGGGCCGCCAGGGCCGCACAACCGGCCGCGTTACCCGCACCAACGACAATCACATCCCATTCACCGTCCGACATTTTTATCTCCTCATGAAACGCCCGTCGTAAGGACGGCGTTCTTGCTTGTTTTTAAACCATGGCCAGAAAATACGTTGTTTGCGCCCGCTCGAAAAGGGCTGGTGCAAAATCCACCAAACTAAAGGGAGGCCTTGCCCGTGATATTCCCCAATGCCATCCTTATAGTGTCGAAAATAACAGGAAATTCCGGATCAGGACCGTTATCTCATGGAGCTCAGGAAACACGGCCGTTATGACTATTCGCCCATCATCGAGCGCGCCGACTATGATTGGCCGGACGGCAAGCGGCTGGCCGTCTATATCGGGCTGAATATCGAACATTTCAGTTTCGGCGAGGGGCTCGGCCACACGCCCACCGCTCTCGGCACCCAGCCGGACGTGCGCAATTTCTCATGGCGGGATTACGGGCTGCGCGTGGGCATCTGGCGGGTGTTCGAGCTGCTGGAGGAGCTGGGCCTGCCGGCCTGTCATCTCATGAACACGTCGATCTATGACTATGCGCCGCAGATCCCCGAACGCATCCGCGCCCGCGGCGATGAATATATCGGCCATGGCGTCACCAATTCGGAGCAGCAGGGCGATTATTCCGAGGACGAGGAACGGGCGCTCATTAACCGTGCGACGGAGGCCTTCAAAAACCACGAGGGAAACGGGCCGGGCGGCTGGATGGGTCCGTGGATTTCGGAAAGCGCCCACACGCCCGATCTCCTGCAGGAGGCGGGCTACCGCTTCATCATGGATTGGTCATGCGACGATCAGCCGGTCTGGATGCGCACCAAGGGCGGCCGCCTGCTGATGATCCCCTATCACATCGAAATCAACGATTCCCCGGCCCAGCTCAGCCGCCGTCACACCGCCGACGATTTTACCCAAATGGTGACCAGCCATTTCGACGAGCAGATGCGGCAATCGCAAAAACAGCCGCTGATCTTCTCCCTCGCGCTCCACACTTTCGTGGTCGGCCAGCCCTACCGTCTGGCGGGTCTGCGGGACATTCTGACCCATATGGTGAACCATCCCGATGCCGACCGCATCTGGTTCACCCGCCCCGGCGCCATCTATGACCATGTAAGCGCCCTGCCCGCGGGCACCGTGCCGGGAGACGAGCCGTAAGACAGAGTAATGGTGATCCCGTGGAGGACGGAGCTTCCGGCCAATTGGAAATACAACCAAAAGATGTTGTGATTCCCTTAAATACTCGCGAATATTAGGGGGAGACTGCTAAATCGCCGAAATTTGGTTAGCCAACAGCGGGGCGACAAAATGCCAACGGCTCTGACAGCGCATCAGCAAACGATTTCACGCATTTTCAGTGACGATTATGTGTTCCAAATTCCCAACTACCAGCGTCCCTACGCGTGGACTATTGAACAAGCGCGAGACCTTTTCGATGACCTGATTGGATTTATGAATGCCAGTCCGGGGGAGGTCGAAAACATGCCACCCTATTTTCTCGGGAGCATCGTTCTCATCAAGAAAGAGGATTTGCCAGATGCGGATGTCGTGGATGGGCAGCAGCGGCTGACTACGCTGACAATTTTGTTATCCGCGCTCCGGACGCAGGCGCCTGAAAAAGACGCTTCTGACATAACCCATTTGATTTATGAAAGAGGCAGTCAGATTCGCGGGACTCAGGACCGCTTCCGTTTGTCTCTTAGAGAGCGGGATAGGAGCTTCTTCCATAGTTATGTTCAGCGTGAGGATGGTTTCAAGAAGCTGCTGGAACTGAGTGATAACCTATCCGACAGCCAAGAGAATATCCAAAATAATGCGCGCATGTTCGACGAACGCCTAAGGTCGTTACCTGAGGACGAACGCCCGCGCCTCGCACAATTCATCGTCACCCGTTGCTATCTTGTCGCTGTAGCAACACCTGATTTGGACTCCGCGTATCGAATTTTTTCGGTCCTCAACAGCCGCGGTCTCGACCTGTCGGCGACTGATATCCTCAAAGCAGAAATTATCGGCGGGATCGCCGAAGCCCAGCGGGAGGGGTACACAACAAAGTGGGAAAATACTGAGGAAGACCTAGGACGAAATTCGTTCGGCGATCTGTTCAGCCATATTCGCATGGCATACCGCAAAGCAAAACCCCAAGGCACGCTACTTCGCGAGTTCCGCGAGCATGTCACGAAGAACAGTGCGCCAGACCGCTTTATCGATGAAATTCTTATTCCCATGGCGGATGTTTACGAGGAGCTGACTGATTCCGCATATGCGAGCCCGGAACGTGCGGAATCAGTGAACGAAAGCCTCAAGTGGCTTAACCGGCTGGAATTCAAAGACTGGGTTCCTCCAGCGTTGGCTTTCGCAGTACGAAAACGAAACAGCCCCGAGAAGATGGAAAGCTTCTTTAAGGACCTCGAACGATTGTCGTATTGGATGCTAGTTACGCGGGCTGGCATCAACGAACGTATCGATCGTTATTCGCGCTTGACCAGAGCTATCGAGCAGGAAGAGAATCTACAGGCCACCGATTCTTTGCTGCAACTCACTAAGAACGAACAGTGGGATATTTATGCCGTTCTTGACGGACCAATTTATGACAGGTTGTCGGCGCGGGCGCGCTCCGCAGTGCTTCTTCGTCTTGACGCTCTGATGTCCGGCGGCGGAGCACAATATGACTATGACACGATCACCGTGGAGCACGTATTACCACAGAATCCGGATGCAAAAAGCGAATGGACAAGTTGGTTTCCCGATGCGGCTGAGAGGGTGTCCCTTGTTCATAGGCTGGGAAATCTTGCTCTGCTGACGCGGAAGAAGAACAGCTCTGCCTCGAACTATGAATTTGGGCGCAAAAAGTCAGCGTACTTTACGCAGGGCGGGATTTCGCCTTTTGTGCTCACAACGCAGGTACTGAAGCATGACATATGGGATCCAGATGTCATTCAGCAGAGGCAAAGCGAACTAATGAAAAAGCTGGAAGCACACTGGCGTCTAGAAGAGCGGAAAGACCCACAAGAGGCTTTCTTAGAATAGTCTACTTCGTTGTAGTAAGGTCAGAGTACCGTTGTTCTCGAGCGTATCGAAGCACCCCAATGACCTGTAGGTTTGCCGGAGGGCAAGCATGAGGATCTGATCAATTTTGGTACCTTCCAGAAGTTTCTGGAGCGGCTGAACGGGGGGACGCGTGCGCCCGTAGCCAAAGACGTCAGTGCCCTGCCCGCGGGCACCGTGCCGGGAGACCAAACCTAGGAAGGAAGCGCCATGGACCAGATCGATCGCCCTGCTGTCTCGCCAAAATCCTATGGAGTCTCGGTGTCACTTTCGATGATCTTCGGCGTGGTCGGCGTACACCATTTTTATCTCGGCAACTGGCTGCATGGGTTACTTGATTTTTCCATGCTGGTTGGGGGTCTCCTGTGCCTCTATAGCGGCGACCCCACGGCGACCCCCATCGGCGTGCTGCTACTAATTATTGATGCGATTCACACAATCTGGGTAACCTACCGCCTGATTGTCGGACAATGCAGAGACGGGCAGGGCCGATTAATTATGTATCCCGGTCAGGTCCGCTGAAACAGGAGGGTTGGGAAGATCGATGGCTGAAGAAAACGCCACACCGGAAGCGGCACCACAAACGGCACCGCCAATGGGCACCAAAGGCTTCGTTCCCGCAATTCTGTTGTGTTTCTTCCTTGGCGCCCTGGGGGCGCACCGGTTCTATGTGGGCAAGATTGGTACCGGCATATTGATGCTGCTGACCCTGGGCGGGTTGGGCATCTGGGCGCTCATCGATTTCGTGATGATCGTAATCGGCAAATTCACCGACAAGGAAGGCAACGCGCTGGCGCGTTAAAACGGGGCCGGGGCCGGCCTTACACCCCCGCCGACGCCGCCGCCAGCGTGTCCATTTCCATATCGTCATCGCGCACCGCGCCAATCAGCTCGGAGACCTTGTCGATGCCGCGCTCGTCGCACCAGGCCTCCAGATCGTCGATGATGGTGGTGAGCGCCGTCGGGTTACGGAACCCGGCATAGCCGATACCCACGGCCGACGCGCCGGCCAGCATATATTCCACCACGTCTTCGGCCTTGGTCACCCCGCCGATACCGATGATCGGTATCTTCACCTCCTTGGCGCACTGATAGACCATGCGCAGCACGATGGGCTTGAGCGCCGGCGACACCATGCCGCCGAACTTGTTGCCCAGCGCCGGGCGGAAATTATCGGTGCGTATTTTCAGCGACAGGAATGTATTGGCGATACAGAGTGCATCGGCCCCCGCCTCTTCCGCCGCCAGCGCGATGGAGACGATATCGCCGGCATTGGGCGACAGCTTGGCCCACAGCGGTTTGTCGGTGGCCTCGCGGATCTTGCCGACGACTTCCTTGGTGTGATCCTCGTTCATGGAAAAATTGCCGCCCGTGGTGTTACGGGTCGGACAGGAGATATTGCACTCCACCACATCCACATCCGGCACGCTCAATTCCCGCGCCAGCTCGGCGAAATCCTCGGTGGATTCCGATGAACAGCTCACGATCAGCGGCGGCGTGAACTTGGCGTATTCCGGCACGATATGATCGAGAAAATATTCGATGCCTTTTCCGGGAAGCCCGATGGACTGGATGATCCCGGCCTCGGTCTCGGCCATGCGCGGCGTCGGGTTGCCGAGCCTCGGTTCACGGCAGATGGTCTTGGCCACCAGCCCGCCGAGCCGGTTGAGATCGATGACATCGTTATATTCCCACGAGAACGCGCCCGATGCGGGGGTGATGGGGTTTTGCAGCGTGACGTCGCCGATTTTTACCGAAAGATCTACCATCCCACAGCCTCCTGCATATTAAAGATTGGCCCTTCGCGGCACACCCGCCGCAGGATTTTCTCGCCATTGACCTCAAAGGTGCGCATGCAGACATAGCAGGCGCCGAAACCGCACACCATGATCTGCTCCATGGCGACCTGACCGGGAATGTCGTGCCTGGCCCCCAGCCGCTTCATCAGCGTGAGCAGCCGGTTGGAGCCACAGGTGTAAAACGCATCCGCCTTACCGTCGGCGATTAGCTTTTCAAGAATGTCCTCGACATTTTCCACCGCGCTGCTGCCGTCGGTGTCGACTACTGTCACCACCTTGGCGCCCAGCCCTTCGAACAGATCGGTGGACATCACCACATCCGGGTTACGGGCGCTCAGGATCGCCGTCACACCCACATTCTGCTCGGCCGCCATGCGTGACAATGGCGCCAACGTCGCGAGACCGACACCACGGCCCAGCACCACGATGTTTTTCCAGGCGGGATCGATGGTAAAGCCAATGCCCAGCGGTCCGGTGATATTGAAATCGTCGCCCTTCTCAAGAGTCGCCATGCCGCGGGTGCCGCGCCCCTCGCACTTGTACAGAAATTCAAGCTGACATTTTTCCTCGTTCACCCGGTAGATGCTCATGGGCCGGCGCATCCACACCTCGGCGCCATCGGGCGTCGGACACAGCAGATGAAAGAACTGCCCGCCTTTTGTGTTCATGGCGCGCTCATGCACATCCACCACCATGAGCTTGTATTCGTCATTGACCCAGTCATTGGAGGCCACCACCGAAATAAATTCGCTCGCCGGCCGGTCGGGAAGCGGGTCGGTTTCGCCGATTCTGAGCCCGGCATTAGTGTAATTCAGATTGGGATCGGAGTTTGTCATCGCATCTGTCTCACGTGAAAGGAGTGTCCAAGCCAAAAATTACCATGGAACTGTAACAAAATAAATACAATATCCAAAATTGTTACAGTAGGGTTGTGGATAAGGTGGATTATGAGCCAAATAGCATAGTGATGTTGATTCGGTGATTTTCGTATTTCGGGGCGAAATTCACCGAATCCGATCCGTGAAACAGCCGCGAATCGAACAAAACAGCCCGGTTTTCAGCGTAGGGAATGATCGTCTTGTCATCATCATCACCCAGATAGTCACGGATCGCCTGAATATCCGACTCGTAACCGCTGATCGCCCAGTCGGGCGGCGGCGGCTTGTGGTGGATCACCAGCCCGCCGTGGTCGGGATCGCTGTTGGCGTCATCAGGCGTCACCCAGAAATTGACGCTCACCGCCCCGTCATCGGCATGAATGTCGATGCCGCGCTGCGCATCAATCGCCTTGAAGGCCCAGATCTGGGTCAATTGGTGTGGCCCCAGGATCTCGGGAAACGCGGCGCGCAGCTCTTCGGCAATCTGCAGGATCAACGGGCAGGCCAGCCCGTCCTCAAGATAGGCGGCGAGACAGCCATCGATATGGGAAAAATCATACCAGATGGTGCTCTTGAGCAGGAAGCGCTGCAGCATGGCCAGCGCCCTGGGAGACAGAAAATCGTCAAACCAGGCGATGCCTGGTGATTTTTCCGCAAAGCGCTGGTTGATTCCGGTAAAATCCAGCGCCGGGTTCACCGCGCCGGAAAGGATCTCCGGCGCATCGATCAAATGATAGGGCGTGTTGTAACTGTCGCCGAGCACACCGAGTTGCGCGTCCGTCAACACGATCACGTCGTCGTTTCCGGCACCCGGGTCCAGCTCCCCGGCGAAACTCTCATAGGTTCGCGCCAACGCCTCGAAGCGTGCCGCGTCCCAATGGCCTTGCGCAACATGGCGCAGCTGGGCCGCGTCATGCCGCAGCTTGGCACGTGTGGTTTGAATCAAGGACGCGGACGCCATCCCTGCTCGATCTTCGCCGCGCCGCAACTCCAGGGTCCGCGCGAAATGATCGAGCGCCCGCTCGCGCTGCCCGGTGGCCATCCACAAAAACCCCAGCGCGCGATGGCCGTCGTAGTGACCGGGATCCAGCGCCACTGTCTCGCGATAGGAAGCGATGGCCGCCGCCACATCGCCCTGCGCATTCAACGCCTGCGCTTTGTTGGCATGGGCGGATACATAGCCGGATTCACACGCGATTGCTTGATCGAACAGGCCGATCGCTTCGCCTGCACGGCCAATTTCCGCCAGAAGCACGCCGAGATTGTGAAGGGCGACGGCGTCATCCGGCGCAAGGTTGATGATCGCCCGGTATGTTGCTTCAGCCTCTTCCGACCGGCCGGCGTGATGAAGCGTCATCGCACCTGCGAGGAGAACCTTGCGATCTGGCTGGGCGGGCTCGGTCATCGGTCCGGCAGACCCGCGATGAGTTCGCGCATGAACGACGCTGCCGCCGGGCCTTTCAGGGCTCGGTGCCAGAGATCCTGCACAGTGCGTTCGTGCAGCGACAGCGCTTCGGGCGCAGACGTGATCATGGCAATCCCGCCCAGCACATTGGGCTGTTCGCCGAGACGAAACGGGCTGAGCGCCAGAATTTTACGCTCGGGCTGGCGGAAGATCTGAAAACTGGCATGGGGCAGGGTGCCGGGGACGATGCCGATCTGCACCCCGATGGGCTCGTCCTCCATCATGCGGATCAGATGCTCGGCCTCGGCCAGGGCGCGGGCCCGCCGGTCGCGCAAAATTTCGTCGGGCAGGCCAAACCGGCCCACCAGCCCGTTGCGCAAAAACCGGTCGATCTCGGCACCGGAGATGAGATTGAGAATACCCGGCTGGCGCGCGCGATAGGCTTCCTTGCGCTGACGCAGAATGGGCATGAGTTCGCTTATCTGGTCGCGGGCACGGTCCGCTTCCTGTTCTTCATCGGGGATACTTTCCACGAGAACGGTTTCGAGCGTGTCGACAAACGTATTTGACGCCAGGAGGAACGACACCGGCCCGGCCAGCACGACGATGTGTTCGGTGGTCTCCTCCACCTGACGCAGCCTCTCGAAGAAACTGACGGCGGACGCCACATATTCGACGCCAACCCCGAGCAGGGTGGGCACCGACACATCGAGTAATTCGGAGAGTTTCTCCAGCGTGTCGATCTTGGCGACCTCGCCCTTCTCGAAGCGGTAGAGGGCGGTACGGGATATGCCGAGACGGGCCGCGATCTCATCGGCGCTCAGCCCCGATCCCAGACGAAACGCCTTGAGCCGGTTGCCGATATCGTCAAAACGGAGCGTCATGCCGCGCCGGCGCGCCGCCCCTCGTTGATCAGCTCGATCAGATGGGACGGGGTGACCGGGGCGTCCGTGACATGGACGTCGAACGGCGTAAGCGCGTTTTCGATTGCCGCCACGATGGCCGATGGCGTCGGCACGCCACCGCATTCGCCGACGCCTTTCACCCCCAGCGGATTTACCGGCGACGGCGATTCATGATGTACCATGGTGACCGGCGGCATTTCCGGCGCCGACACCAGCAGATATTCGCCGAAGTTCGTCGTAATGGGCTGGGCGTCTTCGTCAAACCCCATCCATTCGAAAAGCGCGTTGCCGACCCCATGGGCGATGCCGCCGAATATCTGCCCATCGACAAGCATCGGGTTGATCACCGTGCCGCTGTCATGACCGATAACGAAGTTCACGATCCGGACATGACCGGTCTCGATATCGACCTCGACCTCGGCAACCGCCGTGCCGCTGGCATAGGTCATGGCATCCATGACGACGGTTTCGGTTGCTTCCATGCCGGGCGAGATGCCACCGGGCAGGGTATAGCCCGGCGTTCCGGCGACCGCTTTCGCCACATCGGCGAGCCCGATCTTCATATCGGGGACACCCTTCACGCTGATGATGCCACCGGGCATAAATTCGAGATCCTCCTCCGAGGCCTCCAGCATGTGGGACGCCATTTTCAGCGCCTTTTCGCGCACCTTGCCGGCCGCCACATGGGCGGACGTGCCGGCCATGCAGGCAAGCCGGCTGTTGGACGTCCCGATGCCGAGAGAGGTCGCGGCGGTGTCGCCGTCGACAATGGAAACATTGTCCATGTCGCCGCCAAACTGCTCGCCGACGATCTGGGCCAGCATGGTCTTGTGACCCTGCCCGATATCCTTGCCGCCGGTCTGGACCGAGATTTTGCCGGAGGTGCCGATGCGCACCGTCACCATCTCGAACGGGCCGCGCCCGGTGCCTTTGACAAAATTGGCGAACCCGATACCGAGATACCGGCCTTCGCCGAGCGCCGCCTTTTGACGCGCCGGAAAATCATCATATGAGGCTGCGGCCAGGGCATCCTTCATGCATTGGGGATAGTCCCCGGAATCGAGCTGGATGGGCACGCCTCCCCGCGTTTCGATGGGCAAATCGTAGGGCATGGCATCACCCGGCACCATGTTGCGCAACCGGACTTCTGTGCAGGGAAGACCGAGCTCCTTGGCGACCCGGTCCATAAGACGTTCCATGACAAATGTCCCCTGGGGGTGACCGGCGCCCCGCACCGGCGTGACCGGGACTTTATTGGTCAGCACCACTTTCACATTCATCCGGTAATGGGGAACGATATAGCCGAGGGTGACGGTTTCCGCCGCGTTATAGGCAAGGTTCACGCCGCGCGCCGTATAGGCGCCGTGGTCGTGGATGACGCCACCGCGGATGCCGAGGATCTTACCGTCCGCATCGACGGCAATTTCCGCGTCCCAGTACTGATCGCGCTCCTGGGTGGTGACCGTAAAATGTTCGCGGCGATCCTCGATCCACTTGATGGGCCGGCCCATCATTTTCGATGCCAACGCGACACAGATGTCTTCCTGGTAAACCACCAGCTTGGGGCCGAACCCGCCACCGATATCGGGGGTCACTACCCGGATGGTGCTTTCGTCGCGGCCCGTCATATCGATGAAGGTGGTCCGCAGGGAATGCGGCATCTGGGTGGAACTCCACAAAATGGTCTGGTCGGTCTTCACCTCATGCTCGGCCACGCAGCCGCGGCATTCCATGGAGTGGCTGCCGCCGCGATGCATTTTCAGATTTTCCTCGAACACATGCGCCGCCTGACTGAACACCGCATCCACGTCGCCATACGCCATGTCGAACTCGGCGCAAATATTGTGGTCGGAATTGCTGTGTACCAGCGGCGCATCGGGTTCCAGCGCATCGCGGCAATCGGCGGCCGCTGGCAGGGGATCAAACGCCACCTCGACCATGGCGGCCGCGTCTTCGGCGATATACCGGGTGTCCGCCAGAACAACGGCGATGGGCTCCCCCACATAGGTGGCTTCCGTGGCGGCCAGCAGGGGGCGGTTGCGATCCTGCCGGTAGGCCGGGCTGGGCAGACCCACCACCAGCGCCGGATTGACCAGCAGGGGCGCGAAATCGGCAAACGTAAGTACCGCGTGAACGCCGTCCATTGCCAGGGCCGCGGAGGCATCCACCGCACCGATTTTTGTATGGGAGAACGGGCTCCGGACAAACGCCGCGTTCAGCGTATGGGGCAGGCGCAAATCGTCGATGAATTGTGCGCGGCCGCGCAAAAGGGCGGGGTCTTCCAACCGCTTCGCCCGCGTCCCAAAAACCTTCCCGCTCATGCGTCATTCTTTCTCAGTTTCGGGGCCCCCGAGTGGCCCGACCCGGCTGCAGGGATATTGCCTGATAATCACCGCCAGCCAACCCTTTACGGCGTTCCGAGACTGTGTAAAATCCCAAAATGCGTATTTTTCCCGAATTTGGAACAACTCTACCATCCCAATCCCCAAACGCCAGCCTGTTTCTGCCATTTCGGATTCATGACATGATGGTTTCGGGAGGAAGGCGTCGGATCACGACACATCCGGCGACACAATAAAGACAATGGCGACCGCTAAGACCAAAATTCTGGGCCAGCCCCTGATGCGGCTGGAAGACCCACCGCTGATCACGGGCCAGGGGCGCTTTGCCGGGGACATCAATTTTCCCGAACAGCTTCATATGCGCATGGTGCGGTCGCCCATGGCGCACGGCGAACTGCAATCCATCGACGCCTCGGAAGCCCGCGCGCTGCCCGGCGTGGTTGCCGTCTGGACCCGCGACGAGATCGCCGATCTACCGCCCATCGATTTTCGCGCCGATAAATCCGCCGAGGAGTTGAAGCCGTTCCGCCAGTACATTCTGGCCCGCGACCGCGTGCGCTATGTGGGTGACCCGGTCGCCGCCGTGTTCGCCGAAGATCCTTATGTCGCGGAAGATGCCGCGGAGCTGGTACAGCTCGAGATCGATCCGCTGCGGGTGATTACCTCGGCCGACGACGAACCCGGCGAGTTCGAGCCCGGCCTGAGTAGCGAAGCGGCATTGATGACCCATGCCTATGGCGATTCGGACGCGGCCTTCGCGGCGGCCCATACGATCATCGAGCTTGATCTTTTCACCGGGCGGCATTCGGGCGTCCCCATGGAAACACGAGGCGCCATCGGGTTCTACGATCCGGCAACCGATATTCTGGAACTGCATGGCGCGGCCAAGATCCCTCACCGCAACCGTGACACGCTGGTCCGCATGCTGGGGCTCGATCCCGACCGCATCCATCTCCATGAAGGCCATACGGGCGGCGGCTTCGGTATCCGTGGCGAGCTTTACCCGGAAGATCTTCTGGTGCTGACCGCCGCCAAGCGCCTTGGCCGCCCCGTCAAATGGATCGAGGACCGCCAGGAACACATGATGGCCGCCAATCAGGGCCGTAACCAGCATCACCGTGCAAAGATCGCGGTGGACGAGAACGGCATGATCCTCGGCATGGCGGATGAATTCTGGCACGACCAGGGCGGCTATATCCGGACCCATGGTGCCAACGTGCCAAGCCGGACCATGTGCATGCTGACGGGCGCGTACAAAGTCCCCGCCTACAAGGCCCTGTGCCATCTGCGGCTGACCAACAAGACGCCGGCGGCGACCTATCGCGCGCCGGGCCGGTTCGAAAGCACCTTCGTGCGCGAACGGCTTATGGATGCGGTTGCCGAAAAACTGGGAATGGATCGCATCGAGTTACGGCGGCGCAATCTGATCACCGCCGCCGACATGCCCTTTGCCATCGATTTCGACGAACCCCATGTGGAAAATATGCTGATCGATTCCGGCGACTACCCCACCCTTCTCGAAAAAGCGCTGACCCATTTCAAGTGGGACCAGTTGCAGGCCGAGCTTGCCGAGCGGCGGGCCGCAGGCGAGATGGTGGGCAGCGGCATGGGGATCTTCGTCGAGGAAAGCGGCAAGGGACCGCAGGACGGCGCCCGCATTTCCATCGATGCCAAAGGCCATGTGGAAGTCCTGACCGGCGGAGCGTCACTGGGCCAGGGGTTCGAGACCACCATGGCACAGATCTGCGCCAATGCGCTGGGCTGCCGGTACGACCGGATCGAAGTAATCCATGGTCACACCAATTTGATCCCCTACGGTATCGGCGCCCATGCGGCACGGGCCACCGTCATGACCGGTAGTGCGGTCAATGTTACGGCGCTGACCCTGCGCGGCATGGTGCTCGATGGGGCGGCCGAGCTTCTCCAGACACCGGCCGACGCGCTGGATATCGTAGAGGGCACCGTGATCGTCGCCGACAATCCGTCCGGACCTTCGGTAACCCTGGCCGATCTCGCGGCGCGCATGGGGGGCAAAATTGAAGCCGAGGATTTCCACAAGACCGAAGAGTCCGCCTTCCCCTACGGCATTCATTTCGCCGTGGTCAAAGCCGACCCCGATACCGGCAACATCGATGTGGAACGGTTCATCGTCGCCTATGATGTGGGCTGCGCGGTTAATTCAATGCTTCTCGAAGGTCAGCTTGTGGGCGGCTGTGTTCAGGGTATCGGCGGCGCGCTTTATGAGGAATTCGTCTATAGCGAAACCGGCGAACCGCTGGCAGTGACCTTCGCCGATTACCTGATGCCGACGCTGGACCGAGTACCCTCTGTGGAATGCCTGATCACCGAGGACGCGCCCAGCCCGCACAATCTGCTGGGCATCAAGGGTGGCGGCGAAGGGGGCATCAACGGGGTCGGGGCGGCCATCGCCGGCGCCATCGACGAGGCCATCGGCATCCCGGGCGCGGTGACACAGCTGCCGGTCACGCCGCAAAGACTGAAACAGCTACTGCAAAAGCGCGGCTGACAGGGAGAGAACCAACCATGAGCAAAAAACTTCGGCTGACCCTCGCCATGGGTGATTACGAGATTGTCCGGGCCCTCAAGGAAGGCATCGTGCAGCCCGACGGGATCGAGCTCACCATCCTGACCGACATGGATTCGACCACGCGCCATTGGCGTTTTCTGCGCAACGAGGATTTCGATGTCGCCGAATGCTCGTCCTCGTCTTTTCTCGCCGCCCGCGACCAGAACATGCCGTTCGAGGGTATTCCGGTCTTCCTGCATCGCCGGTTCCGCCACGGTTTCATTTTCATCAACACCACCAAGGGAATCGAGAAACCGACCGATTTGATCGGTGGAAAAATCGGCGTGAAACAATATCAGTCGAGCGCCCAGCTGTGGATGCGCGGGTTCCTGGAACATGATTACGGTCTGCCGCACAAATCCATGGAGTGGTATTCCGAACTGGACGAAAGCGTCGAGATCGATTTGCCGTCGGATCTGAAGCTGACCCGCCTGCCCAACGACAAGAGCGTCGAGACCATGCTGGCCGAGGGCGAGCTCGATGCGGTGCTCCATCCCGATCTGATCAAGCCGCTTATGGACAAGGACCCCCGGGTCGGCCGCATGTTCCCCAATTTCAAGGAAGAGGAAGTAGCCTTCTACAAGCGGACCCAGATTTTCCCCATCATGCATGTGCTGGGAATCAAACGCGAAATTGTCGAAAAACACCCCTGGGTGCCGATCAACCTCTATCACGCCTTCAATAAGGCCAAGGCCATCGCCATGAGAAAAATGGTGAACCCGCGCATCGTGCCGCTGGCCTGGTACCGTGAGGCTTGGGAAGAACAGGAGGAAATTCTCGGGACCGATCCCTGGGAATACGGCATGACCGAAAAGAACGAGAACCAGCTCAAGAAACTGGTGAGCTATTCCCACGAGCAGGGCATGATCAAACGGGAAATCCCGCTGGATGAATTGTTCCTGGATGTAAGCCAGGGCCGCAAACGCGGCGAAGAATTTCGCGTATAGCAGCAAGATTAGAGGACCCAATAAATGAAACCCGCTGCCTTTCAATATTACGCGCCGACAACGGTGGATGAAGCCGTGGCGCTGCTGGCCAAAGTTGCGCCGGAGGATGGCCGCATCCTCGCCGGCGGACAAAGCCTGGTGCCAACCATGGCGTTCCGGCTGGCCCGTCCCGGCCATCTGGTTGACATCAACGGCGTCGCCGAACTCAACAGGATCGCCGTCGATGGTGAGGCGCTGAGCATCGGCGCCTGTGCCCGCCACGCTGATTTTCACAAACCGGTCTGTGACGGTGTTCTCGGGCAGCTTCTTTCCGAGGTGGTGCATCATATCGCCCATTACCCGATTCGCATGCGCGGCACGTTCTGCGGCAGTTGCGCCCATGCCGACCCGGCATCGGAATGGTGCCTCACGGCCGCAACGCTGGATGCCACCATGGTGGCGCAGAGCACCCGCGGCGAACGGCGGATTTCGGCGGTGGACTTTTTCGAGACCGTGATGACCACGGCTCTGGCCGAAGACGAGTTGCTGCGCGAAGTGCGGCTGCCCCTGCTGGCCGAGGGGACCAAATTCGGGTTTCAGGAATTCAACCGCCGCGCCGGCGATTTCGGCATCGCCATGGTGCTGGTGACCTATCGCCTGGAAGGCGGGGTGATCGCCGATCCCCATGTGGGGGTAGGCGGCGCGGAGGACCGGCCTCGGCGTATCGCGGAAGCGGAAGCGGCCCTAGCCGGAAAGACACCGGGCGACGCCGCCTTCAGGGAAGCCGCCGACGCGGCAGCCGCACAAATGGACGCCATGGAAGACAACAACACCAGCGCCGGCTACCGGCGCGATTTGGTCGCGACGCTGACCCGCCGCGCGCTGGAGCAGGCCTCACAATGAGCGACAGGAAAGACATCACCCTAACCATCAACGGCCGCACCCATGCGGTCAGTGTCGAACCCCGCCGTACCCTGGCCGATGTAATCCGCGAGGATTGCGGCCAGACCGGCACCCATCTGGGCTGCGAACACGGGATATGCGGCGCCTGTACAATCATCGTCGATGGCGCGCCGGTGCGGTCCTGCCTGATGTTCGGTGTCCAGGCCGACGGCAAGGAGATCCGCACGGTCGAAGGCCTCGCCGATGGCGACACACTGCACCCGCTGCAGCGCGCCTTTACCGAAAACCACGCCTTGCAATGCGGGTACTGCACCCCAGGTTTTCTGATGCTGGCCACCAGCGTGCTGGAACGGGAGCCGGACATCAGCGATGACGATCTGCTGGACGCCCTGTCCTCGAACCTGTGCCGCTGCACCGGCTACATCAATATCATCAAGGCCGTGCGTCAGGCCGCCGCCGAAATGAAGGCGCGCTGATGGCAAACGGAACCAACAGGCTACTGGGTCATCTGGGTGACAGCGTTCAGCGGCTCGAAGACCCGCCCCTGATCACCGGCCAGGGCCGCTTTGCCGGCGATATCAATTTCCCCGATCAGATCCACATGCGCATCGTGCGCAGTCCGCAGGCCCATGGCGAAATTAAATCCATTAATACCGACGCCGCAAAGGCGGTCCCCGGCGTGGTCGCCGTGTGGACTTCGGACGATATCGAGGACGTTCCCCCCATCGATTTCCGTGAAGGCAGCAACCCGGCGCTGGCGCTGTTCCGGCAATATGCGCTGGCCCGCGAGCGTGTCCGTTACGTGGGCGACCCGGTGGCCGCGGTGTTTGCCGAAGATGCCTATGTGGCCGAGGACGCCGCCGAGCTGGTGGAGATCGAGATCGATGAGCTGCCTGTGCTGATCAATGCCGACGACCCGCCGCAGGATTTCAAGGAAGGCTACACCACCGAAGCCGCCCTCGTGGAACAGAGCTATGGCGACATGGAAGCCGCCTTCGCCAATGCCTACAAGATCGTCGAGGTGGACGTGAAGATCGGACGTCATACAGGCGTGCCGCTGGAATGCCGCGGCGCCGTCGGACGCTACGATGCGGCGCGTGACATCCTTGAGCTGCATGGCGCCGCCAAAGTCCCGCACCGCAACAGGGAGACCTTGTGCCGCATGCTGGACCGCCCGGCGTCGGGCGTGCATTTGTTCGAGGGTCATACCGGCGGCGGCTTCGGCATAAGAGGCGAGCTTTATCCCGAAGACGTTCTGGTCTGTGTCGCCGCCATGCGGCTACGCCGGCCGGTTAAATGGATCGAGGACCGCCAGGAACATCTGATGGCGGCCAACCATTCGCGCCAGCAACGCCATATCTGCAAGGCCGCCGTCGCCGAGGATGGCGAAGTGGTGGCCATCGATGACGAGCTTTATCTGGATCAGGGCGGCTATATCCGCACCCATGGCACCCGCGTCGCGAACATGACCACGGGCACCCTGCCGGGTCCCTATAGAATCCCGGTCTACCGCTCTCTCTGCCATTTCCGGCTCACCAACAAGACACCGGCTGCTACCTATCGCTCGCCGGGACGGTTTGAAAGCACCTTCGTGCGCGAACGGCTGATGGACAAGATCGCCGTGGAGATGGATATGGATCCGGTGGCGCTGCGCCGCCGCAATCTGATCGCGCTGGAAGAAATGCCCTACTGGCGCGATCTCGACGTGCTGGGGGATTCGGTGGAGCACGATCCCGGCGATTATGCCGGGCTGCTGGACCAGGGTCTTGCCCATGTAAGGTGGGATGAATTGCAGGCGGAGCTTAAACAGCGCCGGGAGGCCGGCGAGTTGGTGGGCTGCGGGCTTTCCATGTTTTTCGAGAAAAGCGGATTGGGTCCGTCCGACGGCGCCAAGATATTCGTCGACACCACCGGCCATATCGAGGTGGTCACCGGCGGTGCCTCCCTGGGCCAGGGATTCGAGACCGCCATGGCGCAGATCTGCGCCGAGGATCTTGGGACCGACTACCGCCGCATCCGCGTGGTCCATGGCCGCACCGACCGGATCGATTACGGCGTCGGCGCCCATGCGTCCCGCGCCACTGTGCTCACCGGCAGCGCGGTCAGTAAAACCGCGCTGAAAGTCCGCGAAAAAGCCCTCGAGGTTGCCTCCGAACTGCTGCAGACACCGGCCGAGTCCCTGACCATTACCGACGGTGTCATCCACGCCACCGACAATGCGTCGGGACCGTCGGTGACGCTCGGTGATGTGGCCGCCGCGCTGGCGCCGGCGGCGCCCACCCGTGGCGACCGCGACCCCTATCTGGCGGCGGAAGAATGGTTCAACATCGAACATCAGACCTATCCCTACGGCCATCATATCGCCGTGGTGAAGGTCGACCGCGAAACCGGCAATGTGGAGATCGAAAAATATTTCATCGGCTACGACATCGGCCGCGCCATCAACCCCATGCTCATCGAAGGACAGCTTGTGGGCGGGCTGGCGCAGGGCATCGGCGCGTCCCTGTTCGAGGAATTCACCTATGACGAGCGCGGCGAACCGCTGTCCGTCACCTTCGCCGATTATCTGCTGCCGACCCTGCACGAAATCCCGGAGCCGGAGATTCTGCTGACCGAGGATTACCCCAGCATCCGAACGCCGCTGGGTATCAAGGGGGCGGGCGAGGCCGGCATCACCGGTGCCGCCGCCGCCATGGCCTCAGCCATCGACAACGCCATCGGCGTACCCGGCGCGGTAACGCAGATACCGGTCACCCCGCAACGGCTCAAGAAAATCATGGATGAGCGGCTGGGGTAAGGAGTTGTGTGTTGCGTTCGAGACGGGCGGGTCTGAGACCCACCCCTACGGCCCACCAATAGTGTAGGGGCCGGTCTCAGACCGGCCCGTTACCGGCTCCTTCACGAACCGGCAGAAAGGCGAATATGGCTGAGAGTGACCGCATCGACTGGCGCATTCAGTCTGCGGTCTATGCGTGTGGTGCGTTCAACCACAGCATGGGCATGATGGTCGCCGTGGTAATGCCGCTGTGGCTGCTGCACATGGACACCAGCCCGGTCTGGGTTGGGGTAGCCCTCGGCGCCCGTCATTTCCTGCCATTATTTCTCTCAATCCATGGCGGCGCCATGATGGACCGGTTCGGCACGCGGCGGATCATGCTGTGGTTCGCCTTCGTCAGCGCCATCTGCCCCATCCTGTTCCCGGCCATGCCCTTTGTGTGGGCGGTGATCGTGCTGCAGATGATGGTGGGGCTGGCCGACACCATGGGCTGGTCAGGCGCACAGGCCATGATCGGGCAGATCATGAAAGGCAGCGAGACCCATGCAGGGCGCCTCGCCTTTACCCTGCGTATCGGACATTTCGCCGGTCCGCTTCTGATCGGCGTGGTGTGGGACTGGGCGGGGCCCTGGGGCGCCTTTGCCACCCTCAGCCTGTGGGGTGCGGGTGCATACATTGCGGCGCTGTTCCTGCCCCAGATCGCCGATCAGTCAAAGACTGAACAGAAGCCGGCGACAGCGCGTGACTTAATACCCCGGTTTTCGGACTATCTGGATGCGTTCCGCCTGTTGGCGATCCCGGCAGTTCTGTTTGTGATGATGGTCAGCTTTGTGCGCCATTCCAGCACGTCCATGCAGAACTCCTTCTATGTGGTCTATCTGGACAGCATCAATATTTCGGGCACGGAAATCGGGGCGCTGTTCGGCGCCTCGGCAGCCCTCGGTGCTGTGGGCGCGCTGGCCACAAGTAACATCACGCGATTCATCCAACCGGCCTTTTTCCTGATCCTGTCGGTGTTGGGCGTGATTGTCTTCATGGGTATCACGCCGTTTCTCGGGAACATGCCGCTGATCGGCATCTACGGATTTCTGATGGTTGTGATCGCGGTGAGGGGTAGCTGTCTTGGGTTCAGTCAGGTCCTCATGATTTCGATCCTGGCGCGGTCACTGAACAAGACCGACCAGGGTAAAGGCGTCGGGTTGCGAACCACCTCCAACCGGATCATGAATACCGCCCTGCCGCCGGTGGTCGGCGCCATCGTGGAGCTGGCGGGCCTTGAAAACAGTTTCTATATCGTGGGCGGATGCGGCACGGTTTTGATGAGTTTGCTCCTCATTCACGCCTGGCGGCATGACGCCTTCCGGGAGCCGTAATCCGGCGGATGATTCAATACGGTTTGTCGCCCATTACCGCGACCCGTTCCATGTGTCGGCGGTTGGGATAATAGTCGTTGGCCGCGTAATGCTGGGTCGAGGGGTTATCCCACAGCACGATGGTGCCGGGTTTCCAGCGCAGGCGGAACTGGTATTCGGGGATGTGGGCCTGTTCGTACAAAAGCTGTAGCAGCGCATCACTTTCCTGCTCCCGTAACCCAATGATTTTTAAGGTGAATTGCGGATTGACGAACAGGGCCTTCCCGCCCGTCGCCGGATGGCTGCGCACCACCGGATGGGTCGGGTTGGGATAGAGCTTTTCCATCTCGCGAAGTTTCCCGCGATCTTCGTCGCTGTCGCCAAACAACGCGCGGAAATTCTTGAAGTCGTGCACCGCTTCGAGCCCGTCGACCATGGCCTTCATCGCCGCGCTCAGCCCGTCATAGGCGGCGCGCATATCGGCCCACAGCGTGTCGCCGCCGACCTTGGGGATCTGCAGACAACGCAGGATGGAATAGCGGGTGGGGCAATCGCGAAAGGTGGTGTCGGAATGCCAGACATCGGTGGACAGAACCGGATTGTCCTTGTGGTTGTCGAGCACCATGATCTCGGGAAACTCCCCCTCGGGCCGAAACGGATGAACCTCAAGCTCTCCGAACATGCGGCCGAAGGCGACATGCTGCGCGGTGGTGATGTGCTGGTCCCGCGCATAAATCACCTTATGCTCGACCATTGCGGCTTCAAGGGCGGACGCGGTTTCCTGGTCGATCTGCCGGCTGAGATCGAGGCCATGGATCTCCGCCCCAATGGTGGGGCCGATGGGTTCGATGTCGAATGTGGCGGGCATTGACCACGCCTTTCCTGTCACCTGCTCTCTCCCATGCAGCCTAAAGCACAGGGTTACGGCACGGCAAGGATTGACCATGTGGACAGCGCGGGAATGCCCCGTTAGCGTGAGGGCAAATGGAAGGGTGGGATCGCAGAATGACGGATTTGAGCAACAGCCTGCGGGCGGATCTGGATGCGCTGGCGCAGGCCTGCCGTGTGATGGAGCTGGAAGGCCACGGTGATCGGGTGGTCGGGCATATGGCCCTGCGCGATCCCGACGGGCGCGGCATGTGGATGAAGCGGGGCGGCATCGCGCTCGGCGAGGTCTATGACGCACGGGACTTCGTGCTGCTGGATTTCGACGGACATCAACTCGCCGGCGACGGAAAATCCCACGGCGAATGGCCCATCCATTCGGAAATCCTGAGGCTGCGGCCGGAGATCAACGCAACGGCACACACCCATCCGTTTTACGCCTCGGTCTATTCCGCCTGCGACGCACCGCTTGCGACAGTGGTGCCCCGCAGCACCACGCAGCCGGTGCGCCCACCGTTGTTCGAAGGCGGCGCCGATCTCATCTGTACCCAGGATGTGGCTGAAGCCATGGTTGATTGCATGGGCAACCAGCAGGCCGTTCTGTTACGCAACCATGGCATCGTCACCTGCGGCGCCAATATCGAAGACCCGGTGCTGGTCGCCATCGCGCTGGAAAAAATGTGCCGGGAGGCCCTGACCATTCACGCATCCGGGCTGTCTTTCAACGGACCGGATGAAACTGAGCTGCTCAAGAAGCTCGATAGCGGTGCCGCGCTCGATCCCGCGATCATCGGCGGTAAAACCCTGTGGCGGTACTATTGCCGCAAGCTGGCCCGGGCGGAAAAAACCGGTGATCCCGCGTTTGCCACCGAACCGGTCCCCATCGACGGCGGGTGACTATTACACAAAATTCTTCGCGTGGGGCTTGAGGGCCGCGAAGACCGCCTGGTTGATGGGTGTCTCTATGCCCAGCGCACGTCCGAACCGGACCACGGCGCCGCTTAGCCAGGCAAGCTCGAGCGAATTGCCGGCCTCCAAATCGTGATGCATGGACGATGTCATTTCGGCAGGTAGCCCGTCCGCGAAATCGAGACGTGTCGTGTGGAAATCATCGGGCAAATCAATGCCCTTGGCACGCCCCACCGCGACAGTTTCGCGAAAGATTCCGTGCAGGAATTCGCGGCTTTCCGGATCCTCCCGGATCGGTCCAATGGTCGTCCGCAGAAGCGTGGTGGTTGCGCTGAGCCCGACCAGAAATACGAATTTCTCCCAGATCGTTCGTTCGATGGTCTCGCTGATTTCAGCGGTAATCCCCCCTGCCAGCATCGCTTCCTGCAAAGCCCCCACCCGGTCCGACGATCCACCCTTTGGTTCGCCGATGACGATTCGCTGCAGGGTCCCGATGTGTTTAATCACACCCGGTTCGCTCACCGCGCTGGCAATAAACGCGGCGCCGTCGATCAGCCGGTCGGCACCCACGAGAGGACCGAGAATGTCATTGCACTCCACGCCGTTCTGCAGTGACAGCACCATTGTCTCGGGACCAAGCAGGGGATGTATCGCCGTGCCGGCGTCGGCCGTATCCCAGAGCTTTACGCCGACGATGACACAGTCAACCGGTCCGATTTCCGCCGGATCATCGGTCGCGTTGGCCGGTCGGACCAACCCGTCTCCCAGCTCATGGCTGCGAATTGTCAGGCCGTTCCGGCGGATGGCTTCGAGATGTTTTCCACGGGCGATAAAGGTCACGTCGTTTCCGGCCGCCGCCATGCGGCCACCGAAATAGCCGCCGATGCCGCCGCTGCCCATCATCGCAATTCGCATGGTCCCAACCGTCCTTAAAGGCGCCGAAGCGTTGATGGCGATGGTATCGGCAATCACCGGCCAAGAATAGCGCGGCTGTTCGCCTGTCTCTTTCTGCGCTAAGAAGGGCGATCTTTCCGGGGGCAGTTTTCGTGGCCTCTGTCCCTTCAGCTTTTTCCCACGGTCGACGCGCCCTTGTTCGAAGCCCCGTTTCTTGGTGTCCCCGATATTGACGGCCTGGTCTTTGCGGGCCTTTCCTTTACCTCCTTTGTGGGCACGTTCATTGGCGTCGTGACCGGTACGGCGGGCGGGCTGCTGGTGCTCGCCATCATGGCCTTCTTTTTTCCGCCGGCGCTGCTGGTCCCGCTGCATACGCTGGCGCAACTTGGGGCGTCGGTCAGCATCGCGGTTATCCTGCGGCGCTTCATTCTGCGTCCCACCGTGCTTCCCTTCCTCGCGGGCGCCGTCATTGGTGCGACCCTGGGCGGCCAGATTTTCATTTCCCTGCCCGCCGCCATCCTTCAGGGAATCATCGGCGCCTTTATCCTCATTCTGGCCTGGATGCCCAAATTCACCCGCATGGGTTCCGAGAGAAACCGGTTTGCGGTGCTGGGATTTGCCGCCACCTTTCTCGGTATCTTTGTCAGCGCGACCGGCACCCTCATCGGGCCTTTCGTCGCCAATGCCTCCCCCGAGCGGCGGAACCACGCGGCCACCATGGGCGCGCTGATGTGTATCAGTCACACCACGAAAATCGTCGCCTTCGGGGTGCTGGGTGTCTCCGTCGGCGCGCACGTGCCGCTGGTGCTCGCCATGATCGCCGGCGCATCGCTGGGAAGCTGGGTCGGCGGCAAGGCCCTGAGCCAGGTGCCGGAGCGTCTGTTCCGCATCGTTTTTCAGACGCTTTTGACCATTCTCGCCCTGCGGCTCCTGTGGGTGGCCGCCCGTGATTCGGGAATTTTCTGACCATGGCTTTGCCAGGATTGCGGGGCGGAAAACAGGCGGAAGGACCGCTCCTTATTTTCCTTCTGGGAGCGGTTTCCATCCTGGGGCCGCTGGTCATCCATATGTTTTATCCGGCAACGCCGGGCGTGAAACAGACCTTCGATGTCAGCGACAGCCTGGTGGGGCTGACGGCCAGTATCCCTCTTTTTGTTATCGCAATTTTCACGCTGGTCTATGGCTCCCTGTCGGACCGCTATGGGCGCCGCCCCGTGCTGCTGGCCGGGCTGCTCTTGTTCGTCCTGGGAAGTGCACTGTCTGCCGCCGCCCCTTCCATCTGGACGCTTATCGGAGGCCGGTTTCTACAGGCCGCCGGCGCCGCCTGCGGGATGACGCTGGCCCGTGCCATCGCGCGGGACGTCTATGGATCCGACCGGCTGGTCAAGATACTGTCCTATCTGCTGATGGCCTATGCCCTGGGCCCCATGGTTGCAACGCCGCTGGGCGGCCTTCTCGCCGATCAATTTGGCTGGCGCAGCGTCCTGGTGTTTGCCAGCGCCATCGGATTGATAGTTACCGCCCTCGTTTTCTTCAACATCGCCGAAACACGGGAGCCACGGGAAACAGGCACGCCGCGAACGTCGTTTCTATCGAACTGCGGGACGCTGCTGCGGGACGCGAAATTCACCGGCTACGTGCTGCAGTCGGGTTTCTGTTCCGGCGTATTCTTTACCATGCTGGGATCGTCAGCCTTTTTGATGGTGGAATATCTGGGCCGGCCCGCAGCGGAATTCGGCCTCTATTTCCTGTTCTTCCCGGCCGGTTACTGGATCGGAAATTTTATCTCCAGCCGGCTTAGCGGCCGTGTCGATATCGATATCATGGTCTTTGCCGGCGGCGCGGTGGTTCTTCTCACCGCCGTCGCTCTCGCGGCCCTGATGGTCGGCGGCATCGTCACGCCGCTTTCCATATTCATTCCGGGTTTTTTCATCACCCTTGCCCAGGGGATGGCGCTGCCCAACGCACAGGCCGGCGCACTCCAGGTATCGCACGTACTGGCGGGTACGGCGTCGGGGATAGGGACCTTCATGCAGTTCTTCTGTGCCGCCGCCTTTACCCAACTCTACGGCCTGCTGGCGGACGGCACGCCGATCCCCATGGTCATCACCATATCCATCGCCGCCAGCCTGTCCTTCGCCGCCGGCGTCGTGCCGTTTCTGCGCCGGAAAGAATAGCGATCCGGGGCCCCGTTTATCGCGGACGGCTTGCCTCGAAATGTTCTGTCTCGTCCGACAGTTTGGTGAAAGGCAACGCCTTGCCGGTATAGACTTCGATCTGCGGCTTGACGAAGCTGGCATCATCCAGCGTGCCGACCTTTGCGTGTTTGATACCCTGGCTACCGGATCCGATACCGAAAATCTGCGAACCGCAATTGCCACAGAACTCCTTGATCATAACATTGCCGCTATCGGCACTGTGCTCATAGCGGCTGGGTACCCCCTTGGTGATTTTCACATCTTCTTCCTTGAAGAAGACATTAGTGGCGAAACTTGCGCCGGTCGCCCGGCGACAATCGTCGCAGTGACAATGGGCCACCCGGACCGGATCACCGGTCACCTCATATCTGATGGCGCCACATAAGCAGCCGCCTGTAATTCCTGCCATCGGACTCTCCCCATATTTGTGAAGCTGGGACGATTTTAGACATCGATACGCCAGTGTCACGGGTTGGTTGTCGCAAGGGGTTCACCAAGATTTCATCTTCTGGTCATAAATTGGCGCCAATTGAGGGGTTAATGCGTCGTTAAGCGCTTATTGGGGGGTGGAAAAGGATGATCATGCCCTGTCTAACGTCAGCGCCTATGGAACAAACTAGCGGCATTGCATAAGAGAGGATTTCTGGTTCATCGTAATGACCCGTAGGGGAATGAAGATGAAACAGAAATCGCAGACACGACAGACCGGTGCGACCAAGGCAATCAA
>JABJKO010000236.1 GCA_018660305.1 Rhodospirillaceae bacterium
GCGTTTTGCTGATGGATGAGCCGCTGAGTAACCTGGACGCCCGCCTGAGGGAGGAAGTCCGGGGTAAAATTCGCGACCTCGCCAAACAGCTGGAGGCGACCGTTCTTTACGTGACCCATGACCAGATTGAAGCCATGGCCATAGCGGACAAGATCGCCGTGATGAGTTTCGGCAAGCTGTTGCAGTTTGGGTCGCCCATGGACCTCTACCGGAATCCCAATTGTCCGGAGGTTGCAGAGTTTTTCGGAACCGTGAACTGGTTGCCGGGCGAGTTGGAATCGGCCGAGAGCAATTTGGTGAAAACCGCCATTGGGGAATTTTCAGTATCACCGGATTCCATAACGGGAAAGAATGTTTGGATTGGTTTCCGGCCTGAACATATGGGCTTTTCCGAAGAAACATTCAGCGAAAAACCCAATCATTTTCTGGCCGACCTAAAGAACAAAATTTTCCTCGGCGACCAATACACCTTTGACGCCCATGCCGCGAACTCTAACCTGGTGGGGAAGAGTCGGATTGCTCCCAAGTTACAGGGGGATAAATTGCATATCGCTGTTGACCCTGCCGACCTCATGGTTTTCCCCGCGGATGACAATAACACCAAGTTTATTGAGACATCGATGGCGAATGCGTAACCAGTGAAACACGAAGTAAAAGACAGTTTGATGTAAGAATATGAATATATAATACGATGATAAGACCATATGTTTGAGTTTGGAAGAAAGACACCAAATCCACGGTAGCAAAGGAGACAAGTTTATGTTTAAGAAACGAAGCAAGTTTACGGCTTTAAAGGCCGTAGCATTCATTCCCGTTACAGCCATGCTGGCTATGGGCACCGCATCAGCGGCGGATGCGCCCAAGACTCTCGCCGAACTGATTGCCGGCGCAAAGAAGGAAACCACGCTACGCGCCATGTGGTCCTCAAGCAGCCTAGCTGGCGGCAAGGGATTCAAACACGTCGTCGCCGCCATGAACAAGAAATACGGCACGAACATCAAACCAAAGTTTACCCCGGGCCCGTCCATGACCCGGATGATTGCAAAGGTCACCCGCGAGGTGAAAGCCGGGCAGCCGGGCAGCACCGATGTGATCTGGGGCAACGCCGGTGGCGCGCTGAAGGGCGGCAAGGTCGGGATCCTGCGCAAAATGAACTGGCTGGCCTATCTAGATCGGCAGCCACTCAAGTGGAAGGGCTTTGATCCGGTTTCCCCGGGCGGCTTTTCGCTGGCCTCAGGCGGCTCGCTGGTCGGGATCATGTATAATTCCGACATGGTCAAGGGCGACGATATCCCGAAATCGTTCGAGGATGTCTTCAAGCCCAAATTCAAGGGCAAGATCGCGTCCACGCCTTATGCGGCCGGCATGCGCGAATTCGGTATGCCTGACGTGCTCGGCAACGATAGGATGATGGCATTCACCAAGCGGCTGACCAACCAAATCGGCGGTCTCATGCGCTGCGGGTCGGTGGACCGTCTGACCAGCGGTGAGTTTCTCATGCTGGTCTTCAGTTGCGGCGACCAGTATGTGAACCGTGCCCATAACTCGGGCAGCGGGGAGCCGATTGCATACGCACTTATGAAAGAGGCCGTTATCTCGCATACGCGCTACGGTTCGGTGCCGGTGAATTCCAGTTCGCCCAACGCCGCGGCGCTGTTCGTGGCGTATCTGCATAGCGTGGAAGGCCAGAAATGGATGTGGCAGAAGGCCGGGCTTGATCTCCCTGTCTATCCGGAGTCGCAAATGCGGAAGCGCCTGCTGGCGGCCCAGGATGCCGGCGCCAAAGTCGTCATGAACTCGCCCCAGTGGCTGGGCAAGCAGGGTGGCTACCGCAAGTACCGCAAGAGCCTCGAGAAGATCCTCAAGGCGAAGCGCAAGAAGAAGTAAGCCGAAGTATCAACCGTGAACGTGAGTCGGGGAGCATCGCTCCCCGACTTGCTCTGGTCCGACGCCTGTCCGCCCAGCCATAGAGGTCCGTCGTGAATTCGAACTCATCACCAACGCTGATCGCGCTTGCCGCGTTACCGATGCTGGTCATCATGACGCTGGTAACGGTCCTTATATGGATCAGCTTTCAGACTGGCATTTTGGGGACATCGGACGCCACCTATACGTTAAGCAATTACGTCGACGTCTTCGACGATTCTATATTCCTTGAAGCAGTTTCAAACACGATAATATTTTCGATCACGGCGACGCTGGTCGCCATGGTGATAGGTCTGCCGATCGCGTGGGTTACGGAACGGACAACCCTGCGGGGCAAGAGCTGGATCTATGTCATCATGACGCTGGGTCTGCTGATCCCGGGTATCTACACCGCGATGGGGTGGACCTTTCTGGCCCATGAACGGATCGGCTTCCTCAACCGGTGGGCGGTCCAGATTTTTGGTTTTTCCGAAGCGCCTCTTAACATCGCAACCCCCATTGGCATGGGTTTCGTCCAGGGACTCAGCCTGGCGGCTTTGGGCTTCATCCTCACCGCCCAGATGTTTCGTTCCATGAATCCGTCGCTCGAAGAGGCGGCGGGAATCCACGGTCTGGGTTTCTTCTCCACATTGCGCCGCATAACGCTGCCGCTCGCCATGCCCGCGATCCTTGCGGCGGTGATCTATATCGTCGTCATCGGGATAGCGACGTTCGACGTTCCGGCGATTATCGGAATGGGCTCCCGGGTTTACCTGCTCAGCACCTATATCTTTCAGAAGACCAACCCAGGCGATGAAGAGCTGGCCCAGCACGGGATCACGGCTGCCTTGGGTGTCATGATGATCCTTGTCGCTGTGCTTCTGACATGGTGGTACAGCAGCGTCCTGCGCAAAGGCGACCAATACGGTGTGGTTACCGGCAAGGGGTACCGGCCCACCCTCATCGAAATTGGTAACTGGGGATATGCTGCCTGGGGCTTCATCGCGTTTTACGTCCTAGCCGCCAAGCTGGTGCCGCTCCTGCTCATCGCCTACGCGGCGTTCGTTCCTTATCTGGCGCCGCCCTCCGCGAAAATGTTCGGGCTGATGTCCCTTACAAATATCATGGAAGCCATGGACTGGGACTTGGTCTTAAGAGGGATGAAGAATACCGCCATCCTGGTTCTTACCGTGCCGGCTTTAACGCTGGTGCTGGCATTCGCCATTTCCTGGCTTATCGTAAGAAGCCGAAGCAGAGTCCGCTATCTCCTCGAATTTGGCGCGTTCCTGCCTCATGCACTGCCCGAGGTCATTCTCGCCATTGCCGCGCTTCTCCTGGCCCTGTTCGTTCTCCAGGGCATCGCGCCGCTTTACGGCTCTGTAACGCTCATCGCGATCGTCTACGTGATAACGCGCATCAGCTTTGCCACGCGGGCAATCAACAGCGCGCTTCTTCAAATTCATAAGGAGCTCGAGGAAGCCGCGCATACGGCCGGGCTTTCCGCCGTCAGAACGTCATGGCGCATCCTCGTTCCGCTTTTGCGCCCGACCTTGATGTCTGTTTGGATATGGTCCGCGATCCTGGTCTACCGCGAACTGACAGTTGCCGTGTTTCTGGTCGGACAAGACAATCTGACCCTGCCCGCGGTGATCTGGAGCTACTGGCAATCGGGCGCCACCAACCTGGCAGCGGGGGTGACACTCGTCATGACCATCCTCTTGACACCCCTGATTCTGATCTTCTGGTGGTTCGGCAGAAAATCCGTGATGTCGAGCTAGACAAATTAGCTAAAGAGACACACTCGACGAGAGACGCCTCATGCTCGATTCAATGGATGGAAAATTTAATGTCGGCGGCGTGCTGCTGGACCGGCCGTTCAAGATCAGACGGCTGGGTCATTTCGGCATCAACGCCATCAAGATGGAAGAGGCACTGCATTTCTACCACGCGCTGCTGGGGTTCAAGATCGTCGATATCCGCGACCAGTATCCCGAGGGACGCGAAGTCCCCGAGGAATTCAAACAATTCGGCGATCTGAGAGGCTTTTTTTTCCGTTACTCACACGATCACCATGCCTTCGTGCTCTATAATCACCGTTTCCGCGGCGCCAACGACAAGCTCGGACGCTGGAAGGAGAGCATCACCGTCAACCAGATCACCTGGCAATGCGGCAGTCTGGAAGAAGTGGTCAACGCAAATGCCTGGCTGACCGAAAGGGGGTCGAACATTACCCGCGCCGGTCGGGACATGCCGGGCTCCAACTGGCACACCTATGTCATGGATGCCGACTGGTTCCAGAATGAACTGTATTACGGCATCGAGCAGATCGGCTGGAATGGTCATTCCAAGCCATGGGACATGCATGACCGGGAGTTCCGCGAGATCCCCGATCTGCCGCAGATCTCGGAATATCGTGAAGTGCAGGACGCGCTGGACCGCGGCTCGGAGATTCTGTCGGGCTACCGCGATGCCGAACCCCTGGAAGAAAAATTCAACGTCAACGGCATCCTGCTGGGGCGGCCATTCAAGATCACCAAGATCGGCCCGGTGCGGCTGTTCTGCGAGGATATGGATGCGGCACTGGCCTTCTATCGCGACACGCTGGGGTTCATCGAGACCGAAACGGTGGATTACCAGGGGCATCATTGCATCTTCCTGCGCAACAACACCGAGCACCATTCCATGGCGCTCTATCCCATCGCACTCCGCAAGGCGCTCGGCTGTCGCGAGGATTCCCAGCTCTTTGCCTTCGCGGTCAGGCTGGCCAATTACCAGCAACTTAAGAACGCGGTCTCGTTCTTCCGCGAACAGGGCTGCGAGGTGCGCGAGGATATACCGCAGGAACTCTATCCGGGGATCGATTACACCGCCTTTGTCGTCGATCCGGACGGCCAGCTGATCCAGCTATATGCGACCATGGAGCAGGTGGGCTGGGACGGCAGACCCCGCGACACCGACCAGCGCCGCAAGGTTACCCCAGGCCAGTGGCCCGATGCCATCGACGCTACATCGGACAGCTATATGGGTGAGCCCTTGCTCGGTCCCTGGGGCTGATTTCGGTCATCGCCCCGCGACCATGACCGAGGAACGCCTTCCAACGCACATCTGGGTCGATGCCCATCTGAGGCGCTGTTCTGTCGCAGCGGTTCCGACGGTGGTCATCCACAAAGGCGAGAAGATGGGCGGCACCGTCATGCTGAAGGTCTATCAGGCCGGAATCGGCTGCCGCCTGCTGTCGCAGATGCGCGATCTCGACGGCAAGCTGTCCTGGTACCCGGCCCATAAGGAAGACATCATCGAGGAGCGCGAGGCGGACGAGCATATCCGCCGGGCGGTGGACCGCGATCCGGACCTCTGGGTCATCGAAATGGAGACGCGGGATGGTACGATCCCGCTGGATGACGACTGAACCTCTCTCAATCCTCTTCGAATACAGCGCGGATACGCCCGAGGAGGGTTGGTGGCCGTTCGGCAACCGGGCGCTCTTTTGGCTCATCCATCATCAGCGACTGGCTTTTCGGGACTTTAGGGGCATGGGGGTTGTCGACGCTGTACAGGCTGCGAAAACTGCCGTCCTCCTTGACGGCGTAATAGGCGATTTTTGCGATGCCCGGATCGTTCTTTATTCGGTACGCCGCATCCGCCTCCGCCTCACCGCGGGTCTCTATGTCGCTATAGACGACTGCCCCCTCCTTGATCGTCTGACCCGGTTTGCAAATATAGATTTCTGTAGCACCGGACATCATGCCAACAACTTGTTTTATTGATTTGCGCCGGTCTTAGCGTGCCCGGAAATTTTTGGCAAAAAGTTAAGCAGATAGAAAATTCGGCCAAAATGTATTCCTGAATCGGACGGTGCCATGACCAGGCGGAATATGATCCTTACGATCACTGAATTTGTGTCGTTGAAAGCCCAAATTCAGGCTTCGAAGACCGCCCGTAATTTTCCGAAAAACGACTTTTTAGGGGCACCTTTCTTCCGGCCTCCCTTGGCGATACTGGCTTTGGCCCCCGACGGTGCCGAACGCGGAGAGCTTTTTGCCTCGGGAGACGCCCCAAATGTATAGAGATCTTCGACCTGACCATTATCGTCCACCGCATAATAGGCAATCACGGCGATGGATGAATCGGCCTTGGTACGGAGCGTTGCATCGGCCATTGCGGCGGCACGGGAGGTCACCGTATCGCTGGTTTCCAGCTTGCCCTGCCTGATCTCCTGACCAGGCTTGCAGATGTATATTTCGGTGGTTCCAGACATGACAATTCTCGATCTGATTTAATGTCATTCGGAAGTTACCGATTCTGTGCCTGAACAATTGGCAAATCGTTAAGAGCATGAGACGGTCAGGCCAATTTTAACCTTGGAATTTGGCCATAATGTCGAACGATCAACCAGGCGCCTGTCCCCTTACCGATGAAATCTGCGCCTTTGTCGCCAATACGCCGCTGGATGCCATCCCCCCCCAGGCGCAGGAGCGTGGCCGGGTGCATCTCCTCGATACGCTGGGACTGGCGCTATCGGGCAGCAACGATCCCGCCACCCGAATTGTAAGGCGGCAGGCAGAACGCCTGAGCACCAGCGGCACGGCATCAATTCTGGGGACGTCCCTCAAGACCGCCCCTTCGCTGGCCGCGCTGGTTAACGGGACGTCCATGCATGTGGATAATTTCGACGATACCAGCCCGCAGCCGAGCCCTGACCGCAATGGCGGCATCCATGCGTCGGCGGGCACCCTGCCGGCGGCGCTGGCCATCGCCGAAGACAGGTCGCTGTCGGGGCGCGCCCTGGTCGAAGCTTTTCACATGGGTATGGAAGTCGCCTGCAAGCTGAACCACGCCATCGATCAGCGACACTATGCCGGTGGGTTCCACACCACCGGCACGCTGGGCATTTTCGGCGCCACGGCGGCCGCGGCAAGGCTTCTCGGGCTTGATGTTGCGGGTATCGGGCATGCATTGGCCATCGCCACGGCGCGGGCCGGCGGCCTGCGGGCGAATTTCGGGTCCATGACCGAACAGGCCCATGCCGGTTTTGCCGCCGAGGGAGGTGTCGTCGCGGCCGAACTCGCGGCGGACGGGCTGACCGGCGGACCCAACATCATCGAGGGTAAATTCGGGCTTTTCGAGGCAGCCGGTGGCGGTTATCTACCCGACGCCATCCATAATCGTCTGGGCGCCCCCTGGGCGATCACCGACCCCGGCGCCTGGATCAAGCCCTATCCCAGCGGATCACTGACCCATCCGGCCATGACCCTGCTGACCGATCTGATGGCGAAACACGGATTTACCGCGAAGACTGTGCAGAGCGTACGCGTGACCACCAACCCGCGCCTCGCCAGCACGCTCATCCATAACCGGCCAAATGACGCAAAACAGGCGCGCTTCAGTATGCCGTTCTGTCTGGCGGTGCTGCTGGTGGAAGGCCGCGCGGGATTGCCCGAATTTACCGATACGGTGGTCAACAGACCGGATATCAAGGATATGATCGGGCGCATTACCTACGATACCTATGACACGGTTGAACCCGGCTACAGCAACGTGACCAGCTTCATCGAAGTCACCACGACCGACGGGACCCGCCATAACGGCCGGGCCGACTTCGCCCGCGGTAGTACGGAAGCGCCCATGTCCTATGAGGATGTGGCCGAAAAATTCGAGGGCTGCGCCGCCGCCGTGGATTGGCCGGCCGACAAGGTCCGGGAGATCATAGATCTCGTCGCCCGGCTGGAAAAATTAAAGGACCTCTCGGAATTGACCGGGGCACTGGTCACGAACGGTCATGACCTAACAATCCGTCCAGCATAGTTGGGATAGGCGCGAAAGAGTCTTCTCGCCCATCTTTGCCATCTGATTGGTAGAATATGGAAAGCGGCCTTGATCCACGCCCGATCCACCCATTTGGCCACTGCCAGGCCATGCCAGTTGGCGATTGTGGACCCGCGTATACTTGCCGGAATCATAAAATCCGTCACACCCATTTCATCATTTGCCCAGATACCTTTATATCCGGTGTCGCCCGGCATGAAGTCAAACGAGGCTACGTGGTTGTCTATGCACCACGTTATAAATTCTTCCAGCCACAATCTGGCCGGCGAATAGGTCTGCCAGGCCAAATCATAGGTAAACATGTAAAAGGTGAAGGCGCCCCGATACAAGAACCCGAAGCCGGCGGCAACCGTGACATCTCCCACCGATAAATTGCCCATCAAAAGTGCGCCGTCGGAACTGCGCGCGGTCATCACTGTGTCGCGGACGAAAGCACGGTGTTCCGCCGACCCGAAGGAGACTGGCTTTAACCCCTTTTCAGCAAGCCAAGCCATCTTGTGATGAAAGATCCAGTCGATGTTTTTTTCAATCTCGTCCGTCGAGTCCAGGATATTGAACTGCACCGGCGCACCATTTGCCGCAATTCGGCGCCATTGCCGTCGCTGATCGCTCAGCAATTTCTTTGGCAGGGTCACTGCATAGTCGTTCCACGAAGAAAATCCACCGAGGCGAATGGCGGCTGAACCGGTTTCTGATTTCCAGCAGCGCTGCTCTTCCGCGCCCAATAGCCGAGCCAGAGGAGATGTCGATGGTACGTCCTGAAACAGAAAAATATCCACGTTCTTGATATTTTTAACGAACGCCCACGCCTCTTGAACCCAGCAATCTGCCGCGGTGCACTCCTCCACCAGCAAACCCCGGTATTCCAATTTGTCCGACGCCAGCAGGCGGACCTGCCAATCGTCTATTATCAACGGCCAAATAAGGACCACGCGCCCCTCTCGCCGGCCGACGACGATGTGAAGCTTGCAGCCATTTCCGGAAGCTACATTGTCCCAGGCCGCCCTCAGCCAGTCGAACGACTGGCAATAGCTGGGCGACACCGCACGGGTAAAGAGGTCGCGCCAGTCCTTCTCCAACGCCAAAAAGGCGCTTGGGCTTTCCGCGATGTCGAACGCCAGGGCGTTAGTCGGTACAGGATGGACCACTAGGCAAAACCGTTAACAAACTAGGCGGAGAATCTGTCTATTGTGCGTTGATGAGCAGAGGGACCGGGCCGACTCCGCTAAAGACTTTGCCGCGCAATCCTTACCATACGCCTAAGAGGCTGAACCCGACGACCACCGTCAACAGAAGAGGCAATAGTACCGGAGCCACGATGTCATGAAGCTGAGCGCTGTCCTCCACCAGGTGACCCGGATGTCGGTATGTGAATTTGCCGAAAAATCACTTGTCAGATTATTGGCGCAGTTCGTCTACGTGGATGCCTTGAAATGCATGGTCCTGACTACCGAAACGGTGAACAGAGACCTTCTCACGCTCCCCCCCGGCTACGAGGAATGCTTCTTGAGGGAACAGGAGTGTCTACAATTCCTCGAGACCGCCGACACCGATATGAAAAAACATCTGGTCCGTCAGATATTCGCAAAGGGCGATGCCTGTCATGCACTTCTGAAGGACGGTGACCTTGCCAGCTATGGTTGGTACACGAACGCCACCAGCACGTTGCCAAGCCTCGCCATACTCAGCTTCGATCGGCCGTACGTTTACATGTATCAAGGCTATACCGCCGTTGCACATCGCGGCCAAAGCCTGCACGGAATTGGTATGGCGCGGGCCCTGCTAGCCTATAGCGAGCGTGGGCACCGGGGGATCGTCTCCGTCGTCGATGCCAGAAATTACGAATCGCTGCGGTCGATCCATCGGCTCGGTTACAAAATATTCGGCCGTATCTACATCATTAGGTGGCGCGAAAAATACCTCGTATGGAAATCGAACGGATGCCGGAAATATAAATTCGACGTGCATATCCCTAACCGGCCTCAAAAAGATGGCAGTGACTTTTCGCCACGATACTTTTGACCATCGAACCGTCTCTAGCGGTGGCGTGCGGCACGCGATCTGATAGAATTCTCCCATCGCAATAATCCACAAACTAACCCGGATACAGGACGATCCGGGATGTATGGGAGATTGGTTAAATGAGCGATCCTAAAATCTTTATTTTCGCGGAACCCGACGGTGCCGCGGAATGCAATGAGAAGCTGGCAAAATATGGCTGCGATCTGACCATTGGCGAAGCGGACTGGCACACGCCGCAGGGTAACAATGAAGAAGAGATGATCGATTTCGCCAAGGAATCCGATGCGTTGCTCGGCACTTCGATCCGATCGAGCCCGATCACACGAAAAATCATGGAAGCCAATCCCGATCTCCGGATCGTCGCCAAATGCACGGTGGGCACCGACGATATTGACGTGGAGGCCGCCACCGAGCTTGGCATTCTGGTCACCCATGGCCCGACCGAATCCAACTGCTACGGTGTCGCGGAAGGCACGGTGGCCTTCATCCTCTCATCGGTCAAAAAACTGGGCCAGCGCGACGCCCAGGTCAAGTCCGGCAAGTGGCGCGACCCCAACCTCATGGGGAGCTATCTCGGCCGTCGTACCACCGACGATTACCCGGGAATTACGCTAGGCATCATCGGTCTGGGTCGTATCGGTGCGCGGGTCGCGCAGCTGTTTGCCCCGTGGCGCATGCGGATCATTGCCTGCGATCCCTATATCAGCGACGAGCGTTTCATCCTGAAGGGCGTCGAAAAGGTGGACATGGATACGCTCCTGGCGGAGTCCGACGTGGTCACCATGCATTGCACCAATAACAAGGAAACCACCAACCTCATGAATGCCGAACGTTTCGCCAAGATGAAACCGACGGCCATTTTCGTAAACACCTCACGGGGCGCCAATGTGGATGAAAATGCCCTGGCCGATGCGCTCAAAAACGACGTGATCGCCTATGCCGCCATTGACGCCTTCAAGGACGAGCCCCTGCTGGCGGACTCACCGCTACGCGATGTGCCCGACAAGATCACCATGTCGCCCCATATGGTGTCATCCAACCAGGCCAGTGGCCTCGGGCCGGGCTATAAGTGGGCAACCGATGCGGTACTGCAGGCGCTGGGCGGCCAGGTGCCCAACAATGTGTTTAATCCGGAGGTGATCGATCGCTGGAAGGAACGGTTCGAGGGCCGTTCGGTGCTGACGGTGAACGAGCCGCCACCCGATCACCCGGGTTATGGACCGCCAAATCCGTAAAAATTTAAGCGATAACAGAAGAGCGGATTACGATCCGCCCTTCTTTTTTCGTTTTGCCAGATTGATCAGGTAGAAGACCAGCCAGATGGGCAGCACAACGACGGCGCCGAGCAGGACGTATTTGATGGCCCAGCGCAGGAACCGCAGAACGAGTTCGTAAATCTCCACCACCGTAGTGCCGAGGCTGGTGAGCAGATTACGCGGATCAACGTCAAAAAAGGCGAGGGCAAACCCGACCAACAGCGACAGGATCGCAAGCTTAACGATGGTTGAAACCACATTATTTTTCATGCAACGCCTCGGTGAACGCCTGGATCGGGGTCAAAGTCTGCTCAGGATCAGTTCTGAGTCTCGGCGATTTTCTTGTCGGTGTTGTACTGGCTCAGCGCATACACAGCCCAGATTGCCGCCGGAATCCAGCCGATCACCGTAATCTGCAAGATGATGCAAATGATACCCTGAACCGGTTTGCCGATGAAAAAGAACGACAACCAAGGAAGAAGTAGCGCAATTAAAAGACGCAGCATCCCAACCTCTCCTACGTTTTCTTTGTCTCCCCACCCTCCCGGGTGGGATTCCCGTAAAGCGTTATAGGCGACTATTTTTTGCCTGTCATCCGTTGCCGGGGCGGGGGTTGGAAGCGACACCTTGCACAACGCCGAAACTGCTTGTAGTCAAAGCGCATGACCGTACCAACCCGAGCGCTTGTTCTGTTTTCCGGCGGCCAGGACAGCACCACCTGTCTGGCCTGGGCCCTCGACCGGTTCGACACGGTGGAGACCGTCGGATTCGATTACGGACAGCGCCACCGCGTGGAGCTTCATTGCCGGCAGTGGATACGGGATGCCCTGCAGGCGGATTTCCCCGCCTGGGGTGCCCGGCTCGGCGACGACCATATGCTCCAAATTCCGGTTGTTGGTGAGATCAGCGATACGGCGCTTACCCGCGAGACGGAAATTTCCCTCGCCGAAAACGGCCTGCCCAACACTTTCGTGCCGGGGCGCAATCTGCTGTTCCTGACGCTGGCCGCCGCCCTCGCCTATCGGCGCGGCATCCGGCATCTCATCGGCGGCATGGGAGAAGCCGACTATTCCGGCTATCCCGACTGCCGGGACGACGCGATCAAGGCCATGCAGGTGGCACTCAATGTGGGGATGGGCAGCGACTTCGTCCTCCACACACCATTGATGTGGCACGACAAGGCGACGGTCTGGGCACTCACCAGACAATTGGGAGACGAGCCGCTCGTGGACTTAATCCTGGAGCAGACGCATAGTTGCTATCTCGGCGATCGTGACAAACGCCACGAATGGGGCTATGGCTGCGGCGCCTGTCCGGCATGCGAATTACGCGCCCGGGGGTATACAGATTTCATGGCATCATTGGTAAAGGAATGACCACTCAAACAGATAATCAGGCCCGCTTTGAAGGCTATGTATTCCTCACCGGCTTCGCGCTGTGCATCCCGGCGGCAAACTGGCTGATTGGCAATGCCGGAACGACTTGCGTACCGAACGGACCGTGTCTGATCCCGGTCGCCCCCGGCCTGATGGCACCGAGCGGGGTGTTGATGATTGGCCTCGCGCTGGTACTGCGCGATCTGGTGCAGCGGCGTCTCGGAATCCGCTGGACAATCGCCGCTATTCTCGCCGGTGCTGCTCTATCGGCGGGACTTGCACCGCCAGCGCTGGTCATCGCCTCGGGCACGGCCTTCCTGCTATCGGAGCTGGCCGATTGCGCGGTTTATACACCGCTGCAACGCCGCCGGCTGGTGCTGGCCGTGTTTGCCAGCGGCCTGGTGGGGCTGGTGGTCGACAGTATCGTCTTTCTCTATCTCGCCTTCGGCAGTCTCGACTTTTTGGCCGGCCAGATCGTCGGCAAGTCGTGGATGATCGTCCTTGCGCTACCCATCATCGCCTGGCTGCGCAATCGCGACCAAAGACTCGGCATAGAACCGGTTTAAGCTATTTGACTTCCTTCAGATGGGCGTCCCGGCGCTCATAAAGCTTATCGTCGGCATAGCCCATGGTCTCCGGCTGACCGCGGCCCAGCATGACCTGGAACCAGACCGGCTCAAGGCTGTTATTGTCGTAGCCGTGGATCACACCGGGCGGGCAGCAGACGCATTCCCATGGCCCGAGTGTCGTGGTCCGCCGGTTACCGTCTTCATCTTCGACAAACACTTCGAGCAGGCCCTTGAGCACAAAGAAAGTTTCTTCGATTTCGTGGGTATGAGGGGCATTACCCTGGCCAGGCTCCACATACATAATACTGAGCGTATGGGCGCGTGCGGGAATACAGTTGGGATCCTCGTGCTTACCGGAACCGCCGGCGCCGATAAAGCGATGCTGGGCCCGTTTGAAGCCCTCGATCTTGGCATCTTCGAAGGCTTCCCAGTCGGGGACCTTGTCACGAAACCGTCCCACATAGGTGTCCATGATTTCGTCGAGGCTGGCATTTTCCAACTCCGGGGGTCTCGGGTGACGGGCGACGCTCATGACACTTCCTCCTGCGTTTCGGACAATTTGCCGACCTGACAGATTATAGTTCCGAAAGGCGACATTGCATTAAGGCAGACGGAAGCATGGGACGGCGCAGCCGTCAATGCGGCGTGCCTCCGCAGGCAACCGCTGGCAATTTAGCTGGACACTGTGCTAGTGGGTTTGACCGGCGGTCGGGAAGGTCACGAATACCGTGGTTCCCGAACCCTCGGTACTATCGATGCGTAATGTCCCGCCCTGCATTTCGGCCAATGAACTGCTGATCGCCAGTCCAAGTCCGGCTCCCTGCTGCTCGGAAGGCGCTTTACCACGCTGGACCTGCTCAAAAGGAATTAGAATCCTGGGCACATCACTTTCGGCGATACCGAAGCCTGTGTCAGCAACAGCCAGCGTTACCGAGTCCGGCGCGGTTTGCACCGACACGGAAATTCGACCGTCCGCCGGGGTAAACTTTACCGCATTGGATAGAAGGTTTGTCAGAATCTGCCGCACCGCCCGGGGATCCGCGAACGCCTCGACTGGTTCTTCTGACCGTTCGTGCCCAATGACGATGCCCTTTTCGGCGCACGAATCTTCGAATTGGTGGGACAGCTCAGCGACGACCTGGGATAAATCGACGAGCTCGGGCTTTAGCACATATTTCCCCGCCTCGATTTTGGAGATGTCGAGAATGTCATTGATCATCTCGAGGAGGATCGATCCGCTGTCCTGGATATCGTGAGCATACTCGGCATATTGTTCCCACGCGGAATCGCCAAGGCTCCTGTCTCCGATAATCTCGGCAAAGCCGACGATCGATTTCAACGGTGTCCGGAGCTGATCGCTCATGCGGGCAAGAAATTCGCTCTTGGCCATGTTGGCCGCTTCGGCGGCGTCTCTTGCTTCTCGAAGTTGCGCCTGGCTTCTCCGTAATTGCCTGTCTAACGTCAGCGCCTATGGAACAAACTAGCGGCATTGCATAAGAGAGGATTTCTGGTTCATCGTAATGACCCGTAGGGGAATGAAGATGAAACAGAAATCGCAGACACGACAGACCGGTGCGACCAAGGCAATCAA
>JABJKO010000274.1 GCA_018660305.1 Rhodospirillaceae bacterium
GCCCGCAGGCTGCGGCGCGGCGTACAGGTAGGGATGGTCCGGCAACAGGTCCCGTCGGGCAGCGGTCCCATATCACAGGCCCCGCCGGCAATAGGCGGTCGGGTGCACTCCCAACGGTCGTCGTCGCGCCGGGGCTCACACTCAAAGGTCGCCTGACAGCAGCCCTTGCCATCGGGACCGATTCGACAGGGGTCGCCCAGTTGAGTTCGTCCACAAATCCATTTCTGGTTGGGCCGCTCGTAATTGCTGGCGCGAAAATCAAATTGCTGAAGTATGCGCATCACGGCGCCCCGGTCGAAAATGCATATACGGTGGCGACATGCGCGCAGGCAAGAATGATCAGGCTATAGGTGGCTGGAATATGAACAAACAGCCATAACCGCAGGGCCATATAATGGGCATAGTGGAAATCCAGATTATCCTTGGCCACGACGCGGTCTTCAATTTCCTGCAATATCTCGACCCCTTTGGGGTCAAGATACCGTTTCAGATTGTCAATATCCTGCCGAATCCGGCTTAGCTGACGGGGTGACCCGCGCAGATGATCCAACCGGTTGCGCTGGCGTCTCATGAAATGATGCAACGTATCCGTATAGAAATGGGAAATGGTCAGGGACGCTTCATCGACCACCGACCGCATGGCGAGTTCCTCGACCTCGCGCGCCAATTGAGCGCGAAATCCGGGGATCCGTTCCAGTAAAATGCGTTCCGTGCCTCGTTCCAGCTTCGGCGGAATTGAAGTCGACAGGAAAAGACCGACAAGACCGCTAAGCGCCACAATCAGGAACACCGCCCACAGAGCCCAGTTCAAGGCGCCGATGGGTATTTCGAAATCGGTGTGAAGCAGAAACATGCAAACCGTAAAATATCCCAGATATATGTGGATCTGGGTCCAGGTTGACGCCTTGCCCAGGGCCAGCATGGGAAGCTTCTTGCGCATGTTAAACCCGGCTAGAACGATCATCCCAGCGGCCAAAGCCCAGCCATCAAGGAATTCATGCTGGCGCAGCGCATCGGCATAAAGGATCGATATCCAGCCGAATGCCGCCACCGCCACCGCCGTTATGGCCAGGTTGCGCCACCGTCTGCGGGATGCGACTGTCAACGATGTAGCCATTCGCCAAGCGCCTTCGAATCACGGATATCCATTCGCGTCAGAGCATCATGGGGACAGGCCCGCTCGCATGCCGGGCCACCTTGCTGACCGGCGCACAAATCACATTTGGTCGCTTTGGCGATCGGCATGAACTGATCGTCGGCAATCAACGCGCCGCTGGAATCCCTGGTTTCGACCATCCGAATGTTGTTGTAGGGGCACGACGTCGCACAGGTCGCGCATCCGACACAGGTGGTGTCGTCGATCACCACATTGCCGACTGTGGTGCTACGATGGATGGCGCCGGTCGGACAGCCGATCAAACAGACCGGGTCGACGCAATGCATGCAGGCATTTGCGACCATGAAATTCCGGTAGGCAATCCCATGGCGGACAAAACGCGGATTGCCGTCATGGGTGGCCGCACACGCCCGGACGCAATCATCGCAATTGACGCATTTATCGGTATTGATCAACATCGTGGCGGTGCCGTTGATCACCCGGTTGTCAATCAGGAAATCCAGCAAGGGCTGTTCCGCCGCTTCGGTTTCGTCCCCGGTCGGCAATGCCTGATCGAGAATTTCGGACTGCTGCACCAGAACGGAGTCGTCGAGAAGGCCGGACGGCAGATCATCAAGCAGATATTGTTCCACCAGATTTATCGGCACGCGCAGTAGATCAACATAGCCGATGGCGCGGAGGCTCCGGCGGAGTTTATGATCGCTTTCGCCCCGTTGGCTCGCGACGATTTCCTCCAGCCCGAATGCATCGTCGTTGGCCAGGAACCCAACAGTCTTTTGTCCATGATCGACCGCAATGCTGACACGGGCGAACCCAGACCGGATCAGGATCAGTCCGTCGAGATAGTGGCCCTCTTCGGCGATAACCGGTTCCTGTTCGATGATGCTGTCAACATGGCCTTCCCGATCGCGCGCGCGCTGAAAAGACATGCTCCATTCGAAATCGCCATGGGTTTCAAACAGGGTCTGGCCGGCGATAATTTCCAGCGTGGCGTCGTCGAGATGCTTGAAGATCGGCGACGAACGCAGATGGGTTATCAGGCCGCGTTCCCGATACAGCGCATCAATGCGTTTGCTGAAACCTTCCGACCAGCGGCGGATTTCACGCAGGGCCTGCCAGCGAAGTTCAACGACTTCGACCTCATCCGCTTCGGCAAAAATCGTGGCGCCGCGCGGGCTCCGGGCCATGGCGGCAAGCTCGCCGAACATTTCCGGCGCTGCGATGGGAAATGTATTGTAGTCGGCAATGATGTCATCGATATCTTCGAGCCGCGTGACGAATGTTTCATCAGGCTCATCGGGGTTGGAGCGCAGATTCCCTCCCCAATATTCCTTTGAACCGGGCGACGCGCCCCCGGTCATTCGCCCACGCCGGTTGAGTCCCATATAGGACGGCGACACCACGATGGCCCGGTTGACGCTTTGGCGGAAACTCTTCTTTCCTCCGGCGGCGCCTAATTCATATTTTACCGCCGACCGGAATTCTGGAATTTTGGAATTTTGCCAAAGCTGAGCCAAGGCGCCGAACCAGCTTTTCCTGGCGACGGTGTCGGCCGGCGCGATCGCGCGTTCCGCTTCCTCACTGGCAAGGCCCCTTACCGAGCCCTTCAGGATGACGAAGACGGAACTGCCATAATCGCCACGCTGGACAATGATATCGCCACGGGAAAACCGCTGGATGCGGCCGTCATTGGCGATAATTTCCCGAAGCGGCAAATCCTTGGGGAATTCATCCGGTTCAACGGATGCGAATGACGGAAGGGCGAGGACGCGATCAACATCCGCATCCGTCATGGATTGCAGACCAAAGGGCTTATCCCACCGTTGTGGCCTGCCCGCGGCCTGGTCTTCGCTCACAATCCAGCCTTTTCAGTCAAAGCCTGCGGCCTCCGATCCTGCCCTATTGGGCGCTCAACGAGCCGGCTTTCCCTTAAATTTAGCGGGTCCGGGAATCGCCTTATCGATAGCGCCAAACGTGCTTCCGTCATATTTCGCGGCAATCGCCATTCCGGCCGCCGCGACCTTATCCGCCGCCGCCGATAACTGGGCATCGTTGTTGAGTTTCAATCCCGCGGCCTGCGCCGCCTTGGAGGCCGCCGCCAACTCGGGAACGTTGGACAGAATTTTAGCCGCCCCCGCAAGACGCTTGCGGGCCGTCGCGGCCCGGCGCGCCATTTTCACGGCATAGGTCTTTTTCTGGGTTGCCTTGCCGACGGCGCGCAGCGCTGTTTCCAGCTCAACCGCAAGACCGACAACAAACATCAGCCGCTTGCGCTTGGTGCTGGCGAGTTTGTTTTCCTTGCCGTTTGCGTACCAGAGATTATGGCGGATTTCGCCCTGCGACCAGGACACCAGCTCAAACTTGCTGCCGGCGGAATGCCCGCCCACATTGACCAGCTTTTCGCGCGGCACCACATGGCAGCTATAGCAATTCTTGGCCAGGGTATACATGGCCTTTGGCCGGATCATGCCGCCGGCTTCGGTTTTCGCCCAGCGGGATTTTGCTTCGGCGGCGGATTCCGTGGCTTTTTTCTTGCCGCTATAGCCGCTATGAACCTTGATCCAGCTCTTTCCGGCCGAATGGCATGATTCACAGGAAATTCCGGCGATCGCCTTTACCTTCTCGCCCTTCGTCTGGGTCGTAAAATGGCAGTCCAGACACATGCTGGCCGCTTTGATACGCCGCGCGCCCATCTTCTTGGCAATTGCGCGCGCTTCCTTGCTGCGCGGCAGAGCCCGGAAGGTTTTGAAATGATGGGTCCCCTTCCAGACCTCGGCCTCATTCTTATGGCATTCGGCGCAGGCGTTGGGGCCCATGACCTTAGACGGATCATTGGCCGCGCGCACGCTGTTCATGCCGCCGAAAAGCAGAACGAATGCCGAAACCAGAACCAGGCCCTTAAAAAGCTTTCGGATCGAATTCATGCTAAATCTCCCAGACTGACTCTCATTAATCGATGTAACTATAATATTGCAGGTGATTGGTTCACGCGTCCAGAACGACCCGGCCCGAAGGTTGGGCGATACAGACAAGACATGAACCGGCTTCGGGCTTTTTACCCGGCCGGTGCACATATTCGATTTCGCCTTCCTTGAGGGCGGTCAGGCAAGTGCCGCAGCCGCCCGAGCGGCAACCGCTATTCATCCTGATGCCATTGGCTTCGCCGAACTCCAACAGAGTGCCCGCATCGGGGGCCCAGTTCAGCGTCTGATTCGATTTGGCGAACACGACCTCGACCGTCGCAGCAGCATCGGCGCCGGTCGTCGGCTCCTGGGTTTTCTTGACCGTGGCGGGCCCGAAGGCTTCGCAATTGATATGTTCTTCAGGGACGCCCCACTCACCGAGTTCCTGGGTGACCATATCCATCATCGGCGGCGGACCGCAGATGTAAAATTCATAATTATTCGAATCCAGTAGAGATTTGAAAAGCTCGACCGACACAAACCCCTGCTGATGGTAGTCTTCGCCTTCGCGACAGGTTTCGCTGGGACGGCTGTAACACACCACGAGATGAACATTTGCATGCGCCCGATCAATGGCCCGCAGATGTTCGGCCATGGCGTGCTCGGCGCCGTTGCGAATGCCATAGAAAAACCAAATCTCGCGATTGCTGCCATGGGCGATCAGCGAATTCAGCATGCTGACGACAGGCGTCAGACCGACGCCGCCGCCAATCAAAACCACGCCGCGTTCAGATTCCTCATTGAGATAGAATCCACCGGACGGCGCCATGGCCTCGACAATGTCGCCTTCCTGTAGCTGGTCATGAAAATAGTTTGATGACAGCCCTGGAGGCGTGCCTTCCGGCGCTTTGGGCGGCGCGCCCTGGCGTTTGATCGATACCCGGTAGTAATTTTCATGGGGGCTGTCCGACAGCGAATAACAGCGAACCACGGGCTGCGGCTCACCAGGGATCGGAAGCTCGAATGTCAGGAATTGGCCGGGATGGAAAGACGGCACCGGGCGTTCATCATGGGGCGCCAGATAGAATGAACAGATGTCACCGGCCTCGTTCTCGATAACGCGGCGGGCGATCCGGAATTTCCGTTTGCCGTTCCACGACAATTCGGTTCGGTCACGTTCGACTTTTGCCTGTTCCAGCAAAATCCCGGCGCGTTGTTTGAATGAGTCAAGCTCGGCCGCGGCCTGTCGCTGCGAGCCGGCGGCTCTGATGGCGATGGCGGAGAAGCTCATCACGACCTGGATCGCAGCGCCCAGAATGATGATCAGACCAGCCGTTTCCACTATTCCGAGCATGGGCCAGTTCATATTTATTTCCACCGCTCACAATGCGTCGAAGGAGTCACGCGGGAACCTGACGCCCGGCGTCGTTGCCCGTATCGAGCGTCGCAACCCACCCTGATCAGAACTGCGTCAGAAGTTCAACACGCGCGCCGGTCCCGTTTTGCCGCCCCTCCAGAACGGAAACGAAACCATCGATTTGCAGCTGAAAATGCTGGCCGATCGCCTGCTGAAACTGCACGGAAAACGCCGCGGCGTCATTGCCATCACCATCATGGTCGGTCAGGTCGCGGGCATTGTCTTTTACGCCGGCCAGTTCGAAAACCAGATTTCGGCGGTGATTATCCCAGAAAGCCTGATACCCGATGGCGATCCCGACGACTTCCGTGTTAAAGCTTGAGAGCTCGGACAAATGATTGCCCAGGCTCGGCGATGCGAAATTGATGCCGAGCGCGGCCAGCGGCCCGCCGACAATGGGTTCCCGGCCGGCCTGGGAATAGCGATTGATGCCAACGAACGGATTTATGTAGACCACATCGTCGGAGGAATGGGGCGTCCAGGAAAATTCCGCCGACAGCAAAACGCCATCCGTCACCTGAGGAGAGTCATCATCCTCGGAAATTGATGCGTTGATGCGATAGGCTGTATTGATTTCGCCGATGCCGTTCCAGGGATTAAACCCGCGCTGGATAGCAGACAGGCCGATATAATACCCATTGCCGCCGGTCGAATCGTTATCGTCATCCTGAACGGTGATCAGATCCAGCGCAAAGGTGCTTGCCGTGGTGTCGGCCTGGGTAAACAGTCCGAAGAAGCCGCTTTCATTGAGACGCCGGCGATTGCCCACGGTCCCCCGGTCGATGCTGTCAAATGCCCACAGGCCGGTGATCCGGATGTTTGAGAAAAACGGCGCATGCAGATTGTTCCGGACCACGCCGATGGAATCCAGCACGTCATTGACCATGATCCCTTCCTGGAACGTGATCTGTTGTCGGCCAAAGGAAAAACCGTAATCGATCAGCCGCGTGCCCTTGGGATCAAGTTTCGGGAACAGGGAGCCGAAATCGCCCTCACAAAAGGCCGCGCGGACAAATATATTGAATTCATCCTGCGCCGCTTCGAGGCCCTGGTTTGATTCGAAACTATAACGCGTGAAATTGGTGAACCGGTTTTTATCCATCGGCGCGATGCCAATGATGCATTTTTCAGTCGTTGTCAGCTGCAGGTTTGTAAACAGATCAAGCCGATGGGCGATTTCCGTATTGCGGCCGGCGGGGCCAACCGATTGATAGGTCTGGAAAGCAGTCCGGAAGGTGCCGAACACCCACAGGCACGGCGTCCACACGGCGCCGGTTGGCAACACGATGCCTTTCGGCAGATTGCCCTTGCCGAGGAATTTACAGCCGAGTTCCAGCGGAAGCGCCGGCCTTTCAGGGACGGTCTTGAACGGTAGCGGCTTGTCCGACAGGCGGGGGACATCCTGAGTTTCCCCCAAAGGAAACAGCCCCTTGCTTTTGCCCGAGGCCCACGCCGGCGCCGATATGCCCGCAGCCACCAAGAACGTGACGAGCACGCCCAGAGTCACTGCCAGCTGCCGTCGATTATTTTCACCCATTGCCAATTCCCAGTTTGAATAGCTGTGTCGTAAAGGCTGCATCCCGGTTCAGGAACAACCCCTGTAAAACTTGCCCAATTACTTCACGTTAAACGTCAGGGACCTCTTCACCAGAACCTCGCGCCCGGCCACCACGGCATCCGCCGCCGCCCGGGGGCTGATGCCGTAATCGAAGCCGACGACCTGAATCGTGCTGATCAGATTGATCGGGAACATCTGGGCCATCAACTCGATTGAGGCGGTATAAGGCCCTTTTCCGGTCAACTTACTCGCATCCACATTGTACTGCGCCCAACGGTGGCCACCGGTCTCGATGCCTTTTCGATGGTTTCGCTCAACCGTCGATTCGCCGGTCAGGATCAGTGACAGGCGGGTCGGGCGCAGGAACGGAAGCGATGTGGTGGAATAGGGAATTGTCACCGTGCGTTCCCGTTCGCCGCCACGGACATTCTGCAC
>JABJKO010000277.1 GCA_018660305.1 Rhodospirillaceae bacterium
CGGCAAGGTCGGCTGCGTCGGCTATTGCCTCGGTGGCAGCCTCGCCTATTCCATGGCGTGCCAGTCAGCCTCCGATGCCTCGGTAGGCTATTACCCGGTGCAGATCGACGATCACCTGCCCTATGCCGGACACATCAAAAACCCCGCCCTGTTCCATGTGGCGGAAAAAGACGGGTTCTGCCCGCCGGAATCCCAGGCGGCCATAGCCGAAGCCTTCGCCAAGAACGACAACATCGCCCTTCACATCTATGACGGCGTCGACCATGCCTTCGCCCGTGAAGGGGGTGGCAATTATGACAAGGACGCCGCCGATCTTGCCAATGGCCGAACCGCTGAGCTATTCAAATCAGCATTGTCTTAATCCGCGCTTATAGCGCGTAGCCGGGCCGGCCCTCTCTCCTCCCGACCAACCGAAAGAAAACCATGACCAAAGCCATCCGCGTCCATAAGCCCGGCCCGCCTTCCGTCATGAAATGGGAAGAGGTCGACGTGCCGGATCCGAAGAAGGGCGAGGTGCGTATTCGCAACACGGCGGTCGGGCTCAACTTCATCGACACCTATCACCGCCAGGGGCTTTACCCGCTGCCGACGCCGTTTACGCCGGGCATGGAGGGTGCCGGGATTGTCGAGGCGGTAGGCCGCAGCGTCTCCGGACTCAAGCCCGGCGACCGGGTGACCTATGCGTCGGAGCCCATGGGATCCTACGCCGAAACCCGGCTGTTCCCGGCGGACCGGATCCTCAAAATCCCGGCCGGCATCTCCGATGAGCAGGCCGCCTCCATGATGCTCAAGGGCATGACGGCGGCCATGCTGGTGCGCCGCATCTACCGGCCGCAGAAGGGCGACACCGTCCTGATCCATGCCGCCGCCGGCGGGGTCGGGCTCATATTGTGCCAGTGGGCCAAGCATCTCGGCGCCACGGTGATCGGCACGGTGAGCTCACCGCAGAAGGCCAAGCTGGTGCGCGACCATGGCTGCGATCACGCCATCAACTACACCACTCAGAATTTCGTCGAGCAGGTCCGCAAGATCACCAAGGGCGAAGGCGTGCCCGTGGTTTATGACGGGGTCGGGAAAGCCACCCATGAAGGCTCGCTGGATTGTCTGCGCCGCACCGGTATGTGGATCACCTTCGGCAACGCCTCGGGCCCGGTGCCGCCGATCGCGCCACTGACCCTCATGCAGAAGGGCTCGCTGATCATGACCCGGCCCATGCTCAACCACTATATCGTGACTACTGACGAGCTCACCAAGATGGCGCGCGAGCTGTTCGCCATCGTCAAGGACGGCGCGGTGAAGATCGAGGTCAACCAGCGCTACGCGCTCAAGGACGCCGCCAGCGCCCACCGCGACCTGGCGGCCCGCAAGACGACGGGGTCGACGGTTCTCATCCCCTGAATTCCGAATCCACATAAAGCAAAACGGGGCGTCATGGACGCCCCGTTTGTTATCAGCATTTGAAGGACTTCCCCGAACCCTACTGGTTCATGGTGTCGAAGAATTCCTTGTTGTCCTTGGTGCCCTTCAGCTTGTCGATGAGGAACTCCATGGCATCGCCGGTGCCGAGCGGCGACAGGATCCGGCGCAGGACCCACATTTTCGACAGGGTAGCCTTGTCCACCAGCAGCTCTTCCTTGCGGGTGCCGGACTTGGTGATGTCCATGGCCGGGAAGGTCCGTTTGTCGGACAGCTTGCGGTCGAGCACGATTTCCGAATTACCGGTGCCCTTGAATTCTTCGAAGATGACCTCGTCCATGCGCGAGCCGGTATCGATCAGGGCGGTGGCGATGATGGTCAGCGAGCCGCCTTCCTCGATATTCCGCGCCGCGCCGAAAAACCGCTTGGGGCGCTGCAGGGCGTTGGAATCCACACCACCGGTCAGCACCTTGCCGGAGCTCGGCACCACGGTATTGTAGGCGCGCGCCAGGCGGGTGATGGAATCCAGCAGGATGACCACATCGCGGCCATGCTCAACCAGGCGCTTGGCCTTCTCGATCACCATCTCGGAAACCTGGACATGGCGGGTAGCGGCCTCGTCGAAGGTCGAGCTCACGACCTCGCCATTGACCGAGCGCTGCATGTCGGTGACTTCCTCGGGCCGCTCATCGATCAGCAGCACGATCAGATACACGCCGGCATTGTTCTCGGTGATGGCGTGGGCGATGGCCTGCAGCATCATGGTCTTACCGGTGCGCGGCGGCGAGACGATCAGGGCGCGCTGGCCCTTGCCGATGGGCGACACGATATCGACGATGCGGGTGGTCAGATCCTTGGTCTTGGTGTTCGCTTCATCGAGGATGAATTTGCTTTCCGGATAAAGCGGCGTGAGATTGTCGAAATTGATCCGGTGCTTGACCTTCTCGGGATCGTCGAAATTGACCTGTCCGACCTTGAGCAGCGCAAAGTAACGTTCACCGTCCTTCGGCGCTCTGATCTGACCCTCGACCGTATCGCCGGTGCGCAATGCGAAACGCCGGATCTGGCTGGGCGACACGTAGATGTCGTCGGGGCCGGGCAGATAGTTGGATTCCGGGGCGCGCAGGAAGCCGAAGCCGTCCTGCAAAATTTCCAGCACGCCGTCACCGCTGATGGTGACTTCGTTCTCGGCGAGCTGCTTGAGAATGGCAAACATCATCTCCTGTTTGCGGAGCGATGAGGCGTTTTCGATGCTGAGATCTTCGGCGTAAGCGAGCAGATCCGCAGGGGTTTTCTGCTTGAGTTCCTGTAGGTTCATGGCGTTTTTGAAGGCAGTTTATGGTTGAAAAAAAGGGAAAGTGCTTGTGAGCGACTGTTGGAAAACAGTGGGACGTCGCGGGGGTTCCGGTCGGTCAAAACTCGCAAAAAATGGTGGGTTTCCGGCCTGAGAAACGGGCCTTGCGTAGGTAACGGGCGATCTCTACCTGATTTATGGTCAAAAGTCAATAAGTTGAAAACCGGCTCGATCAACCAGGTTTAACAACCACCAGGATGACGATGGCAATCATCAGGATTGTCGGGCCTTCGTTGGCGATACGGAAAACCCTCGCCGGCCGTGTGTTCCGGTCGGCCTCGAAATCCTTTCGCCATCTGGAAAACAGACCGTGCAGGCCCGCCATGGTCAGAACCAGGACGATTTTCGCATAGACCCACCAGGCCGCCCAATCCACCACACCGGGTGTCAGCAGCAGCAAAATGCCAAACAGGAAGCTCGCGACCATGGCCGGGTTGATGATGGCCCGCAGCAACCGGCGCTCCATGATCTTGAAGGTCTCGGACTTGTCCGACCCCGGCGGGGCGTCGCAATGATAGACAAAAAGCCGCGGCAGATAGAGCATGCCGGCCATCCAGGCAATCACCGAAATGATGTGCAGCGATTTGATCCAGGGATAAAAATTCGCCAGCCAATCAGCCATCACGCGGCACCTCCCCCGGATTTAAGACCGGATTCGATGGGACAGGCGCCGCATTCACCGGGACATTGACGGTCGCCGATACTGGACCCGATGCCGGTAAATTGCGCCAGGTGAACCAGTCGCGCCAGGCCCTCAATAAACTCAGGGTGGGTACCCACCGTCGGAACACGATGATAGCTGGTGACACCGCTTTCCCGCGCCAGCTTCTCATATTCCAAATCCAGCTCGACCAGGGTTTCCGAATGTTCGGACACAAAAGCGACGGGAACCACGATAACTGATTTCCCCTCCCGGCCGGCCCGCCTGATCTCATCATCCGTATAGGGCCGCAACCATTCGATAGGCCCCACCCGGCTCTGATAGCAGATAATATGATCGAGATCCGGCATCGCCAGCTTTTCCAGAATTGCGGCAACCGTCATTTCCACCTGTGCCTGATAGGGGTCGCCGGCGGCCACGAATTTTTTGGGCAGGCCATGAGCTGAAAACAGGATTCTCAGCGAGGCCACATCCCCGGCGGCATCGATCTGTGTCCGAGTCAGGGCCGCGACCGCGCCGGTAAAACCGATTTCTTCGGGATAGCAACACAGCGACGCGGTCGGCTTCTCAAGACCGGTTTTCTGGGCCACGCTCCCCCAGACGCTTAAAAATGACTGGGTGGTGGTGGTGGAAAATTGCGGATAGAGCGGCATCAGGACGATCCGGTCGGGATCGTAGGATTTGACCTCGGCGGCGCATTCCTCCGCGAAGGGCTTCCAATAACGCATGGCGATAAACACCCGGAACTCATCGTCGTCTTCCGGGGCGGCGGCCAGGGCGGCGGCCAGCGCGTCAGCCTGCTTTTGGGTCTCCTCAAAGATCGGCGACCGGCCACCGATCTGGGCATAGATCTCCCTCGCCACCGGCGCCCGGCGCGATGAAATCAGCTTTGCCAGCAACCACCGGATGGGGTTGGGCTGGCGCATAATGAAAGGATCGTTGAACAGATTGAACAGGAATGGCTGCACCGCTTCCGGACCATCGGGCCCGCCGAGATTGAAGAGAACCACCGCAATTCGTGCCATGGGCCGGTCCTAGGCCGCGGCCGCGGCAGGATCCCATCGGGTCACGAAATCGCACAGCTCGGCCACATGCTCCGGCGGCGTGGTCTGCATCACCCCATGACCGAGATTGAATATGAAAGGCCCGGTCCCGAAGGTTTCCAGGATCTTTCCTGCTTCCGCCTTAAGGAGTTCTCCGCCGCCCACCAGATAGACCGGATCAAGATTTCCCTGAACCACCAGATGCGGCTGTAAATTGTCCACCGCCCATTGCCGCGACATGGTCTGATCGAGGCTGACCGCCGCCACCCCCTCCATCCCGGCAAAAGCGGCGTAGCGGGCACCCGCCAACCTAGGGAAGATTATGATGGGGATATAAGGTTCCACCACCTTCACCTGAGCCACGATGCGCCTGATGGGCTCCACACACCATGTCTCGAACGCGCCGTCTGGAAGCATCCCCGCCCAGCTATCGAAAATCTGAAGCACTTCGGCGCCAGCCCTGACCTGGGCGATAAGATGCCGGGCAATGGATTCTTCCAGCAAAGAGATCAAACGCTGAAACACTTCCGGCGCCCCAAAAGCCCATCCCTTGGTCGCGGCATAATCGCGGCTGCCGCCGCCTTCGATCATATAGGTGGCGATGGTCCACGGCGCGCCGGCGAACCCGATCAGCGCCACCCCCTCGGGCAGTCCCTTCCTGACCAGACCAAGGGTCTCGTAAACCGGCGCCAGGTGGTCAGCCTGCTTCGCCGTGGTCAGTCCGGATAAGTCGTCCTCGGATTTGATAGCATCGAGAACCGGACCCACCCCTTCCTTGAAATCCACTGTCTGGCCCAACGCATCGGGAATAACCAATATGTCCGAAAAGACAATGGCGGCATCGAGCGGGTAGCGCCTAACCGGCTGTAATGTCACCTCGGCGGCCAGTTCCGGATTGTAGCAAAGATCCAGGAAAGTACCGGCACCGGCTCGAATTTCCCGATATTCCGGCAGATACCGTCCGGCCTGGCGCATGAGCCACAGGGGCGGCCGGCTGACAGTTTCTCCGTTCAGAACCTGAATGAGGCGTTTGGAAGAAGAGGCCAAACCTGTTTCCTTTGTGCACCGATTGCCCAGCTTTCTACATAAAAGAATCTATATAAGAAAGATGTTGTTGTTGTAGTTGTGCGGTGAATCATGGGGATTAATGTGTTTTGAGACTTTATCCCCTGTAGGAATTTAGCTGCCGATTTCTGAGGATAATCCATCGAAAAGTTCTGTCTGCATCCCTTTTTTAGGATTTTGAGAGAGACAATCATAGCGGGGATAACGGGGATTAAATTATTTGCCCACAGCTGTGAATGACAATTTCCAGCGCGGAAAATTCGATGATGTATTTTGCCTTTGGTGGATAGATTTCCTTGCCTTGGGGAAAGCTTCTGACTTATCCCCATAGTCATGGTTTTTAGGAGCCAGTTGTGAACAGCACTTTTCATCTTCATCTCGTCTCCGATTCAACGGGCGAGACCACCTATAGTCTGGCACGCGCCTGTCTGGTGCAATTCGAAAATATCGAGGTCAACACCCAGACCCACAGCCAGGTCCTCAATGCCGCCAAAATGCAAAAGGTGATCTCGGCTATCGAAGCCAATCCCGGCGCCGTCATGTACACCATGATCGACAAGCTCCTGAGCAAGACGCTGGTCAAGGAATGCAGCCGTATCGGCGTTCCCTGTATCGATGTGCTGGATGGGGTGATCTCGCATCTGCAGCGCTATTTCGGACAGACCATCCGGGGACAACCCGGCCGGCAGCATCAGCTGGACGAGCATTATTTCGACCGCATCGATGCTATGCAATATGCGCTGAGCCATGACGACGGCCAGGGCTATGATCATCTGGATGCCGCCGAGATTGTCCTGGTCGGCGTATCGCGAACCTCCAAGACGCCGACCTCCATGTATCTGGCCAATCACCGCGGGATCAAAGCGGCGAACGTGCCCTTCGTGCCCGGTGTCCCGCTGCCCGACATTCTGTTTGGCGACGTCGCGCCTTATGTGGTGGGGCTGACCACGACACCGGAGCGCCTTGTCCAGATCCGGCGCCAGCGTATGAAGATGCTGGGGGAGGGCAAGGAAACCGACTATGTGGAGCTGGACCGGGTGCGGGAGGAGATCCGCGAGGCGCGCAAGCTCTTCGCCAAAATGCGCTGGCCGGTCATTGATGTGACGCGCCGCTCCATCGAGGAAACCGCCTCGGAAATCATCGAGCTTTATTCGGCGCATCACGAGCTGGATATCGCCGCCCCCCATGGAGCCCCGCTTAGCAAGACCCCCGCTTCGTGATCCCGGCGGGTTTGCAAAAAATTGTTCTGGCATCGACCAGTGTGACCCGCCGGCAAATGCTGGAGAACGCGGGGCTGGTGTTCGAGACCGCGCCCGCCCGCATCGACGAGGACGAGATAAAACAATCCCTGCTGGCCGAGGGGGCGACGGGGGGCGAGATCGCCGATGTCCTGGCGGAGCGGAAAGCCGCCTATGTGTCGCGCCAGCAGCCGGAAAAAATTATCATCGGCGCCGATCAAATTCTTGAATGCGACGGCGAGCTCTTCAGCAAGCCGGTGGACAGGGTCGGCGCGGCGGCGCAGCTCAGGCGACTGCGGGGATGCGACCATGATCTGGTCAGTGTTGTCTGCGTGGTCCGGGGCGGCCAGCGGGTGTGGCATCATCTCGACCGGGCGCATTTGAAGATGCGCGCTTTCTCCGACGACTTTCTCGAAGACTATCTCGATGCCGTGGGTGACACCGTCCTGGAGGGTCCCGGCGGCTATCGGGTCGAAGGGCGGGGCGCGCAGCTGTTTTCCCGCATAACCGGCGATTATTTTACCATTCTGGGGCTGCCCCTGTTGCCGCTTCTGGACTACCTTCGGATACAGGATTCCTTACAGACATGATGCGCACATGACCCTTACCGGAGCGGCGACAATTGCGGGCGTTATGGGCTGGCCGGTGGCCCATTCGCTGTCGCCGCGGCTGCATGGGTTTTGGCTGGCGCAGCAGGGTATCGATGGCGCCTATGTGCCCTTCGCGGTGCCGCCGAACCGTCTGGAACAGGCCATCCGCGCCCTGCCGGCCCTGGGCGTGGCGGGCGTCAACCTCACCATTCCCCATAAGGAAGCGGCCCTGGCGCTGGTGGATGAGGCGGAGGAAGCCGCGCGGCGGATCGGCGCCATCAATTGTATTTCCGCCCGTCCGGACGGCACGCTGGCAGGCTGCAATACGGACGGCTACGGCTTTATGGAATCCTTGCGTGCCGGCGCGCCGGGCTGGAAGGCGGCCGCCGGTCCGGCCGTGGTGATCGGCGCCGGCGGCGCGGCGCGGGCGCTCTGCGTTGCTCTGCAGGATGCCGGCACGCCGGAAATACGGCTGGTAAACCGGACGGCGGCACGGGCCGCCAGCCTCGCCGCTGAATTCGGCCCGCCGCTGACCGCCGTGCCGTGGCAGGATCGTGACGCCGCCCTGGAAGGCGCGGCGCTTCTGGTCAACGCAACATCCCTCGGCATGGCCAACCAGCCGCCGCTTGACTTGTCTCTGGACGCGCTGCCGGGTGAGGCGGTGGTGACCGATATCGTCTATGCGCCGCTGGAGACCGGGCTTCTTGCCGATGCGAAAGGCCGCGGCAACCCGGTGGTGGACGGGCTCGGTATGCTGCTGCATCAGGCGCGGCCGGCTTTTGAGGCCTGGTTCGGCCAGGATCCGGACGTGACGCCCCGATTGCGGACCCATGTGCTGGAGGCGGTGCGGTGATCATCGTGGGGCTCACCGGATCCATCGGGATGGGCAAGTCCACCGCCGCGGCCATGTTTCGCAGGATGGGCGTGCCGGTTATCGATTCCGACGCCATCGTTCACAAATTGCTGGGCCCCGGGGGCGCCGCTATCGGCCCCATCGGTGAGGCATTCAAGGGGGTGGTGGTGGACAACGCCGTCGACCGGCCTTCCCTGGGCCAGCAGGTTTTCGCCGATCCGGCGGCGCTCAAGAGGCTCGAGGCAATTCTCCATCCGCTGGTTCAGGAAGCCCAGGCGGTGTTGCTGGCCCGCGCCGCCTGCCGCCGGGTGGCGATGGTGGTCCTCGATGTGCCGCTGCTGTTCGAGGTCGGCACCGCCGCCTGTTGCGATGCGGTCATTGTGGTAACCGCTCCCCGGTTTCTTCAGGAACAGCGGGTACTGGGGCGGCCCGGCATGACCCGCGAGAAGCTGGATGGCGCGCTGGCCCGCCAGATGCCCGATTCCGAAAAACGCCGCCGCGCCGATTTTGTGGTCCAGTCGGGCATTGGGCGTCAACACACCTTGAACCGGCTGCGAGAGATCGTCACACTAATGTCACCCAAGAGCGGCACCCACTGGCCGCCGAGATGTGCCACTATGCGGAAAGCCTATGCGCGAAGTCGTTCTTGATACCGAAACAACCGGACTGTCTCCCGACAATGGCGACCGGGTGGTTGAGATCGGCTGCCTCGAGCTTGCCAACCATATGGCGACCGGGCGCCATTATCACGTCTATATCAACCCCGAGATGGCCATGCCGTCGGCGGCGGAGGACGTCCATGGGCTGAGCGACGCGTTCCTGTCCAACAAGCCGCTTTTTGCCGCGGTGGCCGAAGAATTCCTCGAGTTTGTCGGTGGCGATCCGATGGTCATCCACAACGCGTCCTTCGATATGGGGTTCATCAATGCCGAACTGAAGCGCCTGGGCCGGCCGGCGCTGCCAGCCACGCAGGCGATCGATACGGTATCCATGGCGCGCCAGAAATTCCCCGGCGCGCCGGCCAGCCTCGATGCCCTGTGCCGCCGCTTTGGCATCGACAATTCCGCACGGACCCTCCATGGCGCGCTTTTGGATGCGGAGCTCCTGGCCGAGGTATATCTGGAATTAAAGGGCGGGCGTCAGGCCGATCTGGTGTTGCAGACGGTAAATCAGGAAAAAGCGGCGGCCGCCAAAATAGAGCGGGTTGCCCGCACACCACGGGCCCATGCCGCCAGCGATGACGAAAAGGCGCGCCACGCCGATTTTCTCAAAAATCTGACCGACCCGATCTGGCAGCGATAGCGACGCTTTAGGGGCTGTGCCCAATTGTCGTCCCGGACGTTAGGGACGCCAGAAAACTACAGGTTTTCGCAAGTGTCCCTTACGATCCGGGATCCAGACGGCCTCGCCACCTGGCAGGAACCCGGATCACTGACTTTCCTTGCCAAATCAAAGATTTGGAGAAAAGTCGCGTCCGGGATGACATTGGGAGATTTTATTGAGTCCGGAGATTAGGCGTCCTCGGCTGTTTCTTCTCCGGCTTCTTCGTCCAGATGCTGCTGTCGGTAGAGCGCGATGAAATCGATGGGCGCGAGAAAAAGCGGCGGAAAACCGCCATCGCGGGTGACGTCCGCCACGATATTGCGGGCGAACGGGAACAGCAGCCTGGCTCCTTCGATGAGCAGAACGGGCTCGATGGCATCCTCCGGCACATTGGCCAGAGAAATGATGCCGGCATAGGTCAGCTCCACGATAAAGAAGGTGTTGCCGTCGGCGGCGGCCTGGCCACGCACGATCAGGCAGACCTCGTACTGCCCTTCGGCCATGGTGCGGGCGCTGGTGGTGACCTCGACCTCCACCTGCGGCTGCTTCTGGAGCGCCGTCGGAGCGCCCGCGCCCAGCGGGTTCTCGAAGGAAAGGTCTTTTATATATTGGGCGTCGATTCCGATCTGCGGCGCCGGGCCGGCCATTTCGGGGTCCATTCCGTCGCCCCCGGCTTCTGTCGGATCGATGGGGGTTTCTGCCATAAGTCTCTCCACTGCGTGATGGTGGCCGTCGCTATCATGGATCACGGAAGAGAACAAGCGCGAGGGGTGCTGGTCTAGCGGCGGGGCGGCAGTTTCCCGTTATCATCCTTATCATCGGGGTCGATTTCGTGGAATTGGCCATCGATGGTCCCGGAGCCGCCGCGATCGCCGCCGCGATTGCCGTTCGGGGGTCCACCGCGAAAATCATTGTTGCCGTCCACCCAGATATCGGCGCGCCCGGACCGGGACAGCCACTTCATGATCCAGAGGCGCAGCAACAGCCGGAACGGCGGGACGAAAAGGAGAAATCCAATGGCATCGGTCACAAACCCCGGGGTCAGTAAAAGCAGCCCGGCAACCAGCAGACACAGGCCGTCAAACACCTCGGAAACGGGGAAAATATTGCGCGCCATGCTCTCCTGCGCCCGGTGAAGGGTGCGAAGACCCTGGCTGCGCAACAGCCAGGTGCCAATGAAGGCGGTGACGATAACCATGGCGACGGTGTTAAAAACGCCCAGCTTGCCGCCGATTTCGATGAATACGGCGATTTCCACGATGGGAATGGTGATAAAAGCGATCAGGATAAATATAGCCATGCTTGCGATTTGGCGTTGAAGTCCCTACCTTCTAGTCTTGATGATTTGATAGCGAACGCAGGTTAGGGTGTATCGAAACTCATAACCAGCGTTCATTGTCATGGGCGCGATTGGAAATCCCATGGGCGGCGGCTTTTTAGACATTATCATTTTCGCGGCGATAGCGTTGTTCCTCGTCTTTCGTCTGCGCAGCGTTCTTGGCCGTCGCACCGGTCATGAGCGGCCACCGCCCGATCGTCTGTCGTCCCAGAAACGGGACGCGCCGACCAACGATAATGTGGTCGAGCTGGCCGACCGGACGGCGAAGCCGGAAGACGCCGAGGAGGCGGAATTCACCACCGAGGTTTCCGATGACCCGCTATCGGCCGGCCTGACCCAGATCAGGATCGCCGATTCGAACTTCGATCCGGCGGAATTCTCCACCGGCGCCCGCTCGGCATTCGAAATGGTTGTCCAGGCCTTCGCCGAGGGTGATTTGAAAACCCTTCGGTCCTTGCTGAATGACGAGGTCTACGACAATTTCTCCGCCGCCGTGCAGCAGCGCGAAGACGCCAATGAAGAGTTGGAAACCACGGTCATTGGTGTCAAAAAGGCGGACATAATCGAGGCGCGTGTCGAGGGCCGGATGGCCTTTGTAACCCTCAAGTTTTTATCCGAGCAGGTCAATGTCACGCGCGACAAGGACGGTGAAGTCATTGATGGCGATCCCAACCGAGTCACTGAAATCACCGATATCTGGACCTTCGCGCGCAATACGCGGGCACGGGATCCCAACTGGACCCTGGTGGAGACCCGAAGCTCCAACTAACCGTCTTTTTATGCCGTTTCTGCTGGCCGCCCTGCTGGGCGCGGCTTCCGGCTGCGCCCCTGTTATGGAGGGTGACCGGCGGTCGGTTCTGACGCCGGTGGCCTATGACCGGCTGACGGGTTGGGCCAGCAACCGGCCCGGCGGGGCGCTGGCGGCCTTTCAGAAAAGCTGCACCGCCCTCCTGAAAAAAGCACCCGGCACGCTTATTGGCCCCCATGGCGTGGGCGGCCGGGCCGGTGCCTGGCAGGCGGCCTGCCGCGCCACCCCTTCCATCGCGGCGGACACGCCCGGGGCGGCCCGGCGTTTTTTTGAGAAATGGTTTCGACCCTTCGAGGTAACCGCCGCCGATGGCGCGGCCGCCGGTCTGTTCACCGGCTATTACGAACCGGAATTGCGCGGCGCCAGGAAGAGCGGCGGCCGGTATAAAGTACCGCTTTATGGTCGGCCCACCGATCTTGTGACCGTCGATCTCCGCCGTTTCGATCCGGCGCTGGCCGGCCGGACACTGACCGGTAAAATCCAAAACGGCCGGCTGGTTCCCTATCCCACCCGCAAGATGATCGCGCGCGGCGGACCCCAATTACCGGCCACGCCGCTGGTCTGGGTCGACAGTGCCGTCGATGCCTTTTTTCTGCATATACAGGGCTCCGGCCGCGTAAATATGGCGGACGGATCGGTGCGCCGCCTGGGCTTTGCCGCCAGCAATGGCCGGGCCTATACCGCCATCGGCAGGATTCTGGCGGATCGTGGCCATATCCCCCGTGACCGGGTGTCCATGCAATCCATCCGCGCCTGGCTGGCGGCTCATCCCGGCGACGGGGCGGCAATCATGGCGGAGAATGCGCGTTATGTTTTCTTCCGTACTCTCACGGGCGACGGACCGGTCGGCGCGCAGGGCGTGGCCCTGACCGCGGGCCGCAGTCTTGCCGTCGATCGGACGCTGTTGCCCCTGGGCGCGCCGCTTTGGATTGAGACAAGCGATCCGGTTGATCCCACCCTTCCCCTGCGCCGTCTCATGATCGCGCAGGATACCGGCGGCGCCATCAAAGGCGCTGTCCGGGGCGATATATTTTTCGGACACGGGCGGCTTGCCGCGCGCCGCGCCGGGCTGATGAAACAGCGCGGCCGGTATTTCATTCTGCTGCCACGATCGGAAGCGCCGTCTTCGTGATGAGGCGTCTCCGGTTCTTTTCCATGCTGGTCGCTGCCGTCGCCGCCCATGCCGTTGCCGCGGGCGCCGCTGCCGAGCCGCTGCATCTCGAGACCACGCCCATATCGCTGCATGACGAGGATTCGAGTGTGGACCGGGTGGGGTCGCTGACATTTCTCGGCGGGCTGCGGCTCAGTTCTTCCCATCAACAATTTGGCGGCCTGTCGGGGCTGGCGGTCTCTCCCAACGGACGCCGCCTGACATTTGTTACCGATGACGGGTCCTGGATTCGGGCCGTCCCCACTTATGATTCACAGGGGCGTCTGATTGGTATCGCGTCGGCTGAAATAGGGCGCCTGCTGCGGCCCGACGGGCAGCCCGTGCGCGGCAAGCGGGAGGGCGATGCGGAATCCCTGTCTCGGACCAGGGGCGGCTTTCTGGTGTCCTTCGAGCATCAGCACCGCTTCTGGCTCTACGACGGAGGCCCCAATCCTTTTCTGAACCAGCCGGGCATAATCGCCGCGCCAAGGGCGCTGGGCGGGCGGGCCCGCAACCGGGGGATCGAGGCGGCCACCCTTCTGGACGACGGCAGGCTGTTTGCGCTGGCCGAAAATTTCCCCAGGGACGTCCCCCACGTGATGGGCTGGGTCCGCGAGCGGGAGCGGTGGCGGGCGCTGACCTATGAGCGGACGGCGCTGTTCCACCCCGCCGGCGCCGCGACCCTGCCCGACGGCGATGTGCTCATCCTTGAGCGCCGCTTCACCTATGTGGGGGGCTTCGCCAGCCGCCTGGTCCGCGTGCCGTTGGCATCGCTGCAATCCGCCGAACCCATCAGCGGCCGGGAACTGGCCCGGCTGGAGCCGCCCCTTGTGGAGGAAAACTTCGAGGGCATGGATGTCCGGCGCGACGCGGCCGGGCGCACCCTGGTCTATCTGATCTCCGACGATAATTTTTTCCCCCTGCAAAGGACCCTCCTGCTGTTGTTCGCGATCCGGCCCTGATGGCAGGCGTCTTGCCATCGCCGGCGCAAACCGCCATCTTCGCCGCGGGACCCGACCGGGGAACGGCATGGGACAAGAGCGGGACAAATGACGGAAACGGGGCCGAATGTCGGGCTTTTAGCCACCTGCCTTGTGGATAGCTGGCGGCCATCGGTGGGGTTTGCCGCGGTCAAGCTGCTGGAAGAGGCCGGGTGCCGGGTCTCGGTCCCGGCGGCGCAAACCTGCTGCGGGCAGCCGGCTTATAATGGCGGCGACCGAAGCGATGCGCAGGCGCTGGCCCGCCGGGTCATCGAGCAATTCGAGGATTTCGATTATGTGGTCGTGCCGTCCGGCTCCTGTGCCGGCATGGTAAGCTGCCACTATCCAAAGCTGTTCGAAGATGACCCTGCCATGGCGCGCCGGGCCCAGGCCCTGGCGCGGAAGACATGGGAGCTGGTCTCTTTTCTGACTGATATATGCGGCATCAAAAAAACCAGCTCGGCATTTCAGGGGACGGTGACCTATCACGATGGCTGCGCCGGTCTGCGCGAGCTCGGAATCCGCGACCAGCCCCGCGCGCTGCTATCGTCCCTGCCCGGCGTGACGCTCATGGAGCATGGGGCGGCCGACGTGTGCTGCGGTTTCGGCGGGACGTTCTGTGTCAAATATCCCGATATCTCTCTTGCCATGACCGACGCCAAGATCGATTCCGTTCGGAAGTCCGGCGCCCGGACTGTGGTGGCCGGGGATCTCGGCTGCCTCCTCGCCATGGCCGGCCGCCTGTCGCGCCGGGAGCTGGATATCGAAGCACGCCATGTGGCGGAGCTGCTGGCCGATATGGCGGATGGGCCGGCCATCGCCGGCGACAATAAATCGCGGCCCGCCTCATGACCCAATTGAAACCGGCCGGATTTTCGGAAAACGCCCGGGCGGCGCTGGAGGACGGGACCCTGCAGCGGGCGCTCGGCAAGCTGCAAACCGACTTTCGCGCCGACCGGGCCGCCATGCGGTCCCGCCTGCCGGAGTTCGATACGCTGCGCGACCAGGCGACGGCGATCAAGAACCATGCCCTCGATAATCTGGATTCCTATCTCGAACAGTTTGAAAAGAATGTGGAAGCCAACGGCGGCTCGGTGCATTGGTGCCGTAACGCCGTGGAAGCCAACGAGACCATCCTCGCGCTCTGTAACGCCGCCGGGGCCAGCCGGGTCGCCAAGGGTAAATCCATGGTCTCCGAGGAGATCGGGCTGAACGACTATCTTGGTGAAAACGGCATCGATCCCATCGAGACCGATCTGGGGGAATATATTCTCCAGCTGCGCCGCGAGCGCCCCAGCCATGTGGTGATGCCGGCCATCCATCTCAACGCCCGTCAGGTGGGCGAGACCTTCCGCGACGGCCATGGCGACCGCGACCCGGCGCGGGTACTGGACGATCCCGACATCCTGCTGGCCGAAGCCCGCGCCACCCTGCGCCGGCATTTCCTCGACGCCCAGGTGGGAATCACCGGCGCCAATTTTCTGGTGGCGGAATCCGGCTCGGCCGTGCTGGTGACCAACGAAGGTAATGGCGATCTGGTCCACAGCCTGCCGCGGACCCACATCGTGCTGGCGGGAATCGAGAAGATCGTGCCGACGCTGGCCGACGCCTTTTCGTTGGTGCGGGTGCTGGCCCGCTCGGCGACCACCCAGGAAATCACCTCCTATACCTCGGTTATCAGCGGCCCGCGCCGGGCGGCGGAGGCCGATGGGCCGGACGCTTTCCACGTGGTCCTTCTGGATAACGGACGCAGCGATCTACTGCGCGGCCCCTTCCGGGATGTCCTGCGCTGCATCCGGTGCGGCGCCTGTCAGAGCCTTTGCCCCGTCTATGGCACGGTGGGCGGCCACGCCTATGGCGCGGTCTATGCCGGCCCCATCGGCGCCGTTCTGTCGCCGTCGCTGGACGGGCTGTCGGAGGCCCACCAGCTCCCCGAAGCGTCCAGCTTCTGCGGCCAGTGCGAAGAAGTCTGCCCGGTGCGGATCCCGCTGCCCGACCTGATGCGGCGCTGGCGTGAGAAAATATTCCGCGACAGATCGGTTCCGTCGCGGGGCCGTCTGGGGATCAGGCTGTGGGCTTTCGCCGCGCGGCATTCATTCCTATACCGCCTTTTGCAGCGATCCATGGTCGCCGGGCTTTCCTGTGTCGGGCGGCGTTCGCGCCGGATGCCGTTGGCTGGCGGATGGACGGACGGCCGGGATCTGCCGCCGCCGCAGGGCGGCACGTTCGTTGCCGGGTTCCGGCGGCAAAGGCGCAGGGGCGCCCCATGAGAGTTTCATGAGCGCGGCACGCTTCGATATTCTCGGCGCGGTGTCGTCGGCCACCGCGGCCCGGCGGGCAGCCAACGGCGGATCCGCCGCGATCACAGAGCATGAGCGCCCGGCGCGCACCCGGGGCGACCGGGAAAGTCTCATCCGGCGGTTTTGTGATATGGCCGATTTCGCCGGCGCGCGGGTTAGCCGGGTTTCCGGCCGGGCGGCGGCGCCGCCGGCCATCGCGGCCTATCTGTCGGAGCGGGATCTGGGCGATCACCTACTTCTGTCCGCCGACGAAGCCGTCACCAATCTGCCCTGGGGATTGTGCCCGCGGCTCCTGCTGCGCACCGGCGCGGTGCGCCCCGATGATCGTGTGTCGGTGACCGCGACCATCGCCGGAATCGCCGAGACCGGCACGCTTCTCGTGGCTTCCAGCGCGGCCACGCCGAACGCGCTTCATTTTCTGCCCGAGGTGCATATGGCCATCCTCCCCGCGGATTCCGTCGTTGGCAGCTATGAGGAGGCTCTGGCGCGGCTGGGGCCGCCCGCTTCCCTGCCCCGGGCGGCGACTTTTATCACCGGCCCGTCCCGCACGGCGGATATCGAAAAAACCCCGCAGATCGGCGTCCATGGTCCCCGCCAACTCTTTATTGTCGTGATCGATGACCCGGCGCCCTGAGAAAAAGAAATCCGGCAAACCCCGGAAACCCGCCCCATCGAAACCCGGCCTCAGCCTGGAGGATGCGGCCCTGTTCGATGCCGCCATGCGCGATGTGGAGACCATCAGCGATTACGATGATCCGCCTCCGGCGAGTATAACGCCGCCACCGCCCCAGGCGCCGGCAGCCAAACGCAAAAGCCCCACCCGCCGCCCGCCGCCGGAACCGCCGCCGAACAAAAAGCTTCCCGCGTTGAAACCCGGCGCGTCGGCCGATGTGGATACCCGTACCCTGACCCGGTTCAAGCGCGGCCAGATGCGCCCGGAAGGCCGGCTCGATCTCCACGGCATGGTGCAGACCGAGGCGCACCGCGCCCTGAATTCCTACGTGGCGCAGGCCCAATCGTCGGGGCTGCGCTGCATCATCGTGATTACCGGCAAGGGCCGGGTCAGCGAAGGCGGCGGCGTGCTGCGCAACCAGGTGCCCCAATGGCTCAACAGCCCGGCGCTGCGCCCCCTCATTCTGGCCTTTACCCCGGCCCAGCCCCGCGACGGCGGCGACGGCGCGCTCTATGTGCTGCTGCGCCGCAAACGCTGAACGGGCGCCGGCCGGCTTTACACTAAACGCCGAATTAACCGTATTTCGCCACCAAACTGTCGGTAGATTTTACAATCCCGATTTCGGCCCCCTCCCCTTAACCATCGTCATCGGCTTAAGAGCCCGCATTAACCCGGTTGGCACGGGAATTGCATGAATGCGGTTGGTTGGCGTCCACGGTGGGCGGCTCCTTTGATAGCAACAGCAATGGATGGCAGGACGTAGATACGCGGTCACCGTTGCACAGCACGGGAGATTTTAAAATGAGACATAAATTTCTATCCCTAGCCATTGGGCTAGCGGCCATGGCGTTCGCGGGAAGCGTAAATGCTGCCATCATTCATGATGAGACCGTGAACGGTGATCTGTCCGGCAACAATTTGCTTCCGTCTGTTCTGGCGGTCGGTGTCGGAAGTAATATCGTTAACGGGACTGTCGGCAGCAATGGCGACGACGATTTCTTCAGCTTCACGATTGGTGCGGGTCAGTCGCTGGACACCATCATCGTGCTGGGTCACGCACCGAGCGCTTCGACGTCGTTTCTGGGGGTCCAGTTAGGCGGAACCTTTCCTTTAGTTGCGAACAACGCCATGCACGGAGTTGATTTTTTCGGAGCCGCTGACATCGGTCAGGACATTCTTGACGATATGGCGGCGTCTAACGGCAACTTCACCGGCTCACTTGGTGCCGGGACGTATACCTTCTGGGTCGATGAGGGCAGTTTGGCCGAAACCTATTCCCTTGAATTCAATGTAGGCGCCATTCCCGAACCCGGCACGCTGGCCCTGTTCGGCCTCGGCCTCGCGGGTCTAGGGTTTGCGAGACGCAAGCGGATGATCTGATTTAGCCCTTACACTTGATGCGCGAGACGGCGGTTCTTCGGAGCCGCCGTTTTCATTTTGATCTCCCCCGTATGGTCGTCATCCCCGGATCAAGTCCAGGGCAGGCTCTCGTGCTCGACACGAGGATCTTTTTCCACAGGAGGTTACGATGGCTGGGAGATCCTCGCATCAAGTGCGAGGATGACGAGGGTGATTTTGCCGGAAAAAGGTCCGCTCCGGGTCACGAACGGCCCCTCTGACCAACGCCGGTGACTTCTGCTTTGCCTTCCATAGCAGATCCGGACGTCTGATGCCGAAGGCTAAGCGGGCGGATTTATGGGCTAGATTTTTATGGTTAATCCGCTCTTAAAACCCCCGCTGTAGGATCGCTTGAAATTTAAGGAGCGAGCTTATGAGTTCTTCCGCGGATCGATATAAATCCCACAATGTGTCAAACTCGGTAGACGACGAACACCAGGAGATCATAAAGCTCGTCAAGGGGTTCGACGAGTTGTTACGCCAGGGCGGCACGGCGGAACAGATCATCGACCTCTTCGCCGTTGTGCTTTGGAACATTCGGTCGCACTTCGAGTCCGAAGAGCAATTAATGCTCCAAAACAGCTATGCTGGTTATCAGCCCCATAAAACTGAACATGACCGCCTGCTCGACGAGCTGAGCGGGATCATGGCGGATTACGAGAACGGCGCCTATGCCGACCGGCATCTGTCGCTGGCGGAGCGGTTTACCGACTGGTTTGAGGCTCATCTGGCGGAGATGGATGCGCCGATGATCGCATTCGAGCATCAGAAGCAGGGCGACACGATCGCCTGATCCGGGGAGCGTCAGTCACCGCGCCGGAATGTCGCCTTCAGGCCAACGCCGCTACCGCAGAATGGGGCGTGCGAAGTGGAGGGCCTCTTCGAATGTCATCTGGCTGACCGGCATGACAATGTCTTCGATCGCGATGCTCTCTTTCCCGCCTTCAGTCAACAGACGGGCACATCGGCGCAGGGCTGCTGCCTTTGCGGCGGGGACGGTGAGGGTCACGGTCTCCTCCGTTTCGTCGAGCAGATCTTCCTGAAGATCCGGTGTCGGCGGAACGTCCGAAACATCGGCAATAGATTGTGTTTCCGTTTCCATGTCACCGCGCAGATAGGGCGTGTATTTCGTGTCCTCCTGGAGGATGTGATGGATCAACCATTCGCGCAGGAAAGTCAGGAGCTTGGTCGGATCGATTTTCTTTGGCTTGCTGGTGAATATGATCCGGATGGCATAGACGGTCCGGGTCAAATGGCGATGGAGACGCTTGTGGCTAGCCAAATCCGGATAATCGTATGTTTCCATCAAGGCTTCTTCGCGTGAGAAATGCTCGTCGACGTATTTCGCCAGGTTACCGATAATTTGACCGATTTGCCCTCGTGCTGCGCCGGCACTGATTGCTTCATGCAGGGAATTGACGGTATTCACGAGATCCTTGTGATCGTTATCTATCACCCTGAGATGGACTGAATATTCGTCTGACCAAGGAAAATAACTCATTGGCGAGGTTCCGGATCGAGGATGGTTTTGGATTCTGACATGTTCTGTCCCTGCCGCTCACGGAGCGCGTGAAACTTTCTTTGAGGCCTATGGATTAAACGATAAACATGGTTAACAACGCATAAAGCGCGCCGATCCCCCAGCGGACATCTCGTTTGCGCGTTCGACGTTGAGGTAAGACCGAAAGCCGTTTCGGCAGCCGCTGCATTTCGCGGTCGATTGCCACTGTACAAGCAAGGCCCCTATGATGGGCTGGGCCGACGGCGCGCTTTGCCGCCAATTTTGAAGGCGCGCTTTGCCGCTAGTTATAAAGGCTGACCAAGCAGGGAACGGAGGCATTGAATGGAATTTGGGCTTTTCTCCAACGGTGAACGGGGCAACCCCATCGCCCGGACCACCTATGACGAGGATCTGGCCGAGGTGATCCATGCGGACGAACTCGGCATGGACGAGGCCTGGATCAGCGAACACGGTACTTTTCTGAGCTGGGAGAAACCCGACACCCTGCCGAGCGCCGATCTTCTTATCTGCAAGGCCGTTTCGCTGACCAAGAACATTCGCATGGGGCCGGGCATTCGGCCGTTGCCGTTCTTCCATCCCATGCAGATCGCGACCGATGTGGCCGTGTGCGATCATCTATGCGACGGAAGATACCTGGCCGGCTTCGGTCTCGGCATCGGCACCGGCAACGGCCAGCGCGGCGAGTTGCCGGGCGACCGCCGCGTGATGATGAACGAGGCCATCGACCTCATTCTCAAATGCTGGACGGCGCCCGAGCCGTTCGACTGGAATGGGGAAATCTGGCAGGGACGGGACTGGCACATCCTGCCGCAGCCACTGACAAAGCCGCGGCCCGAGGTCGGCATCGCCTGTTCGCGCTCGGATGAAACCCTGCAGATGGCGGCAGCGAAGGGCTTTCTTCCCTTGGTGCACTTCACATCGTCGCCTCCGCAGATCAAGCAGATGCTCGACATCTATATGGGCGCCGACAGCGGGGACATTCCGGCACGGCGCAGCCGCACCCGTGTCGCCCGCGTCGCGTACGTGGCGGAAAGCGATGAGCAGGCCGTCATGGAGATGGAAAATGCCGTGCTGGGGTCACCGGTGACAAGCGGGCGCCTGGATCATTATCTGCCGGAGAACGGCACGCGCGACGATCTGACCATGACCAATTTGGTCAAGTGGGACGGCGCATATATCGGCAGCCCCGACACGGTTTATGAGGGCCTCAAAAATCTTTACGACGAGGTCGGCGGTTTCGGCACCTTACTGCTTATCTCGGGCCGTGACTGGGGAACCTGGGAGCAGCGCATGCGTTCCTGGACACTCTTCATGGAAGAGGTCGCCCCCAGACTCGCCAAGCTTGACGCCGACAGGTAGGGCCCGGCCGGATCACCGGCCAGCAGCGACGTCTGACGGGGAACGGGAAGTTCTACTATTGTGCGGTCAAAATATTCGTCCGATGAAAAAGCGTTCCATGAATGTATTAAAGGCGCCAATTTTTGCGGGAACATATCGACTGCGCGCGAACAGGCTGAAAATTGACGCGCGCGGCAATTCATAATCGCACAGGACCTGTTTTACCGTTCCCTTCGCAAGCTGTTCGCGAAAAAATGCTTCTGGCCCATACGCTATTCCGAGACCCTGCTCAGCGGCGGCGGCAATCACACGGCCGGCGCTTGTGGTTATACGGCTGGAAACGGGTACGACATATTCGTGCCCGTCGCGCGACAAGCGCCAAATGCTGGGATCCTCCACATAGCTGTATGACAAGCATTGGTGCTGGCCGAGAGCATCCGGTTCGTCGGGCTCGCCATTCAAGACAAGATATTCGGGAGACGCACATAAAATGCGTGTCGATTGGCTGATGCGGGAAATATCCAGCGTTTTCGGCAATTGTGGTTCTGATTGGCGCAGGCGGATTGCGATATCGAAACCGCCTTCCATCGGATCAACCATTTGATCATTCAAACTCAAATCTAATTGGATGAGCGGAAATTCTCGCAGAAAATCCACAACGGCCTGCCCGATATCACTCAAACCAAAATTGACCGGCGCGACCACACGCAAAGTACCCTGGGGCCCCGAAGAGGAATCGGACACACTGCGTTCCGCGTTGTCTACATCTTCTAGAATGCGGCAGCATTTTTCATAAAACGACCCCCCTACTTCGGTCACGCTCATCTGCCGAGTTGTACGGTTTAGCAACCTGACCCCAAGCCTGTCTTCCAGATCAATTATTTGGCGGCTGACCGCGGCCCGCGACATACCGGTGCGTCCGGTGGCCCGGGTGAAACCACCAGTTTCAACAACCGCCGTGAAGGCCCTCATCTGATCAATTTGATTTGCCATATTGCGCGCATCTCATTGTCAATATTAATGGGATAATATATTTCAATAAAACTATATTGTCAAATTTAATGGGTCAATATAGGGTTCTTCAATCTTGGATATGACGAAACGACCTAAGCCCGGACTGATCCGGCACAGATAGCGATCCGTCTGGCCGTTCATTTGAACACTCGGAGGAAGAAATGGTTGACCAGCGAAAACCAGGCAAATCAATCAAGGACACATACGTCTTTGAGCTGGAGATGAGCGACAGAGGACGCAGAATAAACGACCTCGCTGAATGCCTGACCGTCCAGGAAAACCGCGACAAATTCAAAGCGGACAAAAACGCTTTTATGGACCGGTTCCAACTGACCGAAACCGAAAAAAAGCTGATCGACGACAATGACTGGCTCAATCTCGTTAAGGCCGGTGGCAACATTTACAACGTGGTCCGGATCGCGGCCCTGTTTGACGTTGGGCTTTACCCGTTGGGTGCGCAGCAGCTGGGCGTTTCATACGAAGAATTTCTCAAAACACGTAGCGAAAAGGGAGCAACCTGAAATGGCTAGGATTGTTGCAGGTATTGGAACATCGCATGTTCCTTCGATTGGCGCGGTCGTCGATAACGGAAAACAGGATACGCCGGAGTGGAAACCTCTCTTTGATGCCTACGAGCCCGTAAAGACCTGGCTTTCGGACGATCTGAAAGTGGACGTGGTTATCGTCATCTACAACGATCACGCCTGCGATTTTTCCTTCTCGAAATATCCGACTTTCGCGGTTGGCGCGGCATCTGAATATGCCATCGCGGACGAGGGGTTCGGTGTCCGGCCATTGCCATCGATCAAAGGCGATCCTGCCCTATCGGCTCATATTTGCCGGCATCTGGTTTACGAGGAAGAATTCGATATTACGATTTGCCGCGATATGAAAGTCGAGCACGGTCTTCTGGTCCCGATGGATTTATGCTTCCCCCATCAGGGGGACTGGCCGGTCAAGGTAATCCCGGTACAGGTCAATGTCCTGCAACACCCCATTCCAACCGCGCTCCGTTGCTACAAGTTGGGCAAGGCCCTGAGACGCGCGGTGGAGAGTTACGGCGATGATGTCAATGTTGCCATCATGGGTACCGGGGGAATGTCCCATCAATTGCATGGCGAGCGCTTCGGACATTTGAACACGGAGTTCGATAACTGGTTCCTGGACAAGATCGAAACCGATCCCCAGGCGCTGTGCGATATGACTCACTTTGAGTTGATGGAGCAGGCCGGCGCGGAAGCGGTGGAGCTCATTATGTGGCTCACCATGCGTGGTGCGATGACGCCCGGCGCACAACGCATACATCGCAACTATTACGCGCCCATGACCACCGGCATGGGCCTCATCACCATGCAGGACGCCGCCTAGAATCTGTCCAACTGAATATAAGGAATTCATCATGCACGTTCCCGTAGTAATCGTCGGGGCAGGTCCTTCAGGGTCGTTACTGGCCTGGATCCTTCGTCTCCGTGGCATAGAAAGCATCGTTCTGGAAGCGCGCAGCCGGGACTATGTGGAGCAGCGTATTCGTGCCGGTGTTCTGGAACAGGGCACAGTTGATTTGCTGACCAAAGCAGGGGTCGGCGAACGGCTGGCGAAAGAGCACATGTTTCATCGTGGCGTGTGCATTGGATACAAAAACGAACATCACATTCTCAACTTCGAGGAATTGATCGGCCGCGGCGTGACCGTTTACGGTCAACAGGAGATCACCCGCGATCTGCTTGCCGCGCTCGCCGGCGAAAATCATAACGTTCTTTACGAAGCCCCGGTTGTCTCAATCGAGGATATTGAAGGCGGGCGTCCGACGGTCCGTTATACGCATGACGGGATAGAACATGAGGTGACAGCAGATATTGTTGCCGGCTGCGATGGCTTCCATGGGCCGTCCCGTAAATCCATGCCTGAGGACGTGCTCAAAACGCACGAGACGATCTATCCCTTTGGCTGGCTTGGTGTCCTGGCGGAGGCCCCGCCATCAAAAGATGTTGCCCTGTTTTCGCATCATGAGAACGGATTTGCCCTGTTAAGTATGAGGTCGCCCACCATCAGCCGTCTCTATCTCCAATGTGCGCCCGATGAAGACGCGTCGGAATGGTCCGATGACAGAATCTGGGATGAGCTGGACATCCGTTTGGGGGCGCCGGGCTGGTCGTTGCAACGCGGGCCGATACTCCAGAAAGATGTGACGCCCCTGAGGAGCTTTTTCTCGGAACCCATGCAACACGGGCGTCTGTTTTTGGCTGGCGATGCGGCGCATGTCGTACCGCCGACCGGTGCGAAGGGATTGAATTCCGCCGTCGCTGACGTGAGCGTGTTATCGGCCGCCCTGATCGACTATTTCAAAAAAGATGATGACAAGCTGCTGCAGCGTTATTCCGACGTGGCGCTAGAGAGAAACTGGCAGGTCCAACGGTTTTCCTGGGCTAACACCGCCATGTACCATAATTATCCCGACCGCAGTTCGTTCGACAATCGGATGCAGGAGGCGCAGCTCCGGTATCTGGTGAGCGAAAAATCTCCTCAGATTGTCTACGCTGAAAATCACACGGGACTCCCGATCGAATACTGGCCGGATATATAAGACGCATTATTGTCGAGCCTGTCGCAAGTCCGCCGCCGCTGCCGTCGAAGCCCATTGCGCAGTTTGCCGGTTCGACGACCTTAAAATTTATAGCCCGACCAAAGCCAATCGAGAGAAATTCGCCCACACCTGGTCGGACATGCCGGGAGTCAAACTGCGGGCGGTGGACAACACGGAAAACGCGAAGGGGGGACAAGTGATAATCAGATTGTTATCGTGCCCGCGCAGGGAGACGGAATCCAATTCGCTGCCGTCGCCTGGCGGGCGTAGGAACCCGCCAGCGCAAGGAGGCGGGGAACCAAAGTGGACACCGAACCATTGTCGCAAACCCGGGAGTACATTCCGCGACAACATGAAACCGGGATTGCGAATGGGGAAATAGCCTGGAGGAGATCGGATGCTTTCGCAAAACGACAATGAGGTGCTTACCAAGGTCGGGCCAGATAGCGATTGTGGCAAATGGCTGAGGTCCTTTTGGTTTCCTGTCGCGATCTCCGATCAATGGAGTGGTCCGCAGGCACAATTACAGCTTCCAGACATAATGAGTTTCGACAATCGGTCCGGCACACCCACCGACTTCGGAGAAAAATTTGGAACATTTACGGGCCAACCGACCCGAGTCCGCATTCTCGGCGAGGATTTGGTACTTTACAGAGATCTCGGGGGCACGCTGGGATTAATGGATATTCATTGCCCCCATCGCAGCACGTCTCTTGAATTTGGCCGGCCGCGTGAACGCGGCCTTGCCTGCCCGTATCACGGCTGGACATTCGATGAGCGTGGGACCTGTCTGGCCATGCCCGGAGAACCACCGGACAGCAATTTTAAGGACAAGGTTCAACACACGGCCTATCCGGTGCGTGAGCAAGGCGGTTTGATCTGGACCTTTATGGGTGTGGGTGATCCTCCGGGTTTGCCGCAGATGGATATCATCGCCGCCGAAGACGGCATAAGGATCGTTGAAAATTTCTGCCTTTGGCCGGCCAACTGGCTGCAGATCGTTGAAAACTCAGTGGACCAGGTTCATACCGGCATCCTGCACGGTGAAGGGTCGTCGCGCTCCGATGTATGGGGGCAGGTACCCGAGGTCGACTGGCATGAAGATGAGTACGGCATCCAGACGGTCCAGGTCCGGGGAGATTACGCGCGGACCAACTATCTTCGCCTCCCAACAACCATATTGCTGAACCAACCGTGGCCGGGCGGCGCTTTCGACTGGCCGAGATATTCGGCGATATTTCGGACACCCGTCGATGACAACAACACGCTGTTCTTTCACGTGACCTATGTACCGCCGGTAGATGGCAAATTACCCGATATTCCTGACGGGATGGAGCTGCCGGCGGCAAACCAGGTGCAGACCCTGTTCCTCCAGGACTATCGCGCCATCGTCACGCAGGGTGTGCCGGTCGACCGGACCGTCGAACGGCTTGGAACCACCGATCGCGGCATCGTCATGTTACGTAAGAAGGTGATGGCTGGAATAGCGGCCATGAAAAAAGGCCAAGATCCGGAAGGTGTTATGCGGGGATCCAAAGCGGCAAGATTACTGCCGTCGAGCGACAGAGTAACGGATGGCATGATGATGGCGCCATCGGCCGGGTAAAGCGTGAGCCTGGCTTTAAACCGCGACCCTCGAGAAGAGCCTCGGCCGGCAACTCACCCGCCGCAAACCCGGCCCCAAGCCGAAAGCACCGGCGGTGTTGGAATAGCTATTGTGTCCCCGGAATTCTTTAATTTCCGGGGGGCGTTTCTTCTTAATCTGGCCAATTGATGACGGTTTGATCATTTAGCAAGCATCGTTATTGTCAATTTCATCGATAACTGAGGCTACCAGACCTGCGAACAAAAACCATTACAACGGCACAAAGGGCCCTATCACCATGCTACAGGTCAACTATCTACTATCACCCAGGCTTCTGTCCGTAATGCTCGCCGTCGCGTTTGTCTTCGCGACTCTCTCCATTCCGGCAGAGGCTAGATCGCCGCGGGGATGGGCGAACCATCACCTGGGAAAAATAAAGGATGACATCAAAAACGGAAAAGAGGGCCTCAAGAAAGCAAAGGAAGGAGGCGAGAGATTAAAGCTCGCCCATCAGGAATCCAAGGCAGGCTTTGTAAAGCTGGCCAACCTCGAGGTCCAGCTGAAACAGGCGGCCAAGAACATCCAATCGCTTCAAAAACAGCAGAAGGCCATGGCAGTACAGATCGCCGCTCTGCCGGTTGGCACTCCCGGCCGTAGCCAACTCAAGAGAAATATGAAGTCTGCTCAGGCGCGGACCAATAATATTGCCAACGTAGTGAGGGTCACACGGAAAAACCTGACAAAACTCAAGCCCAAACTCGTGAAAATGGCGGATGAAATTAAGGACGCATCGGAAACCTTCGACAAAAATAAGGGGACGCTGAAAAAGATTAAGAAGGGCCTGAACGATGCCGGTGACGTGGTCTCCACTATGAAAAAGGCTGCTAAATATCTACCCAACGCGCCTAATATTTCTCAGTTGAAATAGCCGCAATACTGCTTCAAAAGTTCAAGCCTTATTCGCGGGCACTCTTTGCCTCTCATCGTACCAGAGGCGTTTTGTCTGTCGGCTTCGGGTCAGAAGCGGTAGTCGGGTGGTGGCAGATTGATGTCTGCTTCTCACCCAACCCCAGACGCAAAACGGCGAATAGCGGACATCGCGATTTGATGTCCGTTCCCGGGGCAAGTGGATTTGCCCCGGCCTCACCGCACAGCCGGTCTCGGACGGATGTCGGGACCCGCGCGCCTTACAGGATGAACTTGCTGAGGTCGGCGTCCTTGGCGAGGTCGCCCGCATTGCCCCCCTCAGTCTCCTCACCAGCAATGATCGCTGCGTAATCCCGGGGCTCGTATGGCCAGATCAATTCCTTTAGCGGCGCCAGCGCCCCTGTCTTCCGAAGGGGATCGGCACCGAAATCTGTGACCAGCTCGTCATGATAATGTTGCATATGGACGATCAGCCGGGCGCTGCGCGCTTCGCTCTTGGGCATCCAGCTTCTCTTCCAAGTCTTCATGTCTTCGATGTCCCGCACCATGGCCCCGCCCGCGGGAAGCTGGAAGCGTCCGGCAAGCAGCTCCCCCAGCCAGCGCGCCTGAAGGCTGTAGGTGAGAATTGAGCAAATCGTCGAGGCCCGGCCAATGAAAAAAAGGCCCGGCAATGAGGGGCAAAACATATGCCGGTAGAGGTAAAAGCCGTCATCCTCGATGGCAAGGCGGTCCCGAATTTCAGCGCTCAGAAATCCAAAATCAGTCTTCCAGCCTGTAGCGTTGATCATGATATCGATGTCCAATGTCACACCGTTTTTGAGCATCACGCCGCCGGGTGTGTAGCGCGCGATCTCAGTGCGCTGGGCGTTTATTCTGCCCTTGCGGACCAGGCGGTAAAATTTTGGGCGCGGCAGCATGGAGGATTCGCCGAAAGCGTCGATCTCGATGGGAACGTCGGAGACCAGGCTGACCCTTGTGCCGAAACGCGAACCCAGACGGAACTGGAAAAAGAGCAACGCTTCCACCAAGCGCCAGTAGAACCACACCAGCGGCTTGGCAATGCTATGAACCGCCTTTTCCAAGGCGCTGGGGCGTTGATAAAGGGGGATCAGTGTACTGGTGAGGCGGTTAAGCATGCCCCATTTGAAGGGCAATATTCCGGCTAGACGGCTGGGGATCGGCCAATGGGGCCGGCGGAAGATAATGCTGGTTTCATCGGCCACGGCAGCGGATTCCAGGGCCGCGTCGGTTGCGCTCTTACCGTAGCCCAACACCGCCACTCGTTTACCCGCGAGTTGATTGCGGGATTGAAGGCCCGAGATATGCATGATCTCGCCGGTAAAGGATTCCTGGCCCTCGAACATGGGCTGATTGGGTCGGTTGGAGTAAAGGCCGATGCAAATGACGGCAATGTCGTAAGTCTCCACACGCCGCTCGCTGTCCCTGTCGCTGGTCACCGTCCAGCCACCGCCCATCTCACCGTTCTGCTCGAGCCCGATTACTGTTTCGCCAAAGCGGATGGCGGGCGTGATGGCGAAATGATCGGCGTAATCGACAAGATATTTTTGGATGATGGGACCGGGCGTGAAATCCGCCGTATCTGAAGGCAGCGGCCAGTCCGGAAATTCATAGAGCTCGCGCTGGACCTGGGCGCCGAAATTGGAATAACCCGCCGCCCAGACGCCACCGATCCTGTCGCCGCGCTCATATACTGTGCAGGTAATTCCCTGGGCGAGCAGGATTCGGGCGGTGGCGAGTCCGGCGACACCGGCGCCGATGATGGCAGCATTCTTAACCCCGGAATAGTCCTTATTAGATTGGTCGTTCATGGCCTAATTAAGCGCTTCACACCATGGGGGATCAAAGCCAGCAACCATAAAATCAGCACGTAGGTGCCTAACAACACCCACAAAATAAACGCCGCGACCGCGTAATAGAGGGCGCGGGCCCGCCGCCGTCCGGCGCTGACTATGCTCCCTCGTCCCACGACGGTCATGCACCGGTAGAGGTAAGCGCCGTGGGCCAAGCCCAAAACTGCGCCGATCAAGACACCGGCCCATAAAACGGAACCCATAAGAGCACCCACAACTTTTATTGCGGGAGATTCTATGGCTAAGGATAGGCCAAGTCCACCGAGGCCGGATTTCTATTAATTGAGTCAATCTGAGACGGACAGCGGTTCAGACGAAGGGTCTGCTTTGGTGGGAAGGCAGACATCGCCGGCCGGTGCGCTGACGTCGCCTTTTAGCGAACGCCAAACAGCTGTGCCATTGCCTCAGGAACGCGTTTCGGTAATCCTGTTCCCGTCGAAACATGAGGGATGAACACTGCTATGGCACACGCGGTCGAAACCGCTCGAAGCGTATTTCGGTTTGGATGGCTCGCCTATTTCGGGGCGGCCGTTTCCTTAATCTTCTGTTTTTGGAAAGCGACCTTCAGTCTAATTGCCCCGATCCTCGGTTTAACGTTCATCGAAATCAACCCACACCTGCAAGCCGCCACAATGTGGCTGTCCGCGGCATTTACGGTGGGCGCACTGTTCCTGGACCGGAGGCAACATGGTCAAAGCCTGCCATTTTTAACCGGAATCGTGGGGCTGCTGGTGATCATGGCAACGCTCTACACCTTGTATCACGACGCTATCCTTGCAACCGGATATGTACTTCTTCTCATTGCCGCTTTCCTGAATCAGAACAGGATGCTGGCTTGTCTCAACCAACGGGTAGAGTTGCAGGCGCAGGATCTGGCCGAAATAAATGAGTCGCTGGAACGCCGCGTTGCCGAGCAGGTAGAGGAAATCGGGCACTTAGCGCGGCTCAAGAGATTTCTGCCGAGCGAGGTTGCCAATTTGATCACCGCCGAGGGAAACGAATCGCTGCTCGACAGCCACCGCCGTTATATCTCCTGTTTGTTCTGCGATATCCGGCGGTTTACCTCGATGACGGACAGCATGGAACCCGAAGACGTAATGGACGTGCTGCGAAGCTACCACGAACGGGTTGGCCAACTGGTCGTGCAGTATAGTGGGACAATCGGATACCGTGCCGGTGACGGTGTTATGGTGTTTTTCAATGACCCTATCCCATGTGACGATCCTGATTTCCGCGCCATCAGACTGGCGTTTGATCTGCAAAAGAACTTCGCCGCCCTTTGCGGGGAATGGACCAAGCTGGGCGTAGATGTTGGTCTTGGGGTTGGCATCGCCAGCGGATACGCGACCATGGGGGTGATTGGTGTCGAAGGCAGGTTCGATTACACGCCTTTTGGAAACACCGTAAATCTCTCCGCACGACTCTGTGACCGCGCTCAAGACGGGGAAATCCTGATTAGCAATCGCACTCGGGCGGAGGTGGAAGAGCAGGTTATATCGCAACCCGCCGGCACATTGTCTCTTAAGGGCATAGCGCAGCCGGTGGAAGCCTTCCTCCTCAAGGGAATGAAAGAGGATTCGACAGTTGTATCAGCTGCGGATTCCTAACATTCGCATTGAAACCGTTGTACTCTCGGAGCCACCATTTTTCTTGATTGCGGCGCCCGGTGTGGGTCAACAACGCTTCTACACTATCGGACCCGGAACTTCCGTTTCCGTTATGGTCGAAGCAGACCTTTTCTCCAGGGACTGAACGGTCTTCCCCGGTTTCTCCGGACAGCCGGTCTCGGGCTTCGAGACCGGCGCGCCTTACAGGATGAACTTGCTGAGGTCGGCATCCTTGGCGAGGTCGCCCACATTGTCGCGCACCGTGCCGGCATCGATGGTGACGGTCTCGCCGCCGCGGTCGGCGGCGCTGAAGCTGATGTCGTCGAGCAGCCGCTCGAGCACGGTCTGCAGCCGCCGCGCGCCGATATTCTCCACCGACCGGTTGACCTCGGCGGCCACCGTCGCGATCTCGCCGATGGCGTCGTCGGTGAAGTCGAGCGTGACCTCCTCGGTCGCCAGCAGGGCGATATATTGCTTGATCAGGCTGGCCTCGGGCTCGGTCAGGATGGCCTTCAGATCATCGATTGTCAGCGCCTTGAGCTCCACCCGGATGGGCAGGCGGCCCTGCAGCTCGGGCAGCAGGTCGGACGGCTTGGCGATATGGAACGCCCCCGATGCGATGAACAGAACATGGTCGGTCTTGACCGTGCCGTGCTTGGTCGCCACCGTGGTGCCCTCAATCAGCGGCAGCAGATCGCGCTGGACGCCTTCGCGGCTGACATCGGCGCCCTGACGTTCGGAGCGGGCGCAGATCTTGTCGATTTCGTCGAGAAAGACGATGCCGTTCTGTTCCACCGATTCGATGGCGTCGCGCAGCACGGTTTCCTCATCGAGCAGCTTGTCGCTCTCCTCGGCAACCAGAACAGTGTGTGAATCGGAGACACTGAACTTGCGGCTCTTGGTGCGGCCGCCAAAGGCCTTGCCGAACATATCGCCGAGATTGATCATCCCCATCTGGGCGCCCGGCATGCCCGGCACATCGAGGGTGGGCAGGCTCGCGCCGCTGCTATCCACCAGCTCCAGCTCGATCTCCTTGTCGTCGAGCTGGCCCTCGCGCAGCATCTTGCGGAATTTCTGGCGGGTATCCTCGCTGGCGTTTTCACCGACCAGCGCGTCGACCACCCGCTCCTCGGCGGCCATCTCCGCCTTGGCGGTGACTTCCTTGCGCATGCGTTCGCGGGTCTCGTGGATGGCGACCTCCAGCAGGTCGCGGACGATCTGCTCCACGTCGCGGCCGACATAGCCGACCTCGGTGAATTTGGTGGCCTCGACCTTGAGGAAGGGCGCCTGCGCCAGGCGCGCCAGGCGCCGCGCGATCTCGGTCTTGCCGACGCCGGTGGGGCCGATCATCAGAATATTCTTGGGCTGGACTTCCTCGCGCAGATCGTCGGGCAATTGCTGGCGCCGCCAGCGGTTGCGCAGGGCGATGGCGACGGCGCGCTTGGCGTCGCCCTGTCCGACGATAAAGCGGTCAAGCTCGGAGACGATTTCCCGGGGGCTGAAACTAGTCACTGGTTGGCAGACTTTCGCTGGTTGGCAAACTTTCGCCGGTTGGTAAACTTTCGAGGGTCACGTTGGTGTTGGTATAGACGCAAATGCCGGCGGCGATATCCAGCGCCTTGCGGGCGATGGCTTCGGCGTCGAGCCCGTCGATGTCGAGCAGGGCGCGCGCCGCCGACAGGGCGTAGGATCCGCCCGACCCGATGCCGATCAGCCCCTCGTCCGGTTCCAATACATCACCGGTCCCGGTGAGAACAAGGGACACCTCGCTGTCGGCGACCGCCATCATGGCCTCCAGGCGGCGCAGGTAGCGGTCGGTGCGCCAGTCCTTGGCCAGCTCGACACAGGCCCGGGTCAGCTGTCCGGGATGCTGCTCGAGCTTGGCTTCGAGGCGCTCGAACAAGGTAAAGGCGTCGGCGGTGGCGCCGGCGAACCCGGCGATAACCGACCCGTCGCCCAGCGGCCGGACCTTGCGGGCATTGGCCTTGATGACGGTGGCTCCCAGGGTGACCTGGCCGTCACCGGCAATGACCACCCGGTCGCCCTTTCGGACCGAAAGGATCGTCGTGCCATGCCAAAGCTCCTGCCTCGTGTCTTGTTCTGCGCGCGTCATGATCGTCCCGTCCGGAATGGATGCCCCTGCTTATGTCCCCGACTTATGTCCCGCCACTTATATCAGTGGACATGGGGTGTGGGGCCGATGGGCGAAGGGGTTGTTTACCGCTTCAAGCATGTGGTCGCAAATGCCTCGCGGTCAAGGGCGGATCAACCGGCCGCCAATCTGGGGACAAGGCAGGAAAACCGGAAGGGGGACCCTTCGGCGCCGGCGACGATCTCGTTCTCGCCCGGCACGAGGGCCGCTTTCAGGGCGGCGCCGTTGCTGCCGATGGCCTCGCCATTGACGATGGTGCCGTGATAGCTGCGATAGTCCCGCACGCAGAATTGTCCGTCCTCCCGGTCGATGGAGAAATGACACTGGGACAAATTGAAGGGCCGCTTGTCGATCAGGGACAGGGAGACCGGGAGATCCACGTCGGGGGTCGATTTCCCGCTCTTGCGGCCGACGATAAAGGGGAACTGGCTGATCAGCAGCGGCTCACCGCCCATCTGGTCGATGATTTTGGTCTCCAGCGGCATCAGCTTGACGTTGTTGGGGCCGATGGTTTCCAGCGTGCCGTCGGACGCGAGACGGTCGCGCTGCCGGTTGGCCATCAGCGACGCCACCATGGCATCGGCGCTCTCCGGCTGATCCAGCATGGCGTTCAGGACTTCTTCGGGCAGGTGCGAGGTAATCCGCGTCTCGCCGTGGGCCCGCGCCGAGGCCGAGCGCATGGTGCCGCAGATAACATCCGCGGCGCCGAATACCGCCCCGGGGCCGATCAGCCGTTCGCGGCTGGCGCCACCGGCCATGGGCTGGCGCAGGATGATAAAGCCGGAGATCACCACATAGATGGCATCGGCCTGCTCGCCCACCTGGTAAACCAGGGATTCGTCAGTTAAATCAATCTGTTGCAATAGTTTTGACACCATAATTGAAGGCAAAGCGCCGCACCGCGAACACCCCGAAACCGCCCCTTTCCGACAAATGCTACCGCGAGTGTCTTGAAAGCTGGTGAATCTACGCCCCGCCTGCTAAAAGATCGCCGCCAAGACAGAAGGAGCGCGCCATGCGCGAGGCAACCATTACCCGCAAAACCAAGGAAACGGACATCGACGTCCGTCTCAACCTCGACGGCACCGGAACCTATGATGTTTCCACCGGCATCGGGTTTCTCGATCACATGCTGGAGCAGCTGTCGCGCCACAGCCTGATGGATCTGCATGTTCGGGCGAAGGGCGATCTTCATATCGATTTCCACCACACCACCGAGGATACCGGGATTGCCATCGGCCAGGCGGTGGAAAAGGCGCTGGGCGACAAGGTCGGGATTACCCGTTTTGGGTCCAGCTATATCCCCATGGACGAAACACTTTCCCGTGTCGCCCTTGATATTTCCGCGCGCCCCTACCTTATTTGGCGGGTACAGTTCACCAAGCCCAAGCTGGGCGATATGGATACGGAGCTGTTCAAGGAATGGTTTCAGGCCTTCGCGCAGGCGGCCGGCATCACGCTGCATGTGGAGACCCTTTACGGCGAGAATAATCACCACATGGTGGAATCCTGCTTCAAGGGCCTGGCGCGGGCGCTTCGCACCGCAACGGCGATCGATCCGCGGGCGGCCAACGCCGTCCCGTCCACCAAAGGGGTTCTGGGCACCGACAAGTGATCGGCCGCCGGACGAGAACGGAGACCGGATTAAAGTGCGTGTTTACACCTATCATGAACGGCCCGGCGCCAGCGCTCTGATGGATGAGCCGGTCCTGCTGCGGGAGGGGTTCAACTGGGCGGCGGCCCTGTTCTCGGTCTTCTGGGCCCTGTGGCACGGGATGTGGCTGATGGCGCTGGTGCTGTTGGTTGCCGTATCGGCGTTCGCGGCCGGGCTGGCTTTCTTCGGCGCCGATACGTTCGCCCAGGTGATGGCGAATATGGGGCTGGCCGCGATCATCGGTTTCAGCGCCAATGATTGGCGCCGGGCGACGCTCAGGAAAAAGGGCTATGGATTTGCCGGGGTGGTGGCCGCCGACACGATCGATTCCGCTTACCGCCGCTGGGTCGATTTGCATCCCGCCGCCGGCGCGGCGACCCAGACCAACGCTTAAGAATTATCGGGATCATGCAAGCAACCGTCATCGATTATGGATCCGGAAATCTCCGGTCGGCCGCCAAGGCGCTGGAACGCGCCGCCGCCGATGTGGGGAGCGGCATCACTATCCAGGTGACCGGCGATCCCCGGGCGGTGCGGCGGGCGGATTACATCGTGCTGCCCGGTGTCGGCGCGTTCGGCGATTGTTTGCACGGGCTCGAGGCGCTTGAGGGCATGCGCGACGCGCTGGAGGAGGCTGTCATCAGGAATGCCAGGCCGTTTCTCGGGATCTGCGTCGGCATGCAGCTCATGGCAACGCGCGGCATCGAACACGGCACCCATACCGGGTTCGGCTGGATCGACGGCGAGGTGGTTCCCATCACCCCCGCCGACCCGACGCTCAAAATTCCCCATATGGGATGGAATGAACTACGGATCGCGGCGCCGGATCACCCCGTTCTGTCGGGCGTCGAGACCGGCGCTCATGCGTATTTCGTGCATAGCTACGGGTTTCAGGGTGTTGCCCGGGGCGCGGTTCTCGCCGACGTCGATTATGGTGGGCCGGTGACCGCGATCGTCGGGCGTGACAACCTTGTGGGAACCCAGTTTCATCCCGAGAAAAGCCAGGCGACAGGGCTGACGTTTCTGTGCAATTTTCTGCGCTGGCGCCCGTGACATTGAACCTCTGCGATAGATAGAAAAGATGCCAAAAATCACCATTGAACCCGTTGACGCCCTGGACGATTCCGATCTGGCTGATCTCTGCGATGCGGCAGAGATTGCGATCCTCGATGGTGGCGGCTTCGGCTGGCTGTTGCCGCCGCCGCGCGAGGTGATGGAGCGATTCTGGCGCGGCGTTCTGCTGGTGCCGGAAAGATCCTTGTTTGTCGGCAGGCTCGACGGCCGTATCGGCGGCTCGGCGCAGCTCGTCTGCGCGCCGCGGAACAACGAAGCGCAGCAGGAAGTCGCCACCATAACCACCAACTTCGTGGCAACCTGGGCCCGCGGTCACGGCATGGCGCGGGAGCTGACCCTTGCCTGCGAAGGCACGGCACTCAAACAAGGCGTCCGGTTCATCAATCTGGATGTCCGCGAAACCCAGGACGCCGCCATCCAGCTCTATGAATCCCTTGGTTATGAACGCTGGGGCACCAACCCCAACTATGCCATCGTCGAAGGGGGCTCGGTGACCGGCTATTATTATACCAAGCAACTCCGCCGCGGCGGGCGCAAGTCGGCCGGCCGCAAAGCGCCCCGAAGCAAAGCAGCCAGTAAATGATTATTTATCCGGCGATCGATCTCAAGGACGGCATGTGTGTCCGGCTGCTGCGCGGCGACATGGCGCGCGCGACCATCTTCAATGCCGACCCGGCGCAACAGGCCCGCGAGTTTCAGGAATCCGGTTTCGAATGGCTCCATCTCGTCGATCTTAATGGCGCCATGGAAGGCCGTTCGGTCAACACCGACGCGGTGCTGTCGGTGATCAAGGCAATCGATATTCCGGTTCAGCTCGGTGGCGGAATCCGTGACATGGAGATCCTCGACCGGTGGTTTGAGGCCGGCATCAACCGGGCGGTTCTGGGGACGGCGGCGCTGTCCGATCCGGAATTCGTGCTAGAGGCCTGCACCCGCTATGCCGGGAAAATCGTCATCGGCATCGACGCCCGCGACGGCCGCGTCGCCATCGAAGGCTGGACCAGGGATTCCGATGTCCGTGCCCTGGATCTGGCGCTGCGCTTCGAGGACAGCGGGGCCGCCGCTATCCTCTACACCGATATCGATCGGGATGGGGCCATGGGCGGCGTCAATATCGATGCCACGGTGGATCTGGCCTTTGCCCTGACGACGCCGGTGATCGCATCGGGCGGCGTGTCGTCGTTGCGCGATCTGGAAGAGCTCAAGGAACGCGAAGAGGCCGGGCTCGATGGCGTTATCTGCGGCCGCGCGCTCTATGACGGGCGGCTCGATCCGGCGGCGGCGCTGGCCGCGTTGAAGGGCTGATGCCATGCTCAAGATGCGCATCATCCCCTGTCTCGACGTCAAGGACGGCCGCACCGTAAAGGGCGTGAACTTCGTCGATCTCGTCGATGCCGGCGACCCGGTGGAGCAGGCGAAGCTCTATGATGAGGCCGGCGCCGACGAGCTGACGTTCCTCGATATCACCGCCTCTCACGAGAACCGCGACACCCTGTTCGATGTGGTCGCGCGGACCGCCGAGCAATGCTTCATGCCCCTCACCGTCGGTGGCGGGGTGCGCACGCCGGACGATATTCGCAAGTTGCTGCTGGCCGGCGCCGACAAGGTGTCGATCAATACGGCGGCGGTTCATAACCCGGAATTCGTGCGCGAGGCGGCGGAGAAATTCGGATCCCAATGCATCGTGGTGGCCATCGATGCCAAGGCGACGGGGCCCGGAATCTGGGAAATTTTCACCCATGGCGGCCGCGAACCCACCGGTTTGAATGCGGTGGACTGGGCCCGGCGCATGGCCGAATTCGGTGCCGGGGAAATTCTGCTGACCTCCATGGACCGGGACGGCACCAGGTCCGGTTTCGATGTGGCGCTGACCCGCGCCGTCGCGGATTCCGTGCGCATTCCGGTGATCGCTTCAGGGGGTGTTGGCACGCTGGATCATCTGGTGGACGGCATTCGGGAAGGCCATGCAACCGCCGTTCTGGCGGCATCCATCTTTCATTTCGGTGAGTACACCATCGCCGAGGCAAAGGCTCATATGGCCGCAGCCGGTGTACCCGTTCGGCCCGTCACGTGATAGCGTGCCGCTAAGCCAAACGATCAAATGAGCCAGATCGATGATTGACAATAATGCCGACAACGAAGTGCTGCAGCGCCTGTTCGCCGTGATCGAAGCCCGCAAAGGCAGCGATCCGGGGGAGTCTTATACCGCCCAGCTGCTGGCGGATGGGGTGCCCAAGATCGCCCAGAAGCTGGGAGAGGAGGCGGTGGAGACCGTGCTGGCCGGGGTCTCCGGCGACCGCGAGCACACGGTGCGCGAAAGCGCCGATCTTCTGTATCACCTGCTGGTCCTGTGGGCGGCCACCGGTGTCGCCCCCGACGACGTCTGGGCCGAGCTGGGCAAGCGCGAGGGCACCTCGGGGATTGAGGAGAAAGCGTCGCGGGAGAAGAAGTGATGGCCGGCTACGATGATACCAATATTTTTGCCAAAATTTTGCGCGGCGAGATTCCCAGCAACC
>JABJKO010000256.1 GCA_018660305.1 Rhodospirillaceae bacterium
AGGACTTCCTTGATCATTTCGGGGTCGAGCGCCGATGTCGGCTCGTCGAACAGCATGATATCCGGCTCCATGCAAAGCGCGCGGGCGATGGCCACCCGTTGCTGCTGGCCACCGGAAAGCTGATTGGGATATTTATCCGCCTGCTCGGGAATGTGCACGCGATCAAGGTAACGCCTAGCCCGCGCCTCCGCCTCCGTTTGCGACAGACCCGTGGCCTTGACCGGCGCGAGGCAAAGATTTTCCAGCACGCTCAGATGGGGAAACAAATTGAATTGCTGAAACACCATGCCGACCGATTGCCTGATCCGCTGCAACGCCCGTGGATCGCCATCCAGGATGACGCCGTTTACGGTCAGGCTGCCATCATCGAAATCCTCAAGGCCGTTGATACAACGCACCAGGGTCGATTTACCGGACCCCGACGGCCCGCAGATCACAATGCGCTCGCCCATTTTTACAGTGAGATCGATGCCGCGCAGCGCATGATGCCCGCCAAACCATTTGTGCAGTCCGGCCATCTGAATGGCGGTATCCTGGCGTTGGGCGTCAGCCATCAGGTCATGGCTCCCGCAATGGGTGCCCGGTATCCCGGGGCGCGCCGCTCGACCGCGAGGCTCAGCCGGGACAGGCTGAAACAGATTACCCAGTAAACCAGCGCCGCGAACACGTAGCCTTCCAGCGCGAAACCGAGCCAGTCGGGATCGGTCAGGGCGGCCTGGATAATGCCGAGAAAATCGAACATGCCGATAATCAACACCAACGTGGTGTCCTTGAACAGGGCGATCACGGTGTTGATCAATCCCGGTATGACGTGACGCAGGGCCTGGGGCAGTATGACGAAACCCATGGTCCGCCAATAGCCGAGACCAAGGGCGGCGGCCGCTTCATACTGACCCCGGGGAATGGCCTGCAACCCGCCGCGCACCACTTCGGCCATATAGGCGCCGGCAAACAGACCCACACCGATCAGCGCCCGAAGCAGTTTTTCGATGGTCAGCCCTTCGGGCAGGAACAGCGGCAGCATCACCGACGCCATGAACAGGACGGTGATCAGGGGCACCGCCCGCCACAATTCGATGAAAGCAACGCAGAAGATACGGATCACCGGCAAATTCGACCGGCGCCCAAGGGCCAGCAGCACCCCCAAAGGGATCGCGATCGCCAGCCCGGCAATTGTGATAACCAGCGACAGGGTCAGCCCGCCCCACTGGCGCGGCTCCACCGACGGCAATCCCGCAAGCCCGCCCCGTAAAAGAACGAAGCCGGTGAGCAGCGCAATGACCAGCAGACAGACCCCCGCAAGACCGCGCGCCGGCAATTTCGAAAACAGGAAAAGCCCGGCGACGACAAGGACCATGAGAGCCGCCACAGCGATCCGCCAGCGCTCGGCCTCGGGATAGAAGCCGTACATGAACTGTCCGAAGCGCGCCTTGATAAAGACCCAGCAGGCGCCTTCCCCGGCGCAATCGGCACGGGTTTCGCCGAGCCAGTCAGCCGACACTATGGCCCAGTCCATGAGCGGGAACGCCGCGGCAATCACACCAATCATGAGAACCAGGGTGACGCAGGCGCTCGCCTGCGTCGCAAACAGATTGCGGCGCAGCCAGATCATCCGCCGCCCCCCTTGAGCGCCACGGCACTGTTATAGACATTCATGCCGCCGGCAATAACCAGACTGATGACCAGATAGACCGCCATGGTAATGGCGATGACCTCAACCGCCTGGCCGGTAATGTTCAGCACCGTCCCGGCGAACACCGACACCAGATCCGGATAGGCGATGGCGGCCGCCAGCGAAGAGTTCTTGGTCAGGTTCAGATACTGATTAGTCAGCGGCGGGATGATCAGCCTCAGGGCCTGAGGCAGGATGACGGACCGCATGATATCCCGCCGTCTCATCCCAAGCGCCTGCGCCGCCTCCACCTGGCCGCGCGGGACCGACTGAACACCGGCGCGCACCACTTCGGCGATGAAGGCCGCCGTATAGGTGGAGAGCGCGACGGCAAGAGCCAGCAATTCAGGGGTCAGCACCACGCCGCCGGTGAAATTGAACCCCTGAAATTGCGGCACATTCCACTGGACGGAAATGACGGCGATAACCACCAGTCCGAAGAATCCGACGGCACCAGCCTGTCTGGCACGTCCACGGAAACGGTTCGACGGCAATTGTTTGCCGAAAATGACCGCCGCCAGACACAGACCGGCCGCCAGATACCACGCGCCCCCCATGCCCTGTTCGATCCACGGAATGTAGAGGCCTCGGTTATTGAGAAACACCAGGCCGCCGAGCTCGATCCCCGACCGGGGGCTGGGCAAGGTGCGCAGGACGGCGAAGTACCAGAAGAAGATCTGCAGGAGCAGCGGGATATTCCGCATCAGCTCCACATAGGCGCCGGAGAGACGCGCCACCAGCCAGTTGGAGGACAGACGCCCGATGCCGATGGTAAAGCCAATGACCGTCGCCACCACGATACTGACGGCTGACACCAGCAGCGTATTGAGCAGCCCCACCAGGAACGCGCGGGCGAAGCTGGATTCCTCGCTATAGTCGATCAGGCTGGTGGTGATGCCGAAACCGGCGCTGGTGTCGAGAAATCCGAAACCCGCCGCGATGCCGCGCCGCGCCAGATTGTCCAGCGTATTGGAAACCAGCCAGGCACCAGCACCGCAAACGAGGGCTATCGCCAACCCCTGCCAAAGCAGGGCCCGAACGCGGGCGACGCTTCGACCCCGCGGCACCATGATGTTACCGGATCGGCGGCGCGTATTGCAGCCCACCCTTGTTCCATAAACGGTTCAAGCCGCGTTTTATTTTCAACCGGCTCGATTCACCCAGATGACGTTCGAACAATTCACCGTAATTGCCGACGGCGGCGATGATACGCTGGGCCCATTTGGGATCGAGGCCGAGATTAGCGCCGACCTTCCCTTCGGTGCCCAGCAATCGCCGGATTTCCGGATCGGTCGCGCTGACCGCCAGACGGCCCACGTTCCCGGACGTCACCCCCAACTCCTCGGCGCCGATGAGTGCGAACAGTGTCCAGCGCACGATGTTGAACCACCCGTCATCGCCCTGCCGCACCACCGGCCCCAGGGGTTCCTTCGAGATAATGTCGGGTAGGATCACATGCGCCGCCGGATCCCTGAGCTTGAGCCGCTGGGCATAGAGGCCCGACTGATCGGTGGAATAAACATCGCACCGTCCCGCCACATAGGCCGCCAGGACTTCGTCGGATTTTTCAAACACCACCGGCGTGTAGCGCATCTTTCGTGTGCGAAAATAATCCGCGAGATTGAGCTCTGTGGTGGTCCCGGCATTGACGCATACCGCGGCCCCGGACAATTCCCGCGCGGATTTGACGCCGATAGAGCGGCGGACCATGAAGCTCTGGCCGTCGTAATAAATAATCCCGGCGAAATTCAGCCCGAGCGCGGTATCCCTTGTCTGGGTCCAGGTGGTGTTGCGCGACAGCAAATCGATTTCACCGGACTGCAGCGCCGTGAACCGCTCCTTGGCGGAAAGCGTCCTGAACCGTACTTTCGCGGGATCGCGGAGAACCGCCGCGGCAACGGCCCGGCAAAAATCCACATCAAAGCCCGACCAGCGCCCCTTGGCATCGGGGCTGGAAAAACCCGGCAACCCCTGATTGATACCGCAGGACAGCCAGCCCCGGGCGATAATTGTTTCCTTGGTCGCCCCCAACACGGGCGCGGACAACAACGACACGGCAACGAGTGTGTTCAGAATTGTAAAAAAGCGCATGACCATCCCCAGATGTGATGTCCCAGTAGGTTGTTCATTCGAACCATCAAATTGATTCAATTTAGCTGTATAGGGCTCTAGCCTCCCTGCTTTTTTCTATTACACTTAACGCAGGGAGTCACTTTGCCGGAGGGTTTCGCGAAATGGGTGAGTATGCATTGGGGCAAGCGGTCCCCCGATCGGAGGATCCGAGACTGTTGTCCGGTGGCGGCCGCTATGTGGATGACGTCCAGCTGGCCAACACTGCCTATGGCTATGTGCTGCGGTCTCCCCACGCCCACGCAAAAATAAATTCCATCGATACAGGTGCCGCCGAAGCGGCTCCCGGCGTGCTGCTGGTTTTTACCGGCGACGACTGGGCCGAATGCGGCTGGGGCAATCCACCCATCGCGTCGGGCAGAAAACGCCCCGATGGCTCCCCCATGTTCGTCCCGCCCATGCCGCCTCTGATGAAGGACAGGGTCCGCCGGGTCGGCGACTATGTCGCCTTCGTCGTTGCCAATACAAGAAACCAGGCAGAGGACGCGGCCGAACTGATCGAGATCGATTACGACCCCCTGCCCGCGGTTACCGCAACAGCGGAAGCCGGCAAGCCCGGCGCGCCCGCCGTATGGGATGAATGCCCGGACAATATCTGCTTCCTGCATGAAGCCGGCTACAAGGAAGAAACCGAAGCGGCCTTCGCCAAGGCCCACAAAATCGTCAAGCACGAATTTGTCATCACGCGGGTAATGGCGGCGGCCATGGAGCCCCGCGGCTGCACCGCCGATTACAACCGGTTCGAGGATTCCTACACCTTCTATACGACCCTTCAGGGCGTGCATCCCTACCGCGCCACGCTGGCGCGCATGCTCAAAGTATCGGAAAGCAAAATCCGGGTGGTCGCCGGCGATGTGGGCGGCAGCTTTGGAATGAAATCCCAGGTCTATTCAGAAGGACCGCTGTGTCTGCTCGCGTCACGCAGGCTGGGCCAGCCGGTCAAATGGCTGGCCGATCGCAGCGAATCGTTCCTGTCGGACTATGGCGCACGGGACAATATTTCAACCGCCGAACTGGCCCTCGATGAGAACAACAAGTTTCTCGGCTTTCGGGTGCACACCATTGCCAATCTGGGGGCCTACGTCGCGTCCGCATCGCCGAACCCCGCCGTCAACAATATCGGCACCCTGGCCGGGGTTTATACGACCCCTGCGATTTACGTGAACATTACCGGGGTTCTCAGCAACGCCAATCCCATGGCGCCCTATCGCGGCGCCGGACGGCCCGAAGCGGCCTACGTCATTGAGCGCGTCGTCGATCTTGCCGCCGACGAGTTGGGCGTCGATCCCGCCGAGCTGCGCCGCATCAACACCATCCCGCCCGATGCCATGCCGTTCAAGACCGGGCTGACGTTTACCTACGATTCCGGTGAGTTCGAAAAGAACATGGATATGACGCTGGAAATGGCCGCCTATGATGGCTTCGAGGAGCGCCGCGCCGAAGCGGCTTCCCGCGGCAAACTGCGCGGCATCGGCATCTCCAACACCATCGAACGCGCCGCCGCGCCGGGCATCGAGGCGGCCGAGATCCGCGTCGACCGGTCGGGTACCGTGACCATCATGGCAGGCTCCTGCACCCAGGGTCAGGGCCACGAGACCGTGTTCAAGCAAATTGTCTGCGACAAGCTCGGGCTCAAGCCGGAAGACGTCAATTACATCTGGGGCGACACCGACAAGGTGGCGTTCGGCCATGGCGCCGGCGGATCACGGTCGGCCACGCTGGGCGGCGCGGCCGTCCTGATGGCCACCGACAAGGTTATCGAAAAATCAAGCAAGATCGCCGCCCATCACATGGAGGCCGCCTTTGAAGACATGGAATTCTTCGAGGGCACCTTCACCGTGGCCGGGACCGACCGCACCATGAGCTTTACCGATGTGGCCAAGCTCGCCTCGGCGCCGGCCAACATGCCCGACGGCATGGAGCCCGGCATCAACGAGGACGCCACCTATACGGCAACCACCATGAACTACCCCAACGGCTGCCACATCTGCGAACTGGAGATCGATCCCGATACCGGCGAGATCGACGTCGTGGATTACAACGTGGTGGACGATGTGGGCACGGTCATGAACCCGCTGCTGCTCAAGGGGCAGATCATGGGCGGCATCGCCCAGGGTCTGGGCCAGGCGCTGATGGAGGAAATCGCCTATGACGACGGCGGCCAGCTCATCACCGGCTCGTTCATGGACTACACAATGCCCCGCGCCCAATCCATGAGCTATATGGACATCAAGTCCAACCCGGTGCCCACCAAGACCAATCCGCTGGGCATCAAGGGCGCCGGCGAGGCGGGCAACGTGGGCGGGCTGGCGGCGGTGATGAACGCGGTGATCGATGCGCTGTCACCGCTCGGGATAAAACATATGGACATGCCCTGCACGCCCCAGCGCCTGTGGCAGGCCATCCGGGACGCCAGGGCCGCGTGATCCCGGCGCGGGAAACGGGACAATGAACGGACACACCCTGTTCGCCCACGGTATTGGCGCTATCACGGCAGCGTTCCTGTTTGGTGTCGCTGCCGCCAATGCCCAGAAAGCGCCGCCGCGCCTGTCGCCGGTGGATCTGGAACTGGCATTTGTGGTCGATGCCTCGGGCAGTATCGATGAAGACGAGATGCGGCTGCAGCGTCAGGGCTATGCCCAGGCGCTTGCCCATCCCCGCGTGCAAAGCGCTATTTCCAGCGGCTTTCTCCGGTCTATCGCTGTCGCCTATATCGAGTTCGCCGGCGATGGCTGCACCGAACTGACTGTCGGCTGGACCCGCATCAGCGACAAGGCCACGGCGGAGGCCTTCGGCGGCCGCATCCTCGCCAGCGACCGCAATTTCTGCTTTGGCGGCAACGCGGTCAGCGAGGCTCTGGTCTTCGCCGCCGCCACCATCGAGGCCAATGAATTCGAAGGCACGCGGCGGGTGATCGATCTGTCCGGCGACGGCCCCAACACCATGGGCGAGCCGGTGGAAGATATCCGCGACGCCATCGTGCGCAACCGCATCATCATCAACGCGCTGGCCATCGACCGCCCCTCCATGCCGGACCTTCCGGAATATTTCAAACGCTCGGTCACCGGCGGCCCCGGCTCCTTCGTCATCAAAGCCAAGAACCGCCAAAATTTCGCCGAAGCGATTTTGAAAAAACTGATCAGAGAGATTGCGGATAGATCACCCTGGCCGAAACGGCGGGCGGCAATGGAGCTTTCGAAATAGGAGTTGGAGCGGGTGATGGAATTATAACCCATCCCCTAGTCCGCTAATTCGTCACCTTTTGTGGCGGAGATTTAGGGTGAATCAATCCGTCTTTGATCAGCTTTTTTACCGTTGCAACGGCCATCGACTTCGCCAGATGCCGGTATGTCCTTCCTCCGCCACCGCGCGATTTACCACTCGCTATCCAGACAACCTTGCCGGTTTCAAGATCCAACAATTTAGCATCATAATTGGCGCTGGGCTTTTCGACGCTAAAGCCTCCGGTGGTGTAACCTGGACTGGTATATGTATTTACATAGGCGGTACTACCAAAGGTATGAACTGTCGCCGTTGTTTGACCTGGATGGTAAGTGGGCGGCACATAGTGATTGCGGGTCCGCTTCCCTTTCAAGACAACTGTCAAAATTGCGTCCGCACCACTTTTTCTGATAATTCGTCTGTACTCTTCGTCTGAGTATTTTTGGGTGAGAGGGGCGAGTTCCGAACTCATGATGGCCTCCAACCCTCTTGCGGAGATTTTCCATGCCAGGTGTTTTTCCATCATCATCAGTTCGTCGAGCGGCATACCGTCGGCGAGAACGATAACCCGCTTGAAGCTCTTGCTCACATCATGCTGGGGATCGACGTAGCTCGTCACGCGTGTTCCAACGCACGCCGTGACAACTATACTTGTCAATACAACCCAAAATATCCTGGATAAGAAAGACATGGGATATTTCCCAACCAAAAAATAGATTCTGCATGATGCTAAATAGTTGTCAAAACAAACCTAACCTCTCTGAATAAGGGAATATCCTAACGGCACTCTCAGTTTGCGAAGGGATGTTCGATTAGGTACTTGAGACGAGTGATAGAATTGAGACTGCACTCCGAGGAGTGCGCCGCTTTGCCGATCAGGTACTATTGGCCCAACCGTTGGCCAGTGTTGCACGAACAAATTCGCCCCAAGTTGTTTTATGCATGTCAGAGGAAGCCCTACCCATGAGCAAAACCGTTGCCCGCCTGTTGGCCGAAAGTCTGGAAGCTCATGACGTCGACCGGATCTTCTGTGTGCCGGGCGAAAGTTATGTGGGGCTTACCAGCGCTTTGATCGAGCGCAATTCGCTGCAGCTTGTGGTCTGCCGGCATGAGGCCGGGGCCGGGTTCATGGCGGTGGCGGACGGGCGGCTGCGCGACCGGGCCGGTGTGGCCATGGTGTCGCGCGGGCCGGGGCTGGCCAATGCCATGGTGGCGCTGCATTCGGCCTTCCATGACGCGACGCCGCTGGTCATGCTGATCGGCCATGTGGAGCGCCGCGATTACGGCCGTCAGGCCCTCCAGGATCAGAATTATTCGGTGCTGCTGTCGGATGTCACCAAGATGGTCATCGAAGTCATCGACCCGGATCAGGCGTCGGAGGCCCTCGCCCGCGCGTTCCATACCGCCGAAAGCGCCACGCCGGGGCCCGTCGCGGTGATCCTGCCCGAGGATATTTTCGACCAGCAGACCGACGAGCCGGTGGATGAGCCCCGCGCGCCGGTGGCGTCCGCTCCCCGGAACGCGGATCTTGAGCAGCTTGCCTCTTTGTTGGAACAGGCCGAACGGCCGCTGGTGCTGGTGGGCGGCGCGCTACTGGCCGATGCCGTGCATGACGATTCGGTATTCGGAGAGATCAGACAGTTTGCCGAGGACTGGGTGCTACCCATCAGCCCCACCCATCGCCGGCCGCAGCTGTTCGACGCGACCCATCCCCACTATGGCGGCTATATGGGCATCCGCGTGCCGCCGCCCCTGATCGAGCTTATGAAACAGGCCGATCTGATGGTGGCGCTGGGCGAACGGCTGACCGATCCGGTGAGCCAGTCCTACAGTTTCCCCACGGCGCCGCAGCCGCAGCTTCCGCTGGTTCATGTCTGGCCCGATGCCAATGAGCTGGGCCGGGTGTGGCGGCCTGACTTAGGCATTCCGGCCAGCCCGGCGGAGGTCGTTCGGGGATTGTTACGCCGTGGAACACCGGCGGGGGCGGAAAAACGCCGGGGATGGGTGGACGGGCTCCATAAAATCCATCGCGACCTGTTGGCCAAGGAATGGGATCCGGTACCCGATGGCGTCAATTTCGCGTCCATCGTCTGCGAGATAGACAAACATCTGGCCCCCGATGCCACCATCACCACCGATGCCGGCAATTTCGCGAGCTACGTCCACCGCTACATCGGCTTTGGCCAGGAGCAAATGTTCCTGTCGTCCGTGGTGGGCGCCATGGGGTCAGGTATGCCCATGGCGGTGGCCGCCGCCCTGCGCCGCCCCGATACGCAGGTGGTGGCGTTTCTCGGCGATGGCGGCGCCCTGATGACCGGCAACGAGATCGCCACCGCGATCCAGTACGGCGTCAATCCCATCATGATCATCGCCGACAACGCCATGTACGGCACCATCGGCATGCATTCCTACGTGCGCTACCCCGACCGGCCGTTCATGGACGGCACAAGGCTGACCAACCCTGACTTCGCCGCCTGGGGCCGCGCCTTCGGCGCCGAGGCCATTACCATCCGGGAGGAATCCGAAGTCGCCGACGCCATTGCCCGCGCCTTCGCGGTCAAGACAAGGCCGGTGGTGGTGCACTGCCTGACATCCGCCCTGCAGATGAGCGCCTGGCGCCGCTACGGCGAGGGCGACGTTTTGCCGTGAAGGATGAGCGCGTACAGCGCACCCAGTCCCCGGTCCTTAGTCCAACTCGTTTTTGAGAACCTTCCGCCAGTCGCCCCGGCCTCAATCCATGAGCTTGCGAGCAGGTGGGAGTAAGATAACTGGGGGGCTAGAGCCCTATACACCTAAATAGAATCAATTTGATGGGGCGTAGGGGCTTCCCGGCTAGGCGCGGTGCGCAGCGCGATACGCCATGCCTCGAAGTATCGACCGCGAATGGACCCCGGCTCATAGCATGTCCCGGCCTGGAGCCGGGGGCCGGGGTGACAATGGGGGGGGCGGCTTATGTGCGGTTCATGGATGACATTCTTGTTCTTGCGCCATCACGTTGGAAGCTGCGCAGGGCGGTGAAGGCGGTCAATGAGGTGCTCGCATCACTCGATCTGGAGAAGCACCCGGACAAGACCTTCATCGGCAGGATCGAGAAAGGTTTCGACTTCCTCGGCTATCACTTCGGCCCCCAAGGGCTGAGTGTGGCCAAGGGGACCTTTCAGAGATTTATCGAAAAAGCATCCCGGCTTTATGAGCAAGAGCGGGAGAGACCGGATGGTCCCTCCCTGCTTGGGGTGTATGTGAGGCGCTGGGCCGGGTGGGCCGGGGGTGGTTTGACGGGGGTGCCCGGTGCTGCGTCCCTTGAAGAGGCGTTGGAAAAAACGCCTGGGTTTAGTTCGCCCGCTTGCGCCGACGACGCATCGCACCCAACAGAACAACGCTCGATCCAAACAGGATAAGGGCGGATGGTTCGGGGATAGGTACGGTTCGGACCAACCAATGTCCAAAAATTTGGGACGGATTCGCCGGGCTCACCGCGTCGGGGGATGCTTCCGCGATGTCGTGATCTTCCGCGAAAAGTAAAGCAGTTCGGTCGTTGTGGCTTAGTGACGCCAGCCCGATCAGTCCTGGGTGCGGGCCGTCGGCGTCGTCGTTGTAAAACCCGACGGTCGCTGTGAGCTGGCCGCTGATCGAGCCGGGGGTCACCAGTGTGACGCCCAGTAGATTGATGAGGGCAAGCATCTGAGGCGTAGCAGGAGAATTAAAATGTGGGGGCGGGAAACCGCCATTGGTGAACAGGGTGGTGAGTTCAGCGGCCGTGGCGTGCCGCCAGGCTGCGAAGTCGCCACCCATACCGAATTGGCCCGCAACGTCATTGTAGGACCGGTTTGTTGATTCCGTCAGATCCAGCCACTCAAGGTTCGTATCCGTATCCAGGGTAATCATCCCATTGTCCATCAGCACAGCCTGTGCCGAGGTGGCACTGAGCGCGATGGAGGCAACGGCCAGATAAAGCCCCGCCGTAAGTGATTTGATGGTTCCCATAATGAAATCTCCCTTGCGAATGGCAATGAAGAACGGGGCGTTTAGCGCCAGATCATCCATCACTGCTGTTATGCGGGGAGTTGCCCACCCGGGCAGCCACCCACTCTTACCGCTGTTTGATGCAAGAACCGTGCCAACTATCAGCTATTGCCTAATATCAATGACTTACGGAATTGGTTAACGGGCCAATTTATCAAACTGTAAAGAATTCCGACGGTTTTTGGTCGATTTCGGGGTTTTGGCCGAAAAGTTGTAAAGCGGGCCGACACCCGATAAACACGGTTGCGTGATCGGGTTTTGGGGCCAGTCGAATGTCTGATGTTGGCTATGAACGGGCCTGAATACTCATTTGAAATTAAGTCTGTTGTTGGGAGAGAAACGGACATTAAAATGCCACTGGAGAACGTCGGCGGCTGACAGGGGCTCGTAACCTGGGTCCGGCAAAACGGAGAACCCCACAAACGGGGGGGAGATCGTTCTTGTTGCTTTTGGCTGCTGAACTCACGCGGTCAAAGCGAGGCGATTATGGCGGAACTCAAGCTCGCGCTCGGTTGTAGCGCAAACGACCGATCCGAGGCACTGGAGAACGGCGCGGTCAAACCCGACGGGATCGATCTCGACCTCACGACCGTTGAGGTTCCGCGCGCCCTGTTCGACCGGTTTATCTTCAAAGGTGAGTTCGACGCATCGGAATACGGATTTTATCACCTCATTCAAGACGTCGCCGCCGGCAATAACGAGTTCGTGGGCCTGCCAATCTTCCCATCAAAATCCTTCCGCCATCGTTGCGTCGTTGTAAACCGGCGTTCGGGTATCAAGACACCCAAAGACCTCGAGGGTAAGACCATTGGTACGCCATTGTGGAGCCAAACGGCCGCTATCTGGATTCGCGGACACCTGCAGGACGATTATGGCGTCGATTTATCAACCTTGCACTGGGTCCAGGGCGCCGTAGAGCGCACAGGCAGCCACGGCACACCCGGCCTGCCGGATCTGTTGACGCCCATAAACATTCGTCCCGCGCCACCGGACAGGTCGCTCAACCATATGCTGGTCGCCGGTGACATCGATGCGGTAATGGGTTTGCCCATTCCCCAATCGTTGGGTGCCGACCCCGATATCGTGCCACTTTTCCCCGACAGCCGCGCGGTGGAGCGTGACTATTATCAGCGGACCGGCATTCACCCGATCATGCATTGCATCGCCATCCGCCGATCGGTTTATGAACAAAATTCTTGGATTGCACAGAGCCTATACGATGCTTATTGCGAGGCAAAAAATTGGGCGCTCAATAAGATGCGGTTCGCCGACGTGCAGCGCTACATGCTGCCCTGGCTGTATGGCGACATTGACGAGATCGACGAAATATTCGCAGGTGACCCGTGGCCATACGGCGTCAACGCCAACAGGGCGGCGATTGATACCTTGATACGGCTCATGGCAGAGCAAGGCATGATCGCGCGCGAGATGGCGGCCGAGGATTTGTTCGCGCCAGTCGACGAAACACGCAACTAACGGACATCACAGTGTCCGACTTCCGGTGTTGGGTGAGAATCGAACGTGAAAACGCCGCCGGCTCACTTTCGCGTTTGACCCAAAGGCGACGTGGCGCAAAGGAAAACGGCGGCTCCGAAGAACCGCCGCTCCCATAATTGTGTGTCGCAATAGTTGCTTACGCAGCCTTACGACGCCGTGCGACGCCGAGACCCGCGAGGCCGAGGCCGAAGAGGGCCAGCGTGCCGGGTTCGGGGACGGCGTTAACATTTTCAAAGCGTATATTGTCCAAACCACCTACACGGTTGTTCTCGCCGGATGTTTCTATTATTTGCAACCGCGAGATGCCACCTGCGTCCTCCCAACCCGCAAAGCCATTGGCAACACTATTTGCGAACGGTCCGATTGTCACAGTACCCAGCAGACTTAAGCCTGTATCAAAAAAACTTACATCGTAGGTAGCGGGGCCAAGTCCTACGTCAAGACCAATGCGGTCAAAAGCCATCGCAAAATCGAGAGTGATATCCGAAATACCCGCGTTATCTCCTAGGACTTCGGATCCTCCCACAAACAAATTATTGATTACGCGCCACCCCGGACTACCAGACCCGGAGCTCGCTTCAGAGAATGTTACTCCCATATGCATGAAAGGGCCGGCCGGCGGGACCGCAAACGACTCAAAGTCGATCAGGTTTTCACCACCGGAAAAAGCACCAGAACTGATGGCGCCAGCCTGCGCGAAATTGGCGGCAGATGCCGCGAGCAATAATATTGATCCGGTTGTCACCGCAAGAAGTTTACTTTTCATTTTCTTGATCTCCACTTTTATGCGATGCAGACAAGCCCTGTAATCCATGCTGATCATCGCGGCTTCACAACGAAGAAGATGCCATTGAGGACACCCTACAACCCACCCATGCAATCCCCATGCCAACCGGGTTAACGCCAGCTCTTAGGCCGATCTCAGTGGTTAAGAGAAACTGGGGAGAGCCCGAACTGTAAAATCTACCGACAGTCGCCGGTTGCTAAATACAGTTAACCAGCCGTCGCATCGATGCTCGGGACAAGGGCATCTTCGCCACACACAATCCATCAAACAGAAAGGATCCCCCTTCTTCGTGCGCTGAGGTGACAAGGCAGAGCAGCGGATTGAGCGCCTCCGTGCCGAGGGGACTGATCAGAACCGCAGCTTGCTTGAATTTAGGGAAATTCAGGGAAAATGGGGCGAGTGATGGGAATTGAACCCACGACCTCCTGAGTCACAGTCATAAGACCTGCCGTATCATGGTGGTTCACTGTAGTTCAGCCCCTCCCACAAACACCTTGAAAACTCCCATTATTGGGCTCATATTGGGTCAATGAGGTTTTTTGGTAACCAGGCCTATCTGCTACCAAACGCTACCAAAACCGAAGGAGGAGCATATGGCTGACAATAAAAAGAGCCTTACCGTTGCCGTCGTCAAAAGGACGAAAGCGCCGGCCGAGGGGTACACCATCATCTGGGATGCTCTCTGCCCCGGTCTCGGAATGCGTCTCAATGCCGGCGGGAAACGCAGCTTCATCGTGCAGGGCAGATGCAGGGGCAAGGTGTTCAAGACTTCTGTGGGCAACGCGCTGGAGGTTGGCCTCGAGCAAGCCCGCACCGACGCCCGCGCCATCCTTGAGGATGCCCAGCGAGGTATCACGCCAAAGAAGCGCCAGGCTCTTGCTGAGGAAGCGGCCAGGGTCGAAGAGCGCGCATTGCAGAAGGAGCAAGCCGGAACCTTTGCCAGTGTCGCTGACGAGTATATGAAGTTTCACGGCAACAAGCTCAAAACTGCTTACGAACTCCAGCGTTATCTGGACGTAGACATCAACCCGGTCCTTGGGAGTTTGCCCATTAGCGATATCAATCGCCAAGACCTGCGTAAGTTTGTCTTAGACAAATCAGAAACCGCGCCCATCGCTGCGGCCCGGTGCATTTCTCTGATACGTCCTGTCATGAACTACGCG
>JABJKO010000252.1 GCA_018660305.1 Rhodospirillaceae bacterium
CCCGCCGGTACGAGCGCTGGCCACCATGTTCGGGATCACTCTGAAGGGGGTGGAGATGGATCCCGAGGGCATCACGCCGGTGGCGTTCGACGCCGCCTGTCGAATGTCAGACACGTCACTGATTTATCTGACCCCGACCCTGCAAAACCCCACCAACGGGATCATGGGCAATGACCGCCGGGCGGAGATCGCGGCCATCGCGCGGCGCCACGACGTCCGCATCATCGAGGATGAGGTAACCGGCGCTCTGCTCACCGAGCTTCCTCTGCCCATCGCCCATTGGGCGCCGGAACGGGTATGCCTGATCTCGTCCGTCTCCAAGGCCGTGGCACCGGGGCTTCGCACCGGATTTCTCGCCGCCCCCCTCCCTCTCCATGATTCTCTATCCGAACGCATTCGCGCCTTTAGCTGGATGGCGACACCGCTCACCGCCGAGATCGCTGCCCGCTGGATCGAAGACGGCACCGCTTGGCGGATGCGCGATGCCATCAGCCGGGAAAACACCGCCCGCCACGCTCTCGTGGCGGAGATCCTCGACGGCGTCGACGAACCGTCCCCTGCCGCGGTCTCTCCCCATCTGTGGCACCGCCTGCCGGAGCGCTGGGGCAGTTCAGGCTTCGTGGAAGCCGCTCAGGCGCTGGGCGTGCGCATCGCCGGTACACAGGCTTTCTCGGTGGGGCAACGGGGCGCCGGCGATCATATCCGCATCAGCGTTAGTGCCGCCCGTAACCGCGAAGAATTTCGCCGGGCGCTGGAAATCCTCGCCGAGATCGGCCGCGGTACGCCGGCGCGCGATCTGAATATTTTGTAGGAAAATTTCGCTACCGACGAGGGTTAGAGCCCTATAGAGCTCTAAAGTCCCCAACCGTATGGAGATGATTCACCGGGCCATGCCCACCACCCAGTCCCGGCGCGGTGCGGATAGCTTCGTGCAGATAGGCTTCGGCGCGTTCCACCGCGTCGGCCAGGCTCAAACCCTGAGCGATGCCGGCGGCGATGGAAGAAGCCAGCGTGCAGCCGGTGCCATGGGTATGCATTGTGTCGATGCGCGGGTTCTCGAAGATCCGCGTACCGTCGGCGGTTACCAGGCGGTCACGCACTATGTCTCCCTCCCTGTGTCCGCCCTTGAGCAGGACCGCCTGCGGCCCGAGCGACAGCAAAACCTCCGCCATGTGATCGAGGCTCGCTTCATCTGTCGCCGTCATACCGCTCAGCGCTTCCGCTTCGGGAACGTTGGGGGTCAGCACCGTGGCGCGCGGCACCAGCCGGGTCCGGAGCGTCTCAATTGCTTCGTCCTGGAGCAGCGACGCACCGCCCTTGGCCACCATCACCGGGTCGACCACCACAGGCACATGAGGCGCCAGCCGGTCGAGCGCGGCAACCACGGTCTCGATGACCGCCGACTCATGGAGCATGCCGGTCTTGACGCAATCGGCGCCGAGATCCGTCAGCACCGAATCGATCTGTTGTTCGATGAAATCGGTGGGGATGGGATAGACGCCCTGAACCCCCAGGGTATTCTGCGCCGTCAGCGCGGAAATCGCCGTCATGGCATAGGCGCCGAGAGCGCTCACCGCCTTGATGTCGGCCTGAATTCCGGCCCCGCCCCCTGAATCCGATCCGGCGACAATCAAAACTTGGCCGCTGACGCGTCCAGACATACTGCTCACTCCTCACTTTCTGCGGGGAGATTAGAGCATCATTGCCGCGGGATGGTCCAGCTTACGGGAGAGCGAATTTACGCCGCGGCGTCCTCGACGGCGTGGCAGATATCGTCCACCACCTCGGCGATCAGCGTCTCGTCCTCACCTTCGGCCATGACGCGGATGACCGGTTCGGTACCGGATTTACGGATCAACAGCCGGCCGGTTTTGCCAAGCCGGTCCTCGCCGGCTTTTACCGCATTCTTGACCGGTTCGGTCTCCAGCGGCGGAGTCCCCTCAAAGCGTACATTGCGCAGCAGCTGGGGGAGTGGCTGGAAGATCCGCCCCACTTCGCTGGCCGGTTTTTCGGCCCGTACGATGGTCGTCAGGACTTCCAGCGCCGCGATCAGCCCGTCGCCGGTGGAATTGTAATCATGGAGAATAATGTGGCCGGACTGCTCGCCGCCCACATTGAAATCATGCGCCCGCATGTGTTCGACCACGTAACGGTCACCCACCTGGGTGCGGATCAGCGACAGCCCGATCTTGCGGAGAAACAGCTCAAGCCCCAGATTGGACATGACGGTGCCAACGATACCGCCGCCGCGCAACCGGCCGGCGCGCCGCCAACTATCGGCGATGAGCGCCATCAGCTGATCGCCATCCAGAAGCGTGCCCTTCTCATCGGCGACCAGCACTCTATCGGCGTCACCATCGAGCGCAATTCCGAGATCGGCGCCGGTTTCCACGACGGTCCGGCACATCAGATCGGTATCCGTACTGCCGCAGCCTTCGTTGATGTTGAACCCGTCGGGCTGCACCCCCAGCTTGACCACGTCGGCGCCCAGTTCCCAGAGCGCGGCGGGGGCCACGTTGTAGGCGGCGCCGTGGGCGCAGTCGATGACGATTTTGAGCCCGTCCAGCCGCATGCCGCGCGGCAATGTGCGCTTGGCGAATTCGATATAGCGGCCTTCAGCGTCGTCGAGACGTTTTGCCCGCCCGAGCTGGTCTGCGGAGGCCAGCGCGGATGACGCTCCCGTTTCGACCAACTGCTCAATTTCGGCCTCGGTTTCATCGGACAGCTTATAGCCATCCGGACCAAACAGCTTGATACCGTTGTCATGATACGGGTTGTGCGAAGCGGATATCATGACCCCGAGATCGGCCCGCAGGGAGCGGGTCAGCATGGCCACCGCCGGTGTCGGCATGGGACCAACCATGATCACATCCATCCCCATACCGGTAAATCCGGCGGCCAGCGCCGGCTCCAGCATATAACCGGACAGCCGCGTATCCTTGCCGATCACTACCGTATGGCGGTGATCGCCCCGGGTGAAAAGTTTGCCTGCCGCCATACCGACCTTCAGGGCGATCTCGGCGGTCATCGGATCGGTATTGGCGGTACCACGAATGCCATCAGTACCGAACAGCTTACGGGCCATTATTATTTCCTCCACCACTGGTCCAACCCAACAAAGGCTGGCGGAAGACGCGATTCTGTTTACGCCTGCCAACTACACCTGTATAGCGCGCCATTCAACCATGATGTCGTTAATATTTGGATATTTGGCGGGTTAACGGGCTTTATCCGCGATTGCCTGTCCCCAGAGTCATTTTCCGCCCGATTCCGCAATCGCCCGCATGACCGCGACGGCCTGTTGCGCCTCTGCGACGTCGTGAACCCGGTGAATCTGAACCCCCTGGGCCGCTCCATGGCCGACCGCGGCGAGCGTGCCGGGCAGGCGGTCATCGGAATCATCGATACCGGTAATCGCGCCGATAAAACTCTTCCGTGAGACGCCCAGCGCAAGCGCGCAGCCAAGTGCATGATAGAGCGGCAGGGCCTCGAGAATTTCAAGATTATGGGCAAGTGTTTTGCCAAACCCGATACCGGGATCGACGGCGATCATGGAAGTCTCCATACCGGCTGCCTCGCAGGTCTTGATACGCCTGGACAGAAATTGGGCCGTCTCGTAGGGCGCGTGATCGTATGACGGCGCCTCCTGCATGGAGGCAGGCGCCCCCTGCATATGCATCAGCATCACCGCCGCGCCGGTCTCCGCGGCGGCCTCCAGCGCGCCGGGCTCGGTCAGCGCGCAAATATCATTGATGATCGTCGCTCCCGCGGCGCACGCCTCTCGCATCACCGCCGGGCGTCGGGTGTCGACAGAGATAACGGCGCCGGTCCCCGCCAGCCGGTCGATTACCGGAAGAATGCGATCCAACTCCGCCGCCTCGGTTACGGCATCGCTGCCGGGTCGGGTCGATTCACCGCCGATATCGAGAATATCGGCACCTGCCGCAATCAATGCATGACCATGATCCACCGCGGCGTCGGAAGTCGAAAGGCGTCCACCATCATAGAAACTGTCGGGCGTGACATTGATCACCCCCATAATACGGGGCTGATTCATATCGAGACCGGCAAAGGAGCCTCTCGGAACAGACAGTGCCTGAATCTGTGCCGCCACGGCGGCGGTGACGCTCTCCCCTTCCGATACGGCCCACTCCTCCACCTCCGAAATCGACGCCATGACCATCTCGACTTCTTCGCCGCCGTCGCTCGCGAGAAAGATTTCGATCTGGGTAAATGCCAACGGCCCACCGGCAAGAGCCCGTGCCCGGCCGGTCGCGATGGCCTGTGTCGCAATCGCCCCGGACAACAGCCCTAGGGGCCGCAGAAGGACAGGTGTTGAGTTATATTCAGGATCAAGCCGAAAACCCCGGGGAAGGCCGGGGCTTCGTTGCAGCTTCATATCAGAAGATCACGGGCTTTGGGGTTCCGGCTCAAGATCCGGTTCGCCGTCGTCGTCCGAATTGGGATCACGGCTACCGGACGTCGGTACCGAGGACCGGCCCTTTCGATCTGGCGGTGGCTCATCCGCATCGGGCCGCACAATGGGCTCGCCACGGGTCAGGCCTTTAATTTCGTCGCCCGACAGAGTCTCGAACTCAAGCAGCGCATTGGCGATGGCATCGAGGTCGGCGCGATGCTCGGTCAGAATTTTCTCGGCAAAAGTCTTGCCCTCGTCGATAAAGCGGCGGACCTCCTCGTCGATGATACGCGTGGTATCCTCGGAGACGGTTTTAGTTTGCGTAACAGAATGACCCAGGAAAACTTCTTCCTGATTGTCGTTGTAGCGCTGCGGACCGAGCTTTTCGCTGAACCCGTATTCAGTGACCATTGCGCGCGCCAGATTGGTAGCCTGGCGAATATCATCGCCTGCACCGGTAGTGATGTTATCGACGCCAAACACCAACTGCTCGGCAACGCGGCCGCCAAACATCATGGCGATCTTCGATTCGAGCTCGATCTTGGAATAACCGTAGCGATCCTTTTCGGGGAGCGACATGGTCACGCCAAGGGCACGGCCGCGCGGAATGATGGTGACCTTATGCAGCGGATCGTGCTTGGGAACATGAAGAGCAACCAGCGCATGTCCCGCCTCGTGAAAAGCGGTGAGCGTCTTTTCTTCTTCGGTCATCACCATGGACCGGCGCTCGGTGCCCATCAGCACCTTGTCCTTGGCGTCCTCGAATTCGGACATGGTCACCAGCCGCTTGTTGCGGCGGGCGGCCAGCAGAGCCGCTTCATTGACCAGATTAGCGAGGTCGGCGCCCGAGAAACCGGGTGTGCCACGGGCGATAACCCGGGCATTGACGTCAGGCGCCAAGGGAACCTTGCGCATGTGGACCTTGAGAATTTTTTCGCGGCCCAGAACGTCGGGATTGGACACCGTCACCTGACGGTCGAACCGGCCCGGGCGCAACAATGCGGGATCCAGCACGTCGGGACGGTTGGTGGCGGCGATCAATATCACGCCTTCATTTGTCTCGAACCCGTCCATCTCGACCAGCAGCTGGTTGAGTGTCTGTTCACGCTCGTCATTGCCACCACCGAGGCCGGCACCACGATGACGGCCGACCGCATCGATTTCGTCGATAAAGATGATGCAGGGTGCGTTCTTCTTACCCTGCTCGAACATGTCACGGACCCGCGACGCGCCGACACCGACAAACATTTCGACAAAGTCCGACCCTGAAATGGTGAAAAACGGAACATTCGCTTCACCGGCGATGGCGCGGGCCAACAGCGTTTTACCCGTGCCAGGCGGTCCAACCAGCAGGACTCCCTTCGGAATCTTGCCACCGAGCCGCTGAAATTTCTGCGGATCGCGCAGGAACTCGACGACTTCTTCGAGCTCCATCTTGGCTTCATCGATCCCGGCAACGTCATCAAAGGTGACCCGGCCCGCCCGTTCGGTCAAAAGCCGTGCTCGCGATTTGCCGAAGCCCATCGCCTTGCCGCCGCCCGACTGCATCTGCCGCATAAAGAAAATCCAGACACCGATCAGCAGCAGCATGGGGAACCAGTTCACCAGGATCTGAACCAGCGTGGGAGACCCCGTGTCATCCGGCTCGGCCTTGATCACCACGCCACGCTTGTTCAAACGCTCGACCATGTTGGGATCGTCCGGCGCGTAGGTTCGGAACGTCTTGCTGTCTGAATAGATGCCTTCAATATTACGGCCCTTGATGGTGACCTCTTTCACCTGGCCATTGGCAACTTCCGCGATGAATTCCGAGAAGGGAATGCTCGATTGACCGTTTCGCGTTCCCGGCTGCTGGAACATATTAAACAGGACCACCAGCAAAGCGCCAATGATCACCCAAAGCAGCAGGTTCTTTCCGAAATTGTTCACGATCTACATCCCCAACGCCGGTTTACCGCAACGTGACACGGCACAAACCCTGTACCGGCAAAACACATATATACGATGGTACATAGTCATTTATTCGGGTTAAGCAACCGGAAAGACGGCGGAACTCGCCGGTTTCGCGGGCATGAATCGCACATTTGCACGCAAAACGCTAGCCGATTTCGTAATTTCGCGGGCAACACCGAGATGTGGTACCGCAGCGACTGTAGACCCGATATAGAGAGCGGGAAGGGCCGCCCGGGCCGCGCGCGGCAGCTGAAAGGCCATTGGCAACAAATCATCACGCCGAATTGCCGCCCAACCGGCATCGCCCAAAGCCCGGATGGTACAGTGCCGTGGCCTACCCTTTTTCGGCCGCCGAAGGTCGATCAGGTACCGGTTATCCCAGAGAGTATTGGTGCCTTCCTGAAGACGAAGCTCCGGGATTCGCCCCGCTTCGCGCACGATCAGCAGCTTATTGCCGCGGCACAGGATTCGGCAGCCACCCAGGGTCCGGTCGCGTGGCATATCCTCAACCATGAGGGAGTCATAGAGTCGGACCAGGCGAGTCCGCCGGGGCGAATAGACGGCACCGCCAATGCAGACCAGAAGCGCGGCCAAAACACGGCACCCAAGCGCGCGATCCATACCCAGCAACGGCTCGCGCTCCAATTCAGCGTAGCCCGCCTCATATAAGGTGGCGTACCGGGCCAGCAAATGCGCGGTTTGCCCCTCCAGCATTGCCCGAATATCACCCAGCCGTTGGCCGGTACCGGCGAGTGTCCCGGCGTCGAGGCCTTCCTTGGCGAGGGCCGGCATGAGAGACCGGATACGAACCCGCGCAAAGGCGCGGTTGCGATTGGACGGATCGTCGGCCCACGCCAGATTTTCCTTCACAAGAACGGATCGTAACCGGTCTCGAGGGACAGGGAGACAGGGCCGGAGAAACCGGACCTGGGCAACTTCACGGCACGCCGCCATGCCGGCAAGCCCATCGCCGCCACTGGACCGGGAAAGACGATGCAGGATCGTTTCCGCCTGATCTTCGCGATGATGGGCAATAAGGAGATGCAGGATCCCGTAACGCCGGCACCACTCCACCATCAATCCATACCGGGCATCGCGCGCCGCGGCCTGGATACCACTGGCGGGTTTGGCGCCGCGCCATGACAGGAGCTTACAATCGATGTCACGGGATGCGAGAACCCGGTGGGCTTCTCTGGCCTCCGTCCGGGACTCATCCCGAAGACCGTGATCAACGGTAAGCGCGACGATCCTGCCCTTCCTGCGTCGTGCCCAACGATCGGCAAGAAGCGCCAGCGCCATGCTGTCGGCGCCGCCCGACACGGCGACCGCAATCACCGGCTCCGACTCAAATGGGTCAAACCGCGCCATCAGTCTGCGAAACTCGATCGCGCCAAGCACGTCGCGCTTTTCGGTGCTCACCACCATAAAGGATCGCTTGCTGGAATTATATTTCTTACCGGCGGCGGCATTTGGCGCGCTGGCGTTCCCGCGTTACCCGCCGTTTGACCGAATCTTCCGCATCACGATAAGTGCGCAGCAGGCGGGTATAGGTGGTACAGGCCTCGCGATTTTTACCAAGACGTGACAGGGACATGCCGAGGTTCAACAGATTTGCCGGCGCTTTTTTGGATTTGGGGAATTTCTGGAACCCTTCCGCAAAGGCAAAGGCGGCATTCTCGAAATCGCCCCGCACGAAGAATGTCCGTCCCAACCAGTAATGTGCGTTGGGTGTCAGTTTGTGCTTTTGATTTTCGTCAATGAAACTCCGCAGAACCCGCTCCGCCTCGCCATACTTGCGTTGCTTGACGATCAAAGAATGAGCCCGGTCATACTTCTGCTCCGGCGTCTCTTTTAATGCCACAGATGGTTTGGGCATCGCGAGGGCCGCCTGCTGAGCACCACCGGCTTTGCCGCTACGCACCGTACCAAGGACACGCACGCCTTTCTCCGCACCGGGAAGGGTCTGTAGAGCGCTTGCGGCGGCGGAATTTGTCTTTGGCGCGCCGGATTCCGTCGGCGCTGTATCCGCATTGGCCGACAGCGCCGGCTTCCCGCCACCTTCGAGCGCTTTTAGCCGCAATGCGAGGTCACCCGACACTTTGTCGAAATTTGCCTGAAGCTGGCGAAGCCGGTAGCTGAGCTCTTCGTTTTGACCGGTAAGCCGACGAATTTCACCTTCCAGCTGAGTAATACGCACGGACAGGCGGACAACGGCATTGCCGCTTTGGCTGCCCATCTGAGCCACCTGATCCGGAAGCCTAACTGTTTGACCCATGGCCGGTTGGGCCGCGACAACGGCAAAACATAAAAATGCAACGCCCATACCCGTTCTAAGGCACCTGTGGGCGCGCGCCTGAGGGGAAAATTTCATCGTCCAAACTCCCGATCGCTCAAACGATTATGCCTGCAAAATGTGACCATGCTGCGGCATGGCATGCGCGATGACAATACGAGGCACGTGAAGCTGATCTGCCGGTGTACCGGCGATCACCTCACAGCCATGACGCCGCGGCGGTTCTTATCCCAGGCTTCCGCCACGGAGCGTGGGTCAACCGGCCGTTCCTTGCCGAAGCTCCGGGTCTGAAGTCTGTTCTGCCCAACGCCCAACGCAACCAGATAATCACGGATCGCGACGGCCCGGCGTTCGGCCAGTGCGAGGTTGTACTCCCGCGTGCCGCGCTCATCGGCGTGGCCTTCGACCCAGACCGTGATGCCCGAATTTTGTTTGAGCCACTGCGATTGCTTTTCCAGGGTCGCCCGCGCCTCTACGCTGAGTTGGATACTGTCGAATGCGAAAAAGATTCGATCGCCGACATTGGTTACCAGGTCTTCCTGACTGCCAGGCCGCGGCCCGCCTGTGGAAAGCGACGACACCCGGCCGCTGGATACCGAGTTATCTCCGGCCCCCACCCCATTGGAGTTGGTGCTACCGGTCACGTTGGTTGATCCGGCATTCTCCGGCGGGGTGGTTTCGCAGGCTGCAAGGCCCAGGCCAACCATAAAAACAAGCAATATTTTCCAGCGCATTTCTGACTTCCCTTTTATTGGAATCTGGATTTCACAAACAACATAGGCCCAACAATCGCCCCTATATAGGCTTCCGATTTCGAGGGTGACAAGGCCGTTACTCTAAATGGTCATTCCCCTTCTACATGTCCAATTCGCCGCTTTATGGTTTCGGCGGCGACCAGGCCGGATCAGACCCGGGTGTCGGCGTCACAATCTCCCGTTCGTTGTATCCGGTCAGATCGATCGAAAAAAGCCGCGGCTTGCTGCCATCGGAACCCGCCCGTTCCTGCCGGAAAAACATCAGGACCCGCCCATTTGGCGACCAGGTTGGCGCCTCGACCAGAAACCCCTCGGCAAGTAAACGTTCACCGCCGCCATCAGGCCGCATGACGCCGATGGAAAACTTGCCTTTATTCATTTTGGTGAAAGCAATTAGATCGCCACGGGGCGACCATACAGGTGTGGCATAGCGTCCCTGGCTAAAAGTGATACGCTGCGGTCCACCGCTGCCCACATCCATGACATAGAGTTGCTGCCGACCGCCTCGATCCGAATTAAACACAACGCGTCTGCCGTCAGGGGAAAAGGACGGCGACGTATCGATGGCAGGGTGATTGGTCAGACGCTGAACCCGTCTGGTGCGCAAATCCATGGTGTAGACATCGGAATTGCCGTCCTGGGCGATGGACATGATCACGCTGTTGCCATCGGGCGAAAACCGGGGCGCGAAAGTCATACCGGGAAAATTGCCCAGCATTTCACGCTGTCCGGTATCGATATTATATATGTATACGCGCGGCAGCCCGTTGCGGTATTCGAGATAGGTGATTTCCTGCGCGGTGGGGGAAAAGCGCGGCGTCAGGACGAGATCCGCACCATCCGTAAGATAGCCGTGGTTGGCCCCGTCCTGATCCATGATCGCCAGCCGTTTGACCCGACGCATGGGCGAACCCGATTCCGCGATATAGACCACCCGTGTATCGAAATATCCGTTCTCGCCGGTGATCCGCTTATAGATCGCATCAGCGATGATATGGGCAATACGGCGCCAGTTTCGCGGCTGGGTATCAGACCGCAGACCGACAAGCTGCTGGCCACCAAAGACATCCCACAACCGAAATTCCACACGCAATTGCCCGCTTGGCCGGATCTCGGCCGTCCCGACAACAAGCGCCTGGGCATTGATCTGCCGCCAGGCCGGAAATCGCGGTCGCAACCGGAGCGACTCGCGGCCTTGTATAAACGCCTTGGGATCGATCAGCCGAAAAAGGCCGGATCGCGCGAGATCCGCCCCGACGATCCGGGCGACATCGCGCCCCAGCTGTTCGGCTGTACCGCCGGCGCCAAAGAAATCGACGACCGCGATGGGCAGGGGTTCGATTTTGCCCTGCTTGATATCGACCCGTAGCTGGGCCGATGCCCCGGCGGGTGTTCCAACACCGGCGCTAATAGCCAGCAATACCAGAAGTCGGCTTACAAAACGGGGGATCCTGATTTTCTTCCTCATCATCCTACTGTCCCAGAGCATCACTTGGGTCAAAGTTAAACGTTATATTTTTCCAGAGATCATACTGATCATAGGGTAATTTCAGCGGACTGCACTTGTGAAGCGCCCGAACCGCGCTGTCGGCCACAGCCCGAAATGCCGGATCGGTTCGCATGCGATTGGTATCGACAACCCGTGGTACTCCGCGCAGTTTCCCGTCGGGGTTCAATCGAATCTGCACGGCGACTTTTACGCTGTATGCATCTTTCGCTCCAGCCGGAATGCTCCAGCAGGGTGCCAACTGTTTCTTGACCAGCGCCGTCAGCCTTTGCGCCTGCAGCCTCTGGTCGATAGAAGACCGCACCGGCGGCGCCCGTCGCGCGACCTGCGGAGGCGGCTTGAGCACCACCACCGGCTTCTTCTCCTGCTCGCGCTGCCCCTCTTTCTTGAGCTTTGCCAGATCTTTCAAAAGCATCTTGAACTGATCGGGGCGCTTTGGTTTCGGCTTGGGTTTGGGCGCCGCCTTCGCCCGGCGCACCGGCGGCACTTTTTTTGGTTTTGGCTTCGGCTTCGCCTTTTTCTTGAGTTTTGGCTTCGGCTTCGCCTTGGGAGGCGGCGGTGGTTCGGGTGCCGGTGCCGCGATAGGTGGCGGCGGCGGTTCCGGTTTGGCTTCGGGTGGCGGAGGCGGAGGTGCTTTCTTTGGCGGGGGCGGTTTGGGGCGCCGCACCGGTTTCTTGATGACATCTTCCAGCGAAACCAGATCCACCGGCAGAGCAACCTCCTGCACGACCGGCTTGCTGAGCAATGCCGGCAGGCCGAGATAGGCAACCATCACGACCGCAACATGCAATCCAGCCGAATAGAAGACCGCGTGTCGCATCGCTCACCGCTTCCCTCGCTTGCCGGACCGTTTCTTCCTGGATTTCTGTTTGCCGCTTTTGCCATCGCCCGGCATTTCCGTAAGCAGCGCCACGCGTTTGAAACCGGCCTGGTTCATGGCACCCATCACCGCCATGATCTGGCCATAGGCAATGGCGCGGTCTCCCCGCAGAAAGATACGGGCTTCGCGCCTGTTCTCGGTGATGGCCACCAGACGCGGAATCAGTTCGTCGAGAGCGAGCTCGGCATCCTGCAGGAAGAGCTTTCCGTCCTTGGCCACCGAAACGACAAGCGGTTCGTCCTGCCCGACAATCCGGCTCGCCGCCGTCTTGGGCAGATCAACCGGCACGCCAACGGTCAGAAGGGGCGCGGTGATCATAAAGACCACCAGGAGCACCAGCATGACGTCGACCATGGGCGTGACGTTGATCTCACTGATGTGCCCCCGCTTGTAGCGGGCTCCCGGTAGTCGGCTGGCGCCCTGCCGGCCCTGTGCTCCGAATTGCATCGCCATGATCAGCCGGCCTCGTCGAATTGCCGCGACAGGATGGCGCTGAATTCACCGGCGAAGGATTCGAGCCGCGCCGCATAGCGGCCCAGATCGTTGGAGATCTTGTTATAGGCAACCACCGCCGGAATGGCGGCGACGAGTCCCAGCGCCGTTGCGAACAAAGCTTCGGCGATACCCGGGGCAACTACGGCAAGTGATGTGTCCTTGGTGTTGGCGATCGCCTGAAAGCTGTTCATGATCCCCCACACCGTGCCAAATAACCCGACAAAGGGTCCGGTCGATCCCACCGAAGCAAGGAAGGTCATGTGGCGCTCGAGCCCCTCCATTTCGCGGCCCAGCGTCACCTGCATGACCCGTTCGATACGCTGCGCCAGACCGGCTTTCTGGGCCGCATCGGAAAGGCCTTTGGCGGCCGACCGGCGCCATTCGCGCATGGCGGCGGTGAAGATAGACGCCATGGGATTGTTGGGCCGGTCGCCGATGCGGTCGTAAAGATCCTCCAGCGAGCCGCCCGACCAGAATGCTTCCTCGAATTCCTCTGCCTGCGCCCACAGCCGCCGAAAGCGCCGGATCTTGTCAAAAATGATCGCCCAGCACCAAAAAGAAGCCAGGATAAGCAAGATCATCACGATCTTCACCACCAGATCCGCCTGCAGGAATAATCCCCAGACGGAGAGATCGTGCCCCATGGATCCGGCGAGGGCTGCTGACGCTACCGCTGTCTGTTCCATACGCTAAACTCGTTCTTTCTCTTCTGATATGACGAAGGGCTGCAGAGCCTGCTTCAACCCGGCCGGCAAACGGGCCGGCCGGCCATCGTCAGCAATGCAGGCGAGCCTGACACGCAGGCGGGCGAGTTCGTCGCCACCCCGTCTGATCCCCTGATCCATCCACAGGCTTGCCGCTTCCATGTCGATATTGCCGGTATGCACTTCAAGAGCGTCGTCGAATGCGGCCGGCTTGAGGTAATCGGCTTCGCAACGCCGCACGGCGAAGGACAGTCCCTCGTGCTGGATCATGTCGCTATGGGAAAAACCGATCATGCGCAGCATTTCGGTGCGCGCCCGCTCGGCGAATTTGAGATAGTTGGCGTAGTACACGACACCGCCCACATCAGTGTCCTCATAATACACCCGCACCGGGAAAACATGGATTCCCTCATCGATTCTGCCTTGGGGCGGGCTGTCAGACTGCATCGCCGCCCTCCTGCGTCTCGCCGGTCAGCAGATCGAGTTGAGCGATGGCGGTGGCCGTCGCTGTCAGACCGATATGGCTGAAGCCTTTCTTGGTCAGAAGCCGTCCCCGCGAGGTCCGCTGCACCAGACCCTTCTGAATGAGAAACGGTTCTATGACTTCTTCGATGGCGTCGCGTTCTTCGGATAGAGCCGCGGCCAGGGTCTCGACCCCGACTGGTCCGCCGCCGTAATTTTCGGCAATGCAGCGCAGATAGCGGCGGTCCATGGCATCGAGACCGAGCGCATCGACCTCGAGCCGGGTGAGGGCGGCATCGGCGATGGCGGCATCAACGGTCTTGGTTTCCGCCACCGCCGCAAAATCGCGCACCCGCCGCAAAAGCCGGCCGGCAACCCTTGGAGTCCCGCGGGCACGGGCCGAAATCTCGGCCGCGCCATCATCGGTCAGCCCTAGATCGAGCAAACCAGCGCCGCGCCGGACAATGCTTTCCAGCTCCCCGGGCTCATAGAAATTGAGCCGCAGCGGAATACCGAACCGTTCGCGCAGCGGCGTGGTTATCAGACCCGACCGGGTGGTGGCGCCGACCAGCGTAAAAGGCGACAGATCGATACGGACCGACCGCGCCGCCGGGCCCTCGCCGATAATCAAATCCAGCTGAAAATCTTCGATGGCGGGGTAGAGAATTTCCTCCACTGCCGGTGACAGGCGGTGGATCTCATCGATGAACAGAACATCGCGCGGCTCGAGGTTGGTGAGGATGGCGGCTAGATCGCCCGCCTTGGCGATCACGGGCCCGGAGGTCGCGCGGAATCCGACACCGAGTTCACGGGCAACGATCTGCGCCAGCGTCGTCTTTCCGAGACCCGGGGGCCCGTGAAACAGCACATGGTCGAGCGCTTCGCCACGGGCCCGTGCTGCGTCGATAAACACCTTTAGATTAGCCCGCAGTTGCGGCTGTCCGACAAAATCTTCGAGAGTCTGCGGCCGCAGCGAGACGTCTACGGCATCACCATCTCTTTGTTCGGCGGCTATCAGACGCTCTTCCGTCATGCGCTGAGCTCCTGCAGACCGGCCTTGACCAACGCCTCGACGGTGGCGTCACCGCCGAGCTGTTGCGCGGCCTGGGCGACGGCGCCGAAGGCGTCGCCGCGGCGATAACCCAGATTGACCAGCGCCGACACTGCATCGCCCGTCGCGACAGCCTCTCCCGGCTGGGGTGCGCCGAAATCCACCCGCCGCACCACCGAGAGTTCCGCCGCCTTGTCACGCAGTTCCGCCAGAATGCGGGTCGCCACGCGCGGGCCGACACCCTGCGCCCGTGTCAGGGTGGCCTTGTCTTCGGCCATCACCGCATCGGCCACCTCCTTTGGCGACAATGCGCTGAGTATGGCCAGCGCAACCTTCGCGCCGACACCCTGAACGGTGGTCAGCAAGCGAAACCAGTCCCGCTCGGCAGGCTCGGCAAACCCGTAAAGATGGATGTGGTCTTCGCGCACATGGGTTTCGATAGAGACGGAGACGCGATCACCGATGGCCTGACCCGGCCCTGACCCGGCCAGCAATCCCAGGGTGCGCGACGAACAAAAAACCATATAGCCGACACCGGCGACGTCGATGATCGCCCAATCATCTCCCAGAGAATCCAGTATGCCGGTCAGCTTTGCAATCATGTCGGCGCTCCGACGGGATCCAGCTTTGCCCGTTCAGCCCGCGCGGCAGGGCTCGTCCGATGGTGTGCGTGACAGACCGCTACCGCCAGCGCATCCGCCGCATCGGCCTTCTCGAGACCGGCGCCAGGCAACAGGGTACGCACCATCATGGTCATCTGATCCTTGGTTGCGTGACCGTTTCCGACCAGCGATTTCTTGATCAGGTTCGCGGAATATTCGAACACCGGCAGTTCGGCGAGGGCCGGCACCAGCAGCACAACGCCCCGGGCCTGCCCGAGCTTCAGGGTCGAGGCGGGGTTGCGATTGACGAAGGTTTCCTCCACCGCGACCTCATGGGGATCGTGTTCGGCCAACACAGCCGCCAGCCCGCGATAGAGCCGCGCCAGCCGATCGGCAAGACCGCCGGTCGCCGCCACCGACACCACGCCGTCGGCAATATGGCTCAGCCGATTGCCATCAACCGCTATGACGCCCCAACCCGTAACGCGCAGGCCAGGGTCGAGACCCAGAAGCTTCATCGCCACCCCTCCCCTGCGGCCAGAAAATTCGTCATGCGGTCAAAGTCGCCATGACGTCGTCATCCACATCGAAATTCGCCGAGACGGTCTGGACGTCATCGCTGTCATCAAGCGCTTCGAGCAGCTTGAAGAGTTGCTGCACCTTGTCTTCGCCCACCGGCACGGTGTTTTGCGGCTTCCAGCCCAGCGCCGCCTCTTCCGGCGCGCCAAAAGTTGTCTCGAGGGCCTCGCGGACAGTGTGCAGATCATCGGGCGCGCAGGTTATTTCATGGCCCGCATCGCTGGAATCGACGTCAGAGGCGCCGGCCTCGAGGGCGGCCTCGAAAATGGCATCCGCGTCGGCCGTCTCCGCGGGGTAGGTCACCGATCCGACCCGGTCGAACTGGAAACTCACGCTGTTGGTCTCGCCCAGCGACCCGCCATGTTTGGTAAAGGCGGCGCGCACTTCGCCGGCCGTGCGGTTACGGTTGTCGGTCAGCGTATCGACGATGATGGCAACCCCGCCCGGCCCATAGCCTTCGTACCGGATTTCCTCGAAAGCATCACCCTCGCCCTCGCCGCTCGCCCGTTTGATGGCCCGCTCGATATTGTCCTTGGGCATGTTGGCCGCATTGGCCGCGATGACCGCCGCCTTCAGGGACGGATTCATTTCCGGATCCGGCAGGCCCGATCGCGTCGCCACCTGCAGATCCTTGATCAGTTTGGTGAAGACCTTGGCGCGCTTTTTGTCCTGCGCGCCCTTGCGATACATGATGTTCTTGAATTTGGAATGCCCCGCCATGGTCCGCCATTATCTCTGTTGCCCGGAAAGCCCGGCTTATACCATATGTTGCGGCTTAAGGCACGCAACCCCCACTTTCTAGTTAATCCACCGGCCGAGGGCCAGCGAATACCTCTAAGTAGCGATCTAATATGGCAGGAATGGGGCCGAATTTCGGGTCACGGGGCGCATTAACGTTTCGTAATCCAATTATTTATAACATTTTCTGATCGTGCGTACGTTTTTTGTATCGGAAATTTCAATGCAAAAATTCGCCGGAACATATGGCTTACAACCGGTTTCCAGAATTCACCTTAAGTTATTGGTAATTATTTCTTTAATTTGTATTCAATTTTAAGGGTTAACCCTAGGCATCAGGAAATACAGCCAATTAATCGACGTTTGTTGATATCGGGCAAGCAATCCTACCGGCCCGGCACCTGATACCAACCATCAAGAGCGGAAAGCAAAGACCATGAATGCAGAGACCTCCCCTTCCGATACAATCATTGACGGCGACACCCATGACGGCGACACCGCGCAGGTTAGCCAGGGCGCGGAAAATTCCACCGCCAAACGGTTTTCCTCGATGAGCGTCGGTATCAAGGTATATGGCATCGTCGCCCTCTGCCTGACGCTGCTGGCCGCGGTCGGCGGCGCCGGCATCTGGCAGATGGGCAAGATCGGCACCGAGCTGGAATCCATCGCCGAACAGGACATTCCGCTGACCAGCGGGCTGACCAAGGTGACCATTCACCAGCTCGAGCAGGCGGTGAATTTCGAACGTGCCTTCCGGTTCGGCGAGGAAATGGTCAAGCACCCTGAAATTCGCAAGAAATTCGAGAAAACCGTTCATCACTTCGAGAAGCTCAGCCACAAGGTCGAAAAGGAGCTGAAGGAGGTGGAGGCCCAGGCCGAGACCGCCGCTCACAATGCCCATTCGGCGGCGGACAAAAAGGAATTCGTCCATGTGGTCGCGGCGCTCAAAAAAATCGAGGGTGAGCACAAGGGCTATGAGACCATTGCGGTAAAGGCCCTGAAGCTGATCGATGGGGGCCAGGTCGAAGAAGCGATCAGGCTCGAAGACCAGATCGTCGCGCTCGAGGATAAGCTCGATCACGAGCTCGAAGCCCTTCTCACGGAAGTGGGAAAATTCACCGAGAAAGCCGCCAAAACCGCCGAGGCCCATGAGCAATTCGCGATCAAGCTGCTGATCGGTCTGGCTCTGGCGGCGTTCGCCCTGGGCGCGTTCGCATCGTTCCTGCTGGTGCGCTCGGCCATCATCAGACCGTTGACCGACGTGGTGGGCGCCGTGGATTCCATGACCAAAGGTGACCTGGAGGTCGAGGTCAAGATCCACTCCGATGACGAGATTGGCGCCGTCGCCAAGGCGCTGGGCGTCTTTAAGGAATCCATGATCGAAGCCAAACGGCTGGAAGCGCAGCAGCGCGAAGCCGAGAAGAAGGCGTTGGAAGAGGAACGCCAGCGCGAGGCCGAGAAGATGGAAGCCGAACGCAAGGAAGCCGAGCAGAAACAACGCGAGGCAGCCGAACGCGAGGAACGGGCCAAGAAGCTCGACGAAATCATCGCCGCTTTCGACTCCCAGATTAACTCGGTTGTCGAGACGCTGAGTTCGGCGACCACGGAGATGCAATCCTCCGCCGAAACCATGTCGGCGACGGCGGAACAGACCAGCAGGCAGTCCACCGCGGTGGCGGCGGCTTCGGAAGAGGCCAGCACCAACGTCCAGACGGTGGCATCCGCCGCCGAGGAGCTGTCCGCCTCTGTCGAGGAGATCAGCCGTCAGGTGACCCAGAGCAACAAGATCTCCCAGGGCGCGGTCGAAGAAGCCAAGCTGACCAACGAGAAGGTCGAGGGTCTGGCCGAAGCGGCCCAGAAGATCGGCGATGTGGTCAATCTCATCAACGACATTGCGTCGCAGACCAATCTGCTGGCGCTCAACGCCACCATCGAGGCAGCCCGCGCCGGGGAAGCCGGCAAGGGCTTCGCGGTGGTGGCCTCAGAGGTCAAGTCGCTGGCCACCCAGACCGGCAAGGCCACTGAGGAGATCGGCGCCCAGATCACCGCCATCCAGGCCGCCACCGCCGACGCGGTGCAGGCCATTCAGGGCATCGGCACCACCATCGGCGAGATCGGTGAGATCGCCACCTCGGTCGCCACCGCCGTCGAACAGCAGGGCTCCGCGACCAAAGAAATCGCGGGTTCGGTCCAGCAGGCCGCGGCCGGCACCCAGGAAGTCTCGAGCAACATCATCCAGGTCACCCAGGCGGCCGGCGAAGCCCAGTCCGCCTCCGGCCAGATGCTCGATGCCGCCAAGGAGCTGGCCCAGCAGGGCGATGTGCTGAGGACCGAAGTCAACCAGTTCCTGGAATCGGTCCGCGCCGCCTGACACGATCGCGGTCACGCCGGAGACAAACCGCCCCGGAATTTTCTCCGGGGCGGTTTTTTATCGGGTCCGAATTGTTGAAAACATGGTTGCCGGAATACCTGCCCATATCATTTGTTGCAGCTCAAGGCACACCCTCCATCTTCCAGGTAATCCGCCCGCCGACGGCCCGCGATCACCTCAAATCAGCCCTCAAAATGGGGCCGCAAATGACGGTCATGCGGCAGATCCCGCGCTCCCTTGATGCGACTGGTTCGCAAATTCGGTTAAGCAATCTTTAAATCCTGCCGGTTAACCATAGCAAAGACAGGGAAATCGGCTGCAATTTCGAATTATATCGAATAATCGGCCGGGTCTATTTTGTGGAAGGTAGATTTTGCCATGCGAGACCTGTTGCTTAAAACCCGTACCCTGCTTTCCGCGGCTGCCTGTGTAACCGGCGCCGCTACTTCCGGAAAATCCCGATTGACCGCTCCGGCGACGTCTCACGTGACGGCCATCCAGGCCAGAGAAGCGCTATGAAATCAGGCAGGAAGAAAATTCACTCAAAGAATTCTGATCCTATTCACCACCTAAGGCAGGAGCGCCTCATTTAGCGATAGCTTTTGCCTATGGACGCTTAACGCGGCGAATTTTTAACAAATTGACTATGAAAAAAACGAAGGACGCAAAAATGGATACCGAGACTGTCAAACCTGATGTCACCGAAAACATCGAAGAAGCAGCGCCATCAACCACTGGAAAAAGCGCGGGCTCCTTTATGCCATCCCTTAAAATCAGGGGCCGCCTGAATGGCGGGTTCGGCGCGGTATGCGCCGTGCTCGCAATCCTCGTCGGCATTACAATTTGGGAAATCAGCAGCATCTCGAAAATCAACCATCGGATCGTGGATCTTCGGGTTCCGACGTCGACGGCAAGTCTCGGCATGGTCAACGGCCTCAATGCCTCGCTGGCCGCGCTGCGCGGCTATATGATCACCGGCAATCCGGTCTTCAAGCAGCAGCGGGCGAAGGTGTGGTCAGACATCAAAAAAATCGAGTCCAGCATGGACAAGCTGTCGTTGAACTGGACCAACCCCAAGAACGTCAAAATCTGGAAAAATTTCGAGATTATCCTGGAGGAGTTCCGGGTCGCCCAGAAGACGGTCGAGGACATCGCCAAGACCCCTGACGAGCAGCCCGCAACCAAGATTCTAGTGATCGAGGCAGCGCCTAAAGCGGCCGTCATGGTCACTGAGATCACCAACATCATCAATGCCGAAGCCTCCCTGCCGGCCACGCCGGAACGCAAAATTCTGTTTGGCATGATGGCCGATGTGCGCGGCACCACCGCGCGGGGCCTGGCCAACATTCGGGCTTTCCTTCTGACCGGCGATCAGAAATTTCGTGACCGCTTCAATGTTATGTGGACCAAGAACAAGAAGCGCTTCGCCCAGTTGAAGGCCAACCGGGGACAACTCAGCCCCGCTCAGCAAAAATCCTTCGACAAGATGGACGCGGCGCGCACCGCCTTTCTTCCTCTGCCAGACAGGATGTTCGATATCCGGGCATCCAAGAAGTGGAACATGGCGAACTATTTGCTGGTGAGCGAAGCCGCCCCGCGGGCCGGCAAGCTCATGAATATCCTGAACGGCGCGAAACAGGCCGACGGAACACGCACCGGCGGCATGGTCGCAAACCAGAAGGCGCTGCTCAACAAAGACGCGGCATCCGCTGCCGCCTCGATCGCCGAGACCAACCAGATTGAGTGGATACTGCTGGTGGTTGGTATCGCCGTCGCCGGCTTCATCGCTTTCTTTACCGCACGGTCCATCGTCAATCCGGTGAGCAACCTCACAGGCGCCATGACGCAGCTGGCGGGCGGTGACAAGGAAACCGAGATTCCGGCACTTGAGCGGACCGACGAACTCGGATCCATGGCCCAGGCGGTTCAGGTGTTCAAGGACAACATGATCGAGAACGAACGCCTACAGGCCGAACAAGCCGAAGCGGAGAAGCGGGCACAGGAAGAAGAAAGCCGTCGCGCCGAAGAAAAGCGCGCCGCCGAGGCCAAGGCCGAAGAGGACAAGCGCGCCACCGAAGAGCAGGCCGAGGCCGAGCGCAAACAAGCCATGCTCGATATGGCGAACTCGTTCGAGAAGAGCGTCATGGGGGTTGTCGAGACACTGAGTTCGGCCACTACCGAGATGCAATCC
>JABJKO010000161.1 GCA_018660305.1 Rhodospirillaceae bacterium
CGGTAGATAAAATCGGTGTAGTTGATCCCGGTGATCAAATGCAGCGGACCATAGGCGCCGCTATCGATGATCCGCCGTGCCTTGACCATGGGCGCGTCGTAGCTGTGGCTGGGGCCCACCAGAAGGTGCACGCCTGAATCTGCCGCGGCATCGATCATCCGGGTACAATCTTCCACGCTGAGCGCCATGGGTTTTTCGACGAGAACATGTTTTCCCGCCTTTGCTGCGGCAATTGCGTGGTCGGCGTGACAGAAATGCGGCGTGGCAATATAGACGGCGTCGATATCGGCGCTGTCGCACATGGCCTCGATGGACTCATGGGCAGTACCGCCAAAATCTGCTTTGAAACGGTCGCGGGCGGCGGCGCGGGTATCGGCGGCCGCTTTGATGTCGAGACGCGGATGAAACGCCAGCGTTGGCAGCAGCACCGTGAAGCCTCGCCCAAGCCCCACAACGCCCAGTTTCAGTTTGCTGTCCGCCATAAGGCTACTCCGAGGTGTCGGTCAATTTGACAGTGGGGCGGCGCGCCGCTTCAATACTCATTGTCGTTAGCATATTGGATGATAATCCGCGCGGATGCATCAAGAGCTGAAACAGAAGTACGATCATGACCTCATATGACAACAACGCCTTGCGAGAACTGGTGAAACCCGACCGGGTTCATCGCGATTTCTATATTGATCCGGACGTCTTTGATCTGGAGATGGACCGTATCTTCGGTCGTGCGTGGCTGTTTGTCGGCCATGCCAGCCAGGTGCCCAATCGGGGCGATTACATCACCACCACCATCGCCCGCCAGCCGGTGATCATGAGCCGTCACCGGGACGGCGAGGTTCACGTGATGTTCAACCGCTGCACCCATCGCGGTGCCCAGGTCTGTCTCGAACAGTTCGGCAACGCCAAGCGGTTTGAATGCCCGTACCACGCCTGGGTTTATAACACCGACGGCAGTTTCGCGGGGGCTCCCTATCCGAAGGGCTATGAAGACGGCTTCCTCGAAAAGGAAAAACTGGATCTTGTGAAGATTCCCCGTATGGCCATCTATCGGGGGTTCGTGTTTGGCAGCCTGAGTGCCGATGGTCCGGACATCGATGAGTTTCTCGGCCCCATGAAGGATCATATCGATGCCTTCGCCGACCGCGCGCCCGATGGCGAGGTGGAGGCCTGCGCCGGGGTGTTTCGATACCGGTTTGCCGCCAACTGGAAGATCCAGATGGAGAACCAGACCGACGTCTATCACATCATGTTCACCCATGTGTCGACCACCGATGACAAGGGCAGGCAGTTCCGCCGCGAAGGTGCCGAGGAAGACGAAGCCGGCAAGGTCAAGGTGCTCGCCGACAATGCGGAATTGAGCGACCAGTGGGAACAGCATCCCCTTGGCGGGCATCGCTACGGCCATGTCTATATGGGGCGCTTCGCCATGGACAAGGGCAATAGCGGTCCGGTCCATGATCGTTACAAGGCGGCCATGGAAACAACCTATGGCGACCGCGCCGAAGATCTTATGACGGTCAAGACCCACAACAGCATCTTCTATCCGCAATGGTCCATCCAGCATCTGACACAGCATATCCGCGTGATGAATCCCATCTCCGTCAATTGCACGGAGAACATCATCATCCCCCTCAAGCTCAAGGGCGCACCCGAGGAGATGTGGCGGGCGTCCCTGCGCAGCAATAACAACAGCCATTCCCCATCGGGGATGGTCATGTCCGATGACATGGAAGTCTGGGTCCGCTGTCAGGAGGGCCTGGCGACACAAAGCACCGACTGGGTGGTTCTGGCGCGCGGTATGAACGAACGGGCCAATACCGACAATCTGGGATCCTATGAATCCCATGGCACGTCGGAATCAGGGGCCCGCAATCAGCAGGCTGCCTGGGTCGATTTCATGTGCGGCGGTAGCTGAGGCAGGGCGTACGGATCGTGCAAGCCGACATCGAAAAATACCTGTATCGGGAAGTCCGTCTTCTGGATGAGCGCCGCTTCGAGGAATGGACGGATCTGTTTGCCGAGGACGGCTATTACTGGGTGCCGGCCTATCCCAACCAGGACGATCCCTATAAGGCCGTCTCAATTTTTTTCGATGACCGCGAGTTGATGAGGACCCGTTTGTCCCGGCTGGATCACCCGAATGTCCACGCCCAGAAACCAGCCAGCCGGACCGTCCACCATGTGTCAAACATCGAGATCGACGACAACCATCGGGTGGAGGGAGAAATTCTGGTTCACTCCACCCTGCTCATGATGGAGTTCCGGCTCGACAAGCAGACCAGCTATGGCGGGCGGTGCCAGCATCTCCTGCGCAGAAAGGGTGACGGGTTTGAGCTCGCCTGGAAACGAGTCGATCTGATCAATTGCGACGGCGTCTTCGAAGCGCTGGCGGTGCCGTTTTAGGGCGTCAGTCAACTGGCGCCGTCGGTTGCAATTTCCTTGACCCGGCAATGACATTGCTGGGATGCTTATCCATCCGCAAAGGATGCCGCGAACGGCTGTTGGCCGCGCGTGCGGTATATCGAATAAATTCAAATCGTTGAGGGAGAAGCCGCAATGGGAGTTTTACGATATGGCGTTTTGTCAGCGTTGATTTGTCTGTTCACGGTTTCCGCGCCCATGGATGGCGCGCTGGCGCAGTCGGCTGGCAAGCTGCTCAAGCAGCGCCAGGCCATCATGAAGGAATTCAGCAGCCACACGAAGGCGATCAAGAAATTCGTGAAAGGCCCGTCGAAGAAACTGAAGGGCAAAAAGTTAAAAAAGGCGACAAAACGGCTGGGCACCACCGTCGATATGGAACTGCGCGCACAGGCCCTGGCCGGACAGGGAACACGGCTCGCGAAATACCTCCCCAAAGGAACCGGCACGGCGGACGGCGTTGGCAGGACCCGGTCCAAGCAGGCGATCTGGAGCGACTGGGCCGGTTTTCAGGCTGCGACCGCGAATTTCGTGAAGCTGGCCGGTAATCTGGAAAAGGCTGCCGCCAGCGCCGATAAGGGACAGATCGGCACGGCCCTTGCCGCCTTGGGAAAGAAAGGCTGTGGCGGTTGCCACCGGAATTTCCGGGCTAAAAAGAAGAAAAAGAAATAGCGCGCTGCGCGTTGATAAAAAAACCCTCTCCGCCTGCCAAGCCATGGTCAGGGGGGAGGGTTTTTCTTATTAAGAATGCGAGAAGCGGCTATCTCCGCCGTAACTCATTTTGCTCTTTCACGAAGGCGAGAAGCCACTGGCGGATTTTTTCCTTCTTGGTGAAGGTTTCATTCAGTATCCGCAACACTTCGGGGCCCGACGTGAATTCCGGCGTGAACGCGAGCGACTTTTTAGCGTCCGCCAGATAGGCCGGATCCTTTGACAGCCTCATATAGGCCGCGCGCATTTCCCCGACTGCCGCCTTGGGAGTGCCGGGCGGCATGGTGGTGTTGCGCGCCATTACCCCGTGGAGTTGCTGCAGCAGCGAAATCATCTGCCATTCTTTCTCTTCCTTGGGCAGGCGTCCGTAGCGCGCTTTGAACAGTTGCGAAACCGAGGGTGACGAGGCGAGGCCGGGGTAGGGAGAGGGATTGCCTTGCGCGTCGTATCGGTCGTAGTGCCATAACGGGATCACCATCCCGGTATTGACGTAGTTGGGCACCACGTTCTTGAACCAGGCCGCGCGGGAATCGCTGAATGCCTGTACTTCGTTTTGCAATACCGCCGTGCGGGCCTTGCCCGATCCCCGGAACCCGGTGACCGGCGTGAATTTTACATTCAGCATCCTGAGTGTCAGCCGGTCGCGCAAATCTTTCAGACCGGTGATGCGGAATCCGGCGATCTTGAAATCTCCGGCCTTGGCGATCTTGAACAAATCGGTCGCTGTGTTCAGACCCGGTTTAGTGTCCTTGCGGCCATAGATGACCGTGGTGCCACCGACCCCGGCGATCCATTCCAGCTTGCGCAAATCAACCCGAAGCGCCTCGTCGCCCAATACCTGGAACAAATATCCGCCGGAGAAATTGGTGACGGTCAGCCCGTTCGGCTTCGCCACTTCGCCCACGTAATTGATCGCGATCATGCCGCCGGCGCCTGGCATGTTCTTGATAATAATGCGCGGCTTGCCGGGCAACAGGCGCGGCAGATGCCGCGCGATGACCCGGGCCGACCGGTCGGCGCCGCCGCCGGGGGTGAAATTGACCAGCATGGTGAGCCGCTTGCCTTGGTAAAAGGGCTTGGCGTCAACACCGTGGGCCGCGATTCCCAAAACCATCGTCACGACCGACAGACTCGATAGTACTCCGAAAACGAATTTCGACATCTTGGCCTCCTGTGAACGTGGGACCGGTGCATGACGACCGGTCGACTGTGAAATAACATCCAACGCCCCGGAAGGCGTGGTTACGCGTGGTATGCGGTTACAGATACTCGATAGCGAGGTCGAATATGGCCGGGTGCCAGATCACCGCGATCAAATAGTCGAACATGAATTCCAGAATAACGAAACCCGCGACCGTTTGCGCGATAATCATGGGCCAGGATTCGCGTGCCCAGAATTTCAAAAACAGGAACATGAACAGGCACAGTGCGATTTGCTGTCCGACGACCATGGCCACCGCGACAATGGCCGCAAGGGAGCCGAACATGAGAATCGAAATGCGCGCATTGCTGCGCTCCTGATCGGTCCACGGTGTCGCTGTCTCATTCGCTCGCCCGGGCAGCCAGCCCAACGCGGCCGAATCCTGGAACAGAACGGCGAGGACCAGCAGGATGGCCGGTATGCCCACTGTGATCGGGAAGAAGGCGGCGTCATAGGGCCATTGCGTGGCGGTAAACACCGTGTAAGCGAAAAGAAGCGACATCACGACCGCCAGAACGAACGAGACCCTGGGGGATTCCGGCTCGTTGCCCAGATCGGCCTGGGAATCCACCTTGGCCGCCTTGCGCTTGAGGATGCCTGTCAGCGACAGAACGAACACCAGAATCGCCAGCACCGCAATAATCAGGACGATGGGCCGCCCCATCCAGGCAAGCTTGTGGGTCTGGTAGGAAACATCCAGCGCGTTCTCCATGATGGGGCCCAGCACCACGCCCAGTACAAGCGGCGGGCGCGGCCACGCCGCCAGCTTCATCAGATAGCCCAGCACCCCGAAGACCAGCAGCACATACCAGTTGCCGATGGTCTGGTTGCCCATCCACGCGCCCATGAATACAAACAGGACGATGCCGGGCACCAGAAGCGAGCCGGGGACGAAGGTGAGTTTGCAAAGCTGATTGCCCCACACCATCAGCAGCCCGGCCCCCAGCACGTTGGCGAAGACCAGAATCCAGATCAGGCTGAAGGTAATGTCGAGTTTGCTTTCCAGCATCTGTACGCCGGGCGTCAGCCCCTGGATCACGAAGGCGCCCAGCATGATCGCCATGGCTGCGTTGCCGGGGATGCCGAACGCCACGGTGGGGATCAGCACGCCGCCCTTCATGGCATTGTTGGCGGTTTCCGGCGCAATCACGCCGCGAATGTCGCCCTTGCCGAATTGCGACTTGTCCTTGGCGCTCTGCACGGCATGACCGTAGGCGACCCAATCGACGATGGCGCCGCCCAGCCCCGGCAGAACGCCGATATACATGCCGAGGGCCGCCGACCGCAGGACCAGCCACCACTCGCGGCAGGCGTCGCGAACTCCCTGCGACATGCCGCCCTTGACCTGATCGCGGGGCACCCGCGAGATCGGCAGCTTGCTGACCGCGAGGTTGATCAGTTCTGGCAGTGCGAACAGACCCAGCACCACCGGCACCAGCGGGACCCCCTCCAGAAGATAGGGCCAGCCGAAATGAAACCGCGCCTCGCCACCCTGCATGGAGTAGCCGATGGTGGTGACCTGCAGTCCGATGAGAGCGGCCAGCACGCCCTTGACCACGGAATTGCCCGACAGCGAGCCCACCATGGTGAGGCCCAGCACGCCGAGCATGAAATATTCCGGCGAGGCGAAGGCGATGATGATCGGCTTGACCAGCGGGATCGACAGGCCGAGAACAATTGCTCCGAGGACGCCGCCAAAGGCGGAGACGGAAAATGCCGCGCCAAACGCCCGCGCGGCCTCCCCTTTCATGGCGAGCGGATAGCCGTCGAGGATGGTCGCCTGCGACGCGCCGGTGCCCGGCACCCCAAGCAGTACCGACGCCAGCGTGTCCGATGTGGTGGTGATGGCGTACATACCGAGCAGAAAGGCGAAGGCCGACGCTCCGGTCATGTCGTAGGTGAAGGGCAGCAGAATGGCGAGGCCGACCACCCCGCTGAGGCCCGGGGTCGCGCCGAAGAAGAGGCCGACGAGCACGCCCGCGACCAGCCATCCCGGAGCCGGCCATTCGGCGACAAGCAGTAGACCCTGTAGAACAGCCTCCAAGACGAACGCCCCCTTCTGCCCGTCGCCACGCTTGCGCGTTGGACGAGCTACCGCTCTTTATGGGTTTCTTACTAACGGTCTCTGACGCGGGAATTCCCCGGCCGGGGGCACCCGACAGGGTGGATCGTGCCCCAATACCGGCTGACTGGCAACTGTCCGGCGACGGGCGTCGGCCCCGCTACCCCCGCCACAGCACGTCGTCGGTGATGTCCGCCGTGCGTTGGGTGCCCACATAGGCCATGGTGCGTTTCATCTCGTCTTTGAGAATGCTGATGGCCTTGGAGGCGCCGGCCTCGCCACCGGCGGCGGTGCCGTAGAGCGTTGCCCGGCCGGCCAGTACCGCATCGGCGCCCAAAGCCAGGCACTTGACGATGTCGCTGCCCCGGCGCACGCCGCTATCGACGATCACCGACATCTTACCGCCCACCGCCTCGACGATACCGGGAAGCACGTCGATGGTGGCCGGCGCACTGTCCATGTTGCGCCCGCCATGGTTGGAGACAACGATACCGTCGACCCCGTGCTCAATGGCCTTGGCGGCGTCGTCGGGCCGCATGACGCCCTTGATCAACAGCTTGCCGGGAAAGATATCGCGCAGCCGGTCCACATCATCCCACGACACCAGATCGGCGCGCCGTGTGATGGGATTTGCGCCGGTATTGCGCAGCTTCGCCACGTTACCGGTGATGGGCATCTGGTAGCCCGGCGGATAATTCACATGCTTCGGCATGCCGCCGTTCATGAAGTAGCGCCCCATGACGAAGGCGAGCCAGGTGGGGTGACGCAGCATGTCGATCACCGAGCGGGTGTTGAGCACGTAAGGGGTGGAGAACCCGTTGCGCAGATTATGCTCGCGGTTGGAGCCGTGGCCGATATCGACGGTCCACAGCAGCGCCTCGAACCCGTTGCGGGCGGCGCGCTTGACCAGCTCGTCGGACAGGTCCTTTTCCTTCCACATATAAAGCTGCATCCACAGCCGCCCGCCGGCCTCGTTGGAAAGCTTCTCCATGGGGGTGTTGGAGCCGGTGGCCAGGGTGAACGGCACGCCGGCCGCGGCGGCGGCCTTGGCCAGCTCGAACTCGCCCTCGTACCAGGCGATACCGGCTGTGCCGGTGGGCGCAATGGCCATGGGCAGCGCCGCCGGCTTGCCCAGGACGTCGGACTCAAGCTGTACGTCCGAGATATCCGTGACCACCTTGTTGAGCAGTTTGATATGGGCGAAGGCGCTGCGGTTGTTGCCCAGCGACGTCATATCCTCGGTACCCTTGTCGATATAGTCGAACACGCCCTTGGGCAGACGTTTCTCCGCCGCCGAACGCAGATCGGCGATGTTGTAGCAACGATCCAGTGCAGTCATGAATTATTCCCCCTGTTATTTGTTATGGTTCATGTTTGGCGCAATTCTAGCGCTAACCGCGCCACAGTACATCGGCGGTGATGTCCGATGTACGCTGGGTGCCGATATAGGCCATGGTGCGCTTCATTTCGTCTTTGAGAATGGTGATGGCCTTGGTCCCGCCTGCTTCGCCGCCGGCGGCAACGCCGAACAGCGTCGCGCGGCCGGTGAGCACCGCATGGGCGCCCAGGGCCTTTGCCTTGACGATATCGCTGCCGCGGCGCACGCCGCTATCGAGAAAGATGGTGAGCTTGTCGCCGACGGCTTTGGCGATGTCGGGGAGCACATCAAGCGTCGATGGCGCACCGTCCATATGCCGCCCGCCATGGTTAGAGACCACGATCCCGTCCACACCGTGCTCGGCGGCTTTTACCGCATCATCTACCCGCATGATGCCCTTGATGATCAGCTTGCCGGGGAAGATATCGCGCAGCCGGTCGGCATCGTCCCATGACATGGCGTCGAGCCGTTTGCTGGTCATGCTCTTGTCGCGCAGCAGCGACACATTGCCGGTCATGGGCAGCTCGTAGCCTTCGGGATAATTCACATGCTTTGGCATGCCACCATTGAGGAAATACCGCCCCATGACCGTGGTGAGCCAGGTGGGGTGGCGCAGCATATCGATGACCGAGCGTCTGTTAAGCACATAAGGCGTAGCGAAGCCGTTGCGCAGATTGTGCTCCCGGTTGGAGCCGTGGCCGGTATCGACGGTCCACACCAGGACCTCGGCGCCGTTGCGCGCGGCCCGTTTGACCAATTCGTCGGACAGCTTCTTTTCCTTCCACATATAGAGCTGGAACCAGAACCGGCCGCCAATTTCGTTGGCGATTTTTTCCATGGGCGTATTGGACCCGGTGGCGAGTATGAACGGGATCCCGGCCGCTGCCGCCGCCTTGGCAAGTTCGAACTCGCCCTCGTACCAGGTGAGCCCCGCCGTGCTGGTGGGCGCGATGCACATGGGCAGCGCCGCCGGTTGGCCGAATATTTCGGTGTCCAGCCGGATGTCGGAGATATCGGTGACCACCTTGTTGAGGAGTTTGATATGGGCGAAGGCGCTGCGGTTGTTGCCTAGCGCGATCTGATCCTCAACCCCCTTGTCGACATATTCAAACATGCCTTTTGGCAGGCGCTTCTTTGCGACCAGCCGTAGATCGGCGATGTTATAGCAGCGATCCAGCCGTGACACGCGACCCTCCCCCATCTTTTATCTTGTCGCAAGAATACCGCAGGAGCGGGGCCGGGGACCAGCGTGTGGCGCTACAAAGTCACTGGTATGCGCCCGCCATCCACCTTGATGGCGGAACCGTTGATATAGCCGGCCTGCTGGCTGCACAGCAGCAAGGCGACGCTGGCCATTTCCTCCACCGTACCGTCGCGCCCCATGGGAGCGTCGGCGATCATGCGGGCCCGCATTTCCTCCGGTGTGACTCCGGCCCGCTCGGCGCGGGCCGCATCACCATGGGTTACCCGGTCGGTGGCGATGCGCCCCGGTATCAGGCAATTCACCGTGACGCCATCCTTCGCGACCTCATTGCTCAGGGCTTTTGACCAGCCCACCAGAGACATGCGTAACGAGGATGACAGTACATTGGCGGTGGCGGCGAGAAGGATATTGGAGGACGTCATGCTGAGCACCCGGCCCCAGCCTCGTTCCCGCATGCCCGGCATCACCGCACCGGTGGCGCGGACCGCCGACAGCACCATGATCTCGAACCAGTCGCGCCATAGCTTGTCGTCGGCCTCCGACGGCAGCATCCGTGGCGGGCCGCCGCAATTATTGAACTGGATATCGATGCCACCCATGCGGTCGAGGGCGAAATCCACCAGCCGGTTTACATCACTCTCTTCGGCGAGATCGCAGGCGATGGCCTCGACACGGACGCCGTGCGTGTCGGCAATATCCTTTGCTTCGCGCTCAAGAATATCCTGCGAACGGGCGGTCAGCACGATATCCACCCCCTCGGCGGCCAGCGCGCGGGCGACGCCGTTGCCCATGCCATAGCTCGATCCCATGATCAGGGCACGCTTGCCCTTGATGCCTATATCCATTGTGATCCCCTGATGAAAAGCGTTGGTTAAGTCCAGTCTTGGGAGGTCAGATCGACCGATTCCCAGCCCGGAGATTCCATAATCACTGCCCATTTGGTGTAGATGGCACGCAGACGGGCCCCGATACGGCGGCCAAGCTCGGCCCCGGGGTCGCTGGTGAGTCCGGCCTGGATATTCTGCGGATACTGACGGGATACCCAGCCGCGCGACGCCAGGGTGCAGTTCTGCCAGTTGTTGATATCATCCTGTTCGAAATTGCCCGCCGGACCAAAGGTCTGGGTCAGATGGTGACGCAGCGCGTCTTTGACCTCGTTCGGCGCATCCTTGTCGACGATACAGTAGGACCACATTTCGGTCGCTTCCGGTCCGCGTGGATGCCACACGCGTACCATGTGACGGTAGGAATTCAGCGACAGGTTGGGAAACAGGGTCTCGACGATATTCTCGCGATAGGCGTCTTCACCGATACGCGCCAAAGTCTCGGGAAAATGGTCCCGGAAATAATCGCGGATAATTCCGGCGGGCTGTAGCGACAGCGATTTCTCCACCCGCTCCAGATCGTTCGCTGACAGGTTTGGCATGTGGCGTGTGTACTGGTTGTCCATGTCCGCGCCATAGCTGACCGTGTCCACCGGGACCTGTCGGACCGACGCATGAGTCACGATGTGATGGCCGTCATCGCCGCCGAAATTGTCGGCGGGGTATTTCCAGTTGGTTTTCATGACCCATTTGTGGACGCCGCCGATCAGTTCAGTGCCGCCAACGCGCCGGTCGAGCAGGAAGTCAAAATGAGTTTTTTGATGGCCGATATAATCTGGCAGCGGCGGCGCGGCGTCGTCGAATGTCGCAAAGATCAGTCCCTTGTATGTGTCGAGCTGAGCGACCTCGACCAGGCCCCATTGGCCGAGATCGAAATCGGCGCCATAGACTTCTTTTTGACCCGGTACGGCGGTCAACGAGCCGTCGGACGCGAATGTCCATCCGTGATAGGTGCACATGAAGGACGATGCGTTGCCGCCATCGGCACGGCATAGCCGGTTGCCGCGATGACGGCACATATTGAGAAAGGCACGGACGCGTCCCGATCCATCGCGCCACACGATGACCGGGTCTTCCGCCATATAGGCGGTGATGAAGTCGTGCGTGTTTGGAATCTGACTTTCATGGCCGAGGAACAGCCAGCAGCGGGCGAAAATCCGCTCGAGTTCACGTTCATAGATCTCCGGCGAACTGAACATGCTGCGGTCGAGAAGCCCCTGCTTGACCTCGGTGACGGCATTCGCGATGTCCAGCATGTTGGTCTCCTACAGGATGGGCGGCTCAGTTGATTCGGGCGGACACGACGCCGCGGCCACCATCGGTGTTTATCACCGCGCCGGTCATAACCCGGGACTGGTCGGAGGCAAGCAGCACGTAGGCCGCTGCGTGATCCTCTGGTTCCAACTGGATCTGGAGGAGGTTGGTGTCGGGTCCCCCTGTGCGCGGCGTGGTGCTGCGCTGACCGGCCGGCGCCAGGCTTTGCGCGTCGGTTAGCGAGGTCGGAGTGCCCGAGGGGGCGACTCCATTGACCCGGATATCCGGTGCCAGCTCATTGGCGAGTGCTCGGGTCATGCCCAGGGCGGCGTGTTTGGACGCGATATAGATGGACCCGCCGCCCACATAGAAGGACGATGTCGACAGCGTGAAAATCATGCAGCCCTTGGTGTGTGCGAGCGCTTCCCGGGATGCCATTGCGCCCAGGAAATAGCCCTTTACGTTGATTCCGAATATCTCGTCGAAGCCGTCACTGAGTTCCTGGTCGGACAGATCGTCGAGCCTTCGCCGGGCGTCCCGTACGCCAGCGTTGCCAACGAATACATCGAGCTTTCCAAAGCGCGAGACCGCCAAATCCACCGCTGCGCTATTATCGTTCCCATTGCGGACATCGCCCTGGATGGTCGCGACCTGATCACCGAGTTCTTCTTGTAGCGCCGCCAGTCGGTCCTCGAAAATATCAAAAGCAACGACGCCCTTCGCGCCTTCTTCCAAATAGCGCTTTGCCACTGCCTTACCGATTCCCGATCCCGCGCCGGTGATTACCGCTACCTTATCCGTCAACCACGCCATAATTCCCCCTGTTCCTTTTTCTAAGCACAATTTTTCTTATTCAAAAGAATATACTTAGCGGCTTGCTGTTATGCACCACGTCCTCCATCAGGATCGAGCGGCTTGAAATTTTCCATGCGCCGTCGATCCGGAGCAGCCTGTCTTCCCGGCTGCCGACGAATATATCCTTGTCGTCTTCCAGCTGGGCCCGATAGACCAGAAAGTTGGAGCGGACTTTCAGGGTCGCTGCATCGTCGGTTACCTCGACCTCCACATTGGTGATGAGATGGCGGGTCCGCGACGGCGGATCCTCGCCCCACGCCAGTCCGGTACGAAGCCGCTCCACCCGGGTTGTCAGCGTGGCTTTGGTGTCTTCAAAAACCGCCAGATCACCCGGTTTGTTGATGCTGTCTTCTACATCTTTACCGCGCCACGGGTTGGTGCGCCCCGGCATCCAGTAGGTGGCGTCTTCGGTGAACAGAGTCAGCCATTCCTCGAAGCGCCGTTCGTCCAGGAGCCGCGCTTCATGGATCAGAAACTGATTGATCTCGAGCCAGAACTCGGAGGCCATCACAAATTGGAATTTCCGCGATGATTCCAGCAGCATCGCCTCATGCTCGCCTCCTGTTATGTAAGCCTTTATGATCACCGTAATTCGCCGGCTTCGGGCTGGCAAGCGGGGTGAATGAATAGGAGGTATCATGGCGGGGAAGATCGAAGCACGGCTCAAGGAACTGGGGATAGAGCTCCCAGAGGCGCGGGAACCAAAGGTGGCGAAAATCCTGGGCAGCAATATTGCCGGGCCGTTTCTGTTTGTGTCCGGCCAGGTGCCGCAATGGAATGGCCATATGCCCTATATCGGCAAGGTGGGCCGCGAATTTTCCATCGAAGAAGGTCAGGCGGCCGCCCGCATGTCGGCGCTTAACGTCATCGCCCACGTCAAGAAGGCGCTGGGCGATCTGGACCGGGTCGTGAAAGTCGCCAAGCTCACGGGCTATGTGAATGCGACACCAGACGTGGATCAGGTGGCCGCCGTGGTCAATGGCGCGTCCGAACTGATGGTCGAGGTGTTCGGTCAGGAGATCGGGGCCCATGCCCGCACGGTGGCGGGCGTCACCGTCATGCCGTTCGATGTCGCCATCGAAATCGAGGCCGATTTTCTGATCGAGTAGGGATCGGTTTCAACGGCTGTAGGGCTGTTCCGGACTATCTATAACGCAAAACCCGGATTGGCGGGATAGGTCCCGGTTTCCTCCGCCAGACGGCGCAATAAGGCGTAGATATTGTCGATCACCGGGGTTGGCTCGCCCACCAGCCGGGCAATTTCCATGACCGCGCCAACGATGACGTCGATTTCCATGGGCCGGCCGGCTTCGAAATCCTGCAACGTGGACGGTTTGTGGTTTGTGGAAACCGGCCCGCCTTTGATCCGTGCCGCGACGGCGTCGGTGAGATCGATCCCGAGACGGGCGGCGACTTTGGCTGTTTCCTGCATGATCTGTCTGGCCAGGGCAAAGCATCGTTCGTCGCCATTGACCTTGCCCAGGGGCGCGCGGGTCAGGACGCAGATGGTGCTGACCCCGATATTGTTGAGCAGCTTGGCCCAGATGGCGTGGCGGATATCTTCGGCAATGGGGACGTCAATATCGGTATCGGCGAAGGCGGCAACGAGATCCTCGCAGCGCCGGGTGATACCGCCTTGCGGTTCTCCAATAGTGAACGACCGGCTGGGCTGATGATGATCGACCACGCCCGGTTCCAGCAGAGCGCAGGAGCCGTTTATCACGCCACCGATGACCCGTTCCGGTCCCAGCGCTTTCCAGATACGGGCGGCGGGATCCACCGCGTTCAGCGTCACATCCATAAGCGGCGCGTCGGCGCCATGGCCATACCACCACGGGATGCCGTTCTGCGCCGCGACGATACTGGTATCCGGTCCGAGCAGAGGTGCGGACTGTTCCGCGGCATCCGCCAGCGAATGGGCTTTGACGACAAAAATCACCGCATCCTGACGCTCGGCTTCCGCCGGGTTGTCGGTGGCAAAAGGAGTGGTATGGCGGCGGTCGCCGTCCATGAAGACGGTGAGACCGTTCTTTCGGATCGCCTCGAGATGGGCGCCGCGCGCAATCAGCGTCACCTCATGGCCGACGCGGCCCAGCTCGTTGCCGATCATTCCGCCCACGGCGCCGGCGCCAAAAATACAGATTTTCACAGCAGACCTATTTGGTTATGTGGCGACATTCTCCGTGCCGCAGGCTGCTTTCGCAAGGGTACACCAAGGGTATTGGCCCAAAGTCGTTTCGCAACGCCAGCTGCGCCGTGACCGACACTATCGCCTGCGGTCTCTTTACTCGCTTGCGATCCGGGATGACGGGAAGTGTGGTTAGAAGGCTTTGAAGGAAGGTCGGGTGGTTTATTTGCCAACTATTGCCCGGACTCCCGTCCGAAAAATGAATTGGGAAATAGGAAAAGGAGTCGGTCGGAGGCGCTCCATCGCCATCGGCAAAGAGAACGAAGAGCGCCTCGACTTACTGCTTTTCGTCTTGCGGCGATTTACATCGCCCTGATTTCCACCAGGAATGCGTCCACCTGCCCTTTAAGAACCTCGGACTGTTTGGAGAGTTCCTTGGTGGCATCGAGTACCTGGGAAGCTGCCGTACCGGTTTCACCGGCTGCCTCCGTTACGCTTACAATATTGCTGGAGACTTCCGTGGTTCCGGTGGCAGCCTGCTGGACATTCTCCGAGATTTCCCGGGTCGCGGCGATCTGCTCTTCGACCGATGTCTCGACCGCTTTCGCGATTTCGCTCATCTTGCCGATGGTGCCGCCGATCTGCCCGATGGCTTCCACCGCCTCGCTGGTGGATGCCTGGATCTCACTGACCTGCTGCGAGATTTCCTCGGTCGCCTTGGCGGTCTGGGTCGCCAGATTCTTGACCTCGGAGGCCACAACCGCGAAGCCCTTGCCCGCATCACCGGCCCGCGCCGCCTCGATGGTGGCATTGAGCGCCAGAAGGTTGGTCTGGGACGCGATGTCGTTGATCAGATTGACCACATCGCCAATCTTCTGTGCCGCTTCGGCCAGCCCGACAACCTGGGCGTTGGTCTTCTCGGCTTCGGCGACGGCCTCTTCGGCAATCTTGTTGCTTTCCTGAACCTGACGGCCCACCTCCTGAACCGATGCCGACAGCTCCTCGGTCGCCGAGGCCACCGTCTGAACATTGGTCGTCGCTTCTTCCGAGGCCGCGGCCACGGCCGTCGATTGCTGCTTTGTCTGTTCCGCGGTCGATGACAGGGATTCGGCGGAGGACTGCATCTCGGCGGCGGCCGACGAGACTGTTTCCACCACGCTCTTTACATCGGCCTCGAATTTATCGGCCATGGCGACCTGCGCGGTGACCACGCTCCAGCTCACCATGGGACCGAGATAGCTACCGCCGTCGTCCATGATGGCGGAGACCCTGAGATCCAGGGTCTCATCGCCCAGCTTGATCTTGGCGCTGTGGGGCAGGTTCTTGGGATCGCCCAGAAGCTGGCGCTGATGTTCCGGATGCTTGTGGAAGATGTCGATGCACTGGCCCAAAAGCTCGTCCGCCTTGCAGGGCAGCAGATGCTCGAGGGTCCGCAGCGTGTCGATACTGGTCTTGTTGGCGTAGTTGATGGTGAAGTCGGTGGGATCGGCCATCAACACGTTGATCGGCATGTTGTTGACCATGGTGGTCAGGCGCGCCGCATCGGAATCTGCCTTGACCTTCTCGGTGATAATGCTCCAGGTCAGCATCGGGGAGACATAGTTGCCCTCGCGATCGAAGATCGGCGATACCAGCAGGTCCAGGATTTCCCCACCTAGCGTAATATTGGCCTGATGCGGAAGATTTTTGGGATCGGCGAGAAGCTTGCGTTGATGTTCCGGCGCCTTGTGAAAAATATCGACGCATTGGCCCTGTAACTCGTCCGCCTTGCACGGGAGCAGGTGTTCGAGGCCTTTAAGCGTCTCAACGCTGGTCTTGTTCACGTAGTTGATCGTGAAATCTTCCAGATCCAGGGTCATCACATTGACCGGCATGCTGTCGACCATCTGGCGGAAAGCGGCTAGCTCTACGTCCATGTCGTCAGAGAAGTTAAATGTCGATTTAGACCCCGAACCATCCACATCCAATTCAACTACGTTTTGCTTGCGTTTAGCCGATCCGAACATAGGTATTTTCCCTCGATTTTGATCATCACCTTAAGGCCCGCTTTTGACCCGAGACGTCTGATTCCTGAATGAAATGCCAGCACTAATAACAGCCGGTTGCGTATAGGTACTAATACGTATTTACGTTAATCAATACCTAACGCCAGGCCTTGGTCGGCCTCCATTGTTGTAATTTTTGTTCCCGTGAAAGTTATGGGTAAGGCAATAACCAAGCTGAACAGCCATGTTTTCCGGGGCTGAACCTATACGGGTTACTACTCAAAATTTTTTTACGGGTTTCTACTCAGAAAACTTTTACGGGAAATGTCAGGCAGCGCACTGGATGTTGAGGCGGGCC
>JABJKO010000262.1 GCA_018660305.1 Rhodospirillaceae bacterium
CCAGATCACCGCCATCCAGGCCGCCACCGCCGACGCGGTGCAGGCCATTCAGGGCATCGGCTCGACCATCGGCGATATCGGCGAGATCGCCACCTCGGTCTCCAACGCCGTCGAACAGCAGGGCTCCGCGACCAAAGAAATCGCGGGTTCGGTCCAGCAGGCCGCCGCCGGCACCCAGGAGGTCTCGAGCAACATCACCCAGGTCACCCAGGCGGCCAGCGAAGCCCAGTCCGCCTCCGGCCAGATGCTCAATGCCGCCAAGGAGCTGGCCGAGCAGGGCGACGTACTGCGCAAAGAAGTCGACAAGTTTCTCCAGGAGGTTCGTGCCGCGTAAGGCGACCTCGCCTTCTATCCCCTTTGTTGAGGATAGAAGGCCAGCGTCTCCTGAGAGTCGCAGATTGACGGCGTTACGCGTGCCTCATGCAGTAGGCGGCCGTCTTTATCTCTGATCACATACCCAACGACGATTCCCCTGGTGAAGAACTTGTCCAGCTTGCCCTTGGTACAGGCTGAATCAAGAAGGGTGCTGGAGAGAATTTTCGGGCTCAACCGGATGTCCTTAATGAGGGTCATATGATAGGTGAGCTGCTTCCCCGGCCCGGCCACGGTACGCTCCACCCGGGTGAGTTCGTCGACCTTGGCGGGGAATATCCGGTTCACCTGAGCTGAGAGATCCTGAAGCCATCTTGGCGCTGTCGATTTGACCCGGCATTCTTCCCGATCACAGAAAGCCGCGATGGCCACGATGTCCTTCCCAAGTTTGACATGGGTAACAATGTTCGCCGTCATCAATTGGTGAAGCGTTGGATTCCAGATTTTGCTGCGGGGGGCTTCAAATGCCCTGGTGACGAATGACTCTGTCACCCCCTTTTTGCGAAAATATTCGATGTCCTTCAGCCTGTTGTCCCGTGTCCGGCCATCCACTTTTTTATGGTCGTCATAGGAAACGAACCCCAGGGTCGCGCCGACCGACGCGATCCGCCTCTCCCCGGCCATGAAGACCAGGGTGCAGCCATAGGCACAGACCGGCCCCGCGACAGTATCCAGCTTTCGTGCCTGGATCAGGTCTCGTAGGCGCCGCGCCGGATTTACCCATACGCCGATCAGGTTCAGATGCACCGTGTGTATGCGGGGATTGGCCTCCAGGAGACCCTCTGCCTTCTGAAGCAGCTTGAACCCGAGATAGCCGCTCAAATGCAAATCGGTCCCATTGACCAGCGTGACCTCATGTTTCGAATATTTATGAGCCCCGGCGACGATTTTCGCTGTCTCGACAAGATAGGGCCCCTCATTGGCGACCCATTTTGCCGATACCGCCACGAGCACAAGGACCGTCATAATCGCAAGATTCGGCCAAAGCCGGCGATGACGTCTGACCCTGTGCCGGCGCGCGGACCGCCAGGTACCGGTCGCATGCCATAGAGTTGCAACGATGGTAAGAAGGACATAGGCGGACGCAAGAAGCAGCCCGAAAGTTGGATTAAGGTTTCCCTTGAGCGCCGGCGCGACAATTTCCAGCCCTGCCGCGCGAATCAGCCCGACAGTAATCAGCGAGGTTAGCCAAAAACTAATCCCGAGGGAGAAGGCGCCTCTCCAATGTCTGGCAAAATACGACAACAACCCGATACCTTCCGTGTGACCCGTTTCCGTGTCCTGGGGTTGTTCCACGCAATTTGCGTGCCAACTTTCATGTTTTGTTTGATTTCAAATACTTACCGATAAGGTAAAGGCGCCGGATTATGGTGAATGTAAAATTTTCCGACAGTTTTGCAGCCGAGCGGCCAAAAACTGTAAAATCCACCGACACCCAAATGTTAACAGGGTGAAGTCCCGCCAATGGGGATACTGCTCTAGACCGGCACCTCGCCCACCATCGTGTAACGCCGGAGCAGGCGCCGTTCCGATAAATCGTAATCGGTGCGGGCATGGAGCGTGCAGCGGTTGTCCCACAGGCAAAGATCGCCAGGCTCCCAGCCATGGTCGTGGACATGCGGGGGCTGTTCGATGTGATCGAACAACATTTCAAGAAGTTCCGTACTTTCAGCAACGTCCATATCGAGGATGTAGTCGGTGGTCAGCCGGTTGATGAACAGCGATTTGCGGCCGGATTCCGGATGGGTACGGACGATCGGGTGATCGGCGGCCGGCGCCCCCTCAGCGCGTGCCGCGGTCTTCGCATAGCGGTTGTTGGAATAATAGTCATAGACATTCATGGCCCGGCGCCCTTCGAGCTTTTGCTTGATGTCGTCGGGGAGTGTCTCGTAGGGCTTGTAGCAATCGCAGAACAGCGTGTGCCCGCCCTTGGAAGGCACTTCAATGGCATAGAGGCTGGTGCCCGATACCGGCAGGTCGTAATAACACTGGTCCGAATGGAACCACATCTCACCGCCGGGCAGGATCGCATTCTCCTTGAAATTGGAGACGAACAAGCGACCGGGATGATCGTCCGATTCGGAGTCTGGCGCGGTGCGCTCGACCTGGATATCACCAAAATAACGGCAGAAACGCGCATGCTCTTCGTCGGTCAGTTCCTGGCCTCGGACAAACAGCACGCCATGGTCGGTCCAGGCGGCTTTTAGGGCCGCGATGGTCGCACCATCCAGTTCTTCGCGCAGATCGACGCCTTTTACCTCGGCGCCAACAGCATCCGATAACGGTTCAATATGGATCGACATCACTTCCTCCCTGCCCCGTCGTTCCGGTGCCCGTCCGTTGCCGAACTGTATTCGGCGGCCGCAATGGTCTCAAGTTTAAGCGCTGGCCACCCACGTCGTCAGCACCGACGGCAGGTCGGGGATAAGGCAGTCCCAACTCTCGCCGCGGTCGCTGGAACGGTAGAAGGCGCCGATGCCGCGCTCGTTGGGATCGAACCCGAAGCCGCGGGCGCCATCGCCCATGCCGGCATAAAGCGTGGCGGCTTCGGTCGGGTGATGGCAAAACGTCCAGGGCACCCACGGCATATCGTCGGGCAGATTGGCGGCTGATCGCCAGTTCGCACCGGTATCATCGCTTAACAGAATATGCCCGCCGGGCTTGATGTTCTCCCGCCGCCAGACGCCGGGCGACCCCTTGGCGCCGCCCAGCACCATGCGCAGCGGATCACCAGGACAAAACAGCCATTCATGGGAATAGGAGTGAAGTTCGGTATAGCCCCACGGCATGCCGGTTTCGGCCCGCTGCCAGTCACGCCCGCCGTTTTCGGTCCGAAAGAAGCCGCGCGCCGAGGACACAAAATAACGGTCCCGGTCGCCGGGCAGGTTGAACAGCATGTGTATGTCGAGATAGTCGATGCCGTTGCTCACGTCTTGCCAACTTTCGCCCCGGTCGCGGCTTACCACAATGCCGCCATGTTCGAGGGATACGTAAAGCAGGTTCGCATCGTCGGGATGGACGAAGATATGCCGAACATGGGGCGGCACCTTTCCGTCATAGGCCGCCGGCACGCTCCATTGGTTCTTCACTCCTTCGGGAACATCCATCAGCCCGTCCAGACTCTCCCAGGTGACGCCATTGTCCTCGCTGCGGTAGAGCGTCACCGGCCCCGCCCCGGCATAGACCACCCGCTCGTCGTGGGGATCGACAGTGAAGGTCCGCACATCGCCCTCAAGGATCTTCTGCCAGCTTTGCCCGCCATCGTCCGTGCGGTAACCGCCATCGAACGCGACGGCGGCGAACACCACGTTAGGGGTCTCCCGGCAGCCGGTTATGTGCTCCAGGGTCTTGCCCTCGAAGAAGCGGCCGGTCTCGGTCGCCGATGTCCCCTCGGCGCGCAGGACCGTCAGCCCGTTATTAAAGGCGATGTAGTATTTGAGTGTTTCCGTCATCCCAGCCTCCCATTTGCCAAAATCCTAGCAGGTATTCGTTCTACAAGGGAAATTGCATGCTTTGGGCCACGTCGGCGGGTTGCAGGTTAATGAATCTCTCACCTCCAGTCGTTATTAACGGGTGTTCGAATGCCAATAAGCGTCCAGCAAGCCTGAAAGTTGGTCCCATGAATGGCGGAATGAATGCGGCTCCGGAATTAGCCGACCCGATCATTGAACTGATTGAAGAATTTGGTGGCGACGACGTCATCGACGACTTTGTCAGCCATTTGATCAGCTTGTCCGATGTCGTCAAGAACGACATGCGCAAGTTCCTTGAATGGGACAACAACACAATCCACAGCAAACTATTGGCGCTTATCGAAAGCGGGCTCGACAAGAACGGCCGTTACCGGAAACGGCCAATCGAAGAAATGGGCGAGCGTCACAAGAAATATTCGCTGTCCTATATTGACTCGCAATGTCTCCTGACCGAGTGGCTGAATATTTACCGGTTGCTACGCGCCTACTGCCATATTTCCCGGAGAGCCACAAAGGCGCAGGCACAAGCTTAATCGAATGGTGTTGGCAACAGCCACCGCGCCAACTAGTCGCGCGGTAAGATGTTGCCGTGTTCATCGGCGTGAAACATGCCATTGGTGTGGCCTTCCAGCGTGCCATGGTCGAGCCATTCGCGCACGGCGCGGCGCTGGATATGGCGGGCCCGCTCCCACATCATGAAATGGGATGCACAGGCGATGCTCAGAAACGCCTTATGGGCGGTGCCCAAATCGCCATAAAGGCCAATATTCGAGGCGAGCAAGCGATCGTAGTCACCGACCATCACCAGTGCCGGCTGTGAGAACTTCGCCACCGCCTTGCGGGTCCAGCCCCAATAGGTCCGTGTCGGCCCGCGCAGCCCGCCCCAGCCGGCACCCACCGGATCGGCTTCCGCCGCCGCCTGCTTCACCACATGAAAGATCGCCTCGTCCTCGATCTGCCCGTCGCATTTGATGTTGGCGCGCCACCGTTCGGTCTCCCCATACTCATGGGACTGGAAGGTCGTTGGATGCCCCGGCACCGGCATCTCCGCCGGCGGATCATCAGAGCCCTCCGGCTGGTAATTGGACGACGCCCAGATAACAATTCTATCCACCTTATAGGGATGGCGCAGGGCATAGGTGCCGGTGCGGATACCGCCGCCCGACCAGCCGATCAGCTTGATCCGCTCCACGCCGCGAAGTTCGCGGATAAAATCCACCACCGCATCCAGATCGGCGGTTTCGGTATCGGAAGTCGCCAGCTGAAACGGATAGGTCGGCTGGCCGGCCTGTTCGATCCCTGCCGGGGCATCACCCGTGATCTGGTCTGGTGAAATGTTAGCGAGATCAGCCTGCAAAGATAGAGCGGAACGGCCATGCCCCGTCATGTCCAGTGTAAACACGTCATAGCCGGCGCTGGCGAGATCCTCCATCCAGCTATAGCCCGGCAGAGGGCAATCAAAGGCCGCCGTGCAGGGCCAAAACCCGCCATGGACCATCAACACCACCTGGCCCTCGGGCGCCCGCCCCTCAGCGGCATTGGCGATAGCCGCAGGACATTTTTCACGCACGAATTGCCGCATGGTCTGACCGGCAATGGCCGGCACGGTGGAAACATGCTCCACATAACGGTCAATGGTCATGATCTCGGATTGATCGGCTTGGTCCAAGGTACCCCTCCCTGCGGTCGGGCCAGACTATCGTGCCCTGTCACGGAAACATCCTCGCTGTTAGGCCCCTGCCCTTACCCGGCTGCCGTTGCTGGCGGCGGCTTCAGGTCCCGGTCGTTATAACCGGCCTGGCCACGCTTCACGGCCTCCATGGCCACCGGGTCGAAATCGTAACGGGGCTCGGGGTCGTAATCCCAGTAACCATATTTATCTTCGCCACGAACCAGCAATGCGGCGCGGCGGCCCACCAGGGGTTTGACCTCGGGCGTGAGATAGACCATGGCATAGCCCATGCGCCGGTCGTTGCCGTTATTGGGATGCGATCCGTGAATCAGGTCTTCGTGATGGATTGAGCATTGGCCGGGCCGAAGCACGATATCGACCGCGTCCTCTTCACTGACACCGGTCACGGTCTGGCCTCTTGTCAGCAGATTTTTGTCTCCACCCAGTTCCAGATGGTCGCGAATGCCGCCCTTGTGACTGCCGGGCAGGAACCGCATGCAGCCGGTCTCCGCATTGGCCTCGCTTAACGCCATCCACAAATTGACCGAGGCGCGCCGGTCGAAGCCATAATAAGTCCCGTCCTGGTGGTAGGAGACAAAGGTCTGATCGCCGGGCTTCTTGTCCCAGATCACAGAGATAAACAGCAGAATATCCGGCCCCAGAATATCCTCGACAACATCCAGCACACGCGGATCGCGCGCGATCTCCAGCACCCAGGGCAGGATCAGATGGGATTTGACCCTAAGGGTCTGGCCGGGCGGCTTGCCGGTTTCCACTTCGAGCGCTTCGACCCGTTGACGGATGGCGACGGCCTCTTCTGCAGGCATCACTTGAATACCGGCGGCGTATCCCTCGCGGTCAAACTGCTCGACCTGTTTCTGTGTCAGAGCCTTTGGCATGGCGGTCTCCCTCTGCCTTAAGCACCTGCCTCCGCTTTACGCGACCGGCGACGGATCACGGACTGTGACCCGCCGCATCATGCGCCTTTTTTCGGGAGAGAAATAGGTTCGCGCATGCACCGAACAGCGGTTGTCCCACATCATCAGTTCGCCAACCGACCAGCGATGCTCGTAGACGAACTCGGGCTTTTCGATGTGATCGAAAAGATAATTCAGAATTTCATCGCTTTCGTCGCGCTCCAGACCTTCGATACGCATGGTCATCAGCCGGTTGACATAGATCGCCTTGCGGCCGGTTTCAGGATGGGTTCGTATCACCGGGTGAACCCATTGCGCCACATCCGGCTTGAAGCCATCCGGCCGCATGGTCGGGTTGCCGGCATAATCGTAATAATTAAGCGCTTTCAACCCATCGAGACGGTGCTTCCACTCATCGGACAACGCGTCGTAGGCCAGGGCGCAATTGCTGAACAGCGTGTTGCCTCCCTCGTCGGGGACTTCCATGGCGAAAAGCGTCGCGCCAAGACAGGGGTGTTCGTAATAACACTGGTCGTAATGGAACATCATTTCGCCCTCTTCCAGCGCCGTGGGCTGGCCGGTATCCTTCACGTTGGTGATCATCATTACGTGGGGATGTTCACCGCCAACCGCCGTGCCGGTCCGCACCAGTTCCAGTTCGCCGAAATTACGGCAAAAGCGTTCCTGATCTTCATCCGCCAGCTTCTGGCCGGGAAACACGATAACGACGTTATCCAGCAGCGCCTGCCGGATCGCCGCGCCCTCGGCGCCGCTGATGTCCTGGCTGAGATCGACGCCCGTAATTGAGGCACCCAGGGGATCCGAAAGCCGTGTAATATCCATCGCCACACACTCTCCCATCTTGACACAGCAATTACTTCGATATCTAAGCAATAAAATAACGCCACCGTCGCGACCGAACAACAAAATTCGAAGACGGTTCCGGTAACAGGGCAGCAAACGATTGGTTGAGAAGGAAAAATCAGAAGAGGTCAAGCTTTCGGCGCGGGCCGAGTGGACCGCCTATTCCACCGCCTTCGTCAATATCGGCATCCTGCCGATGATCCAGCTGATTGTCCCGCTCTGGTGTCTGGTCAGCCTCGGCATGTCGGCGACCATGATCGGAATCGCGGTGGGAGCCCGGTCGTTCCTGGCGGTAATATTTTCGATCCATAGCGGTGCCCTGCTCGACCGGCTGGGAGTCCGCCGGGTGATGATCTATTGCGCCATCGCCAGCATCGCGCTGTCGATGCTCTACCCGCTGGTACCGGTGATCACGCCGGTGATGACGACCCAGTTCGTCCTTGTTATCGCCCTGCAATTGATCACCGGTTTTCTGCATACCATTGGCTGGATCGGCTCGCAGACTCAGATCGGCCAGCTAACTCGGGGCTCTCCAAAACATATGGGCCGCTTTACCGCCGTGACCAATGTAGCGAGTTTCTTCACCGCGCCCATTGTTGGCTGGGCCTGGGATATCGGCCAGGCATCGGGCATTGGCGGCGCCTGGCCGGCCTTTGCGGTGATCGCCGCTTTTAACCTCATCCTCTGGATTTCGGTGGCGCTAATGCCGATCCCGGACTCGGTGGCGGTACCGACCGGCCGTCCGACCCTGCGGTCGCTGCTGCCGTCACTGGTCGATTACCGGGAAGCGTTCCACCTGTTCCTGCTGCCCACCGTCGCCTTTGTGGTCATTGCCTCGTTCCTGATGAACGGACTGATTCAGGTGCGGATGAATTTCCTTGGGCTCTACATGGAATCGGTGGGCTATGAAGGACGGATCATCGGGCTGGTGTCCGGCTTTGCCTTTCTGGTGGCCGGACTCACCGCCCTGCCTACCGGCTGGGCGCGGCGTCACATGGCGCCCTACTGGATCGTCATCGTCATGTTTGCCCTGGTTGCTATCGGCAACGGTATCGTGCCGATCTACGAAGGCATTCCGGGACTGACCTTCACCACAATCGTGTTCGGCGCCGGTGTCGGGCTGGGGATGGCGTTTATCCTGATGCTGCTGTCGCGCAGCGTGCCCGTCGAGCAGTTTGGATTGAGCGTCGGCTTGCGGACCACCGGCAACCGCTTCGGCGCAACTGTAGTCCCGCCCATCGCCGGTTTCGTCATCGATCTCGCCGGCGGTGATATCGGCGCCGGGTTCTATGTCATGTCGATCCTGTTTTCACTGGGCGCCATCGGCATTACCATCCTCGCCCTGCGCTCGCCCTCCATCAGAGACGCGTTTTCAAAAGACTAGACATTGACCACGCCCGACACCCGACCCGATCCCCATCTCACGCCACGGGCGGAATATACCGCCTATACGACGGCGTTTCTCAGCGTCGGCACCATGCCCATGTTTCATGTGGTGGGGCCTCTCTGGGCGTTGAGCTTCGGGGCGAGCCCGTTCGAGATCGGCATCGCCATGGGGGCACGGTCGTTCCTGCCGTTTCTCTTCGCCATCCATGGCGGCGCGTTGCACGACCGGCTGGGCGTGCGCCGGGTGATGATTTTCTGTGCCCTGTCCAGCGCGGCGCTGACCCTGCTCTATCCGTTCTTTCCCGTGATCCTGGCGCTGATTCTGTTGCAGGTGATCACCGGCTTTCTGCATACCCTTGGCTGGATCGGCGCCCAGACCCAGATTTCCCAGCTCACCAAGGGTCACCCCAAATACATGGGGCGCTTCACCTCGGCCTCGACCATTTCCAATTTTTTCACCCCGCCGCTGGCGGGTTTCATGTGGGATCTGGCGGGGCCGTGGGGCGCGTTCAGCCTGTTGTCCGTCTGGTGTGTATTTTTGTGGATATCGGTGATGCTGATGCCGGTCCCCGACACGGTTACGGTGTCCAAAGGCCCGCCGTCGTGGCGCGCCATGTTGCCGTCCATCGGCGATTACCGCGATGCGCTGCGGTTGGCCCTCATTCCCGCGGTGGGGTTTGTCATCGCGGGTTCGTTTCTGATCAATTCCATGCTCTCCGTGCGTTTTTCCTTCCTGCCGGTCTATATGGAATCCATCGGGTTCGAGGGAACGGTCATTGGATTCATGGTGGGCCTCGCCTTTCTGGTGGGCAGTATCACGGCGCTGCCCACGGCGCGGCTACGGCGTTTGTTCCCGGCCCATTGGATCCTGGTCTGTGTCACCCTTTTCGCCGCGACCGGTCTTGGCATCATCCCGTTCTTCGACGATCTGGAAGGGCTGGTTTTTGTGACCATTCTGTTTGGCGCGGGCGTCGGTCTCGGCATGGCGCTTGCCATATCGCTGCTGTCTTCGGTGATTTCCGTCGACCAGCTTGGCCTCAGCGTCGGGCTGCGCATCACCGCCAATCGCTTCAGTTCGTTTTCCATTCCCATCCTCGCCGGCGCGATCATCGATGTCGCCGGACTTGCGATGGGGTTTTATGTCACCGCCACCCTGATCGCCGCGGGCAGTGTCTGCACCGCCCTGTACGCCTGGTGCACACCATCCATAAAACACGCCTATGGCCGAAATTAGCCTTGGCCAGCGGCAGAATTCATGGATGATGCCGCCTGATGATTAAAAATCACATTGATGAGGAACCAGGGGCATGACTGACAGCACGAATCCGGAAACCATCGTCCTCCATGCGGGATGGCGCAGCGATCCAGCCACCACCGCCGTTGCGGTGCCGATTTACCAGACCACGTCCTACCAGTTCGACAGCCCGGACCATGCGGCCAAGCTGTTTGCCCTGCAGGAATTCGGCAACGTCTATACACGGCTCATGAACCCGACCACCGACGTGCTGGAAAAACGCATCGCGGCGCTGGAAGGCGGTGTCGCCGGTCTCGCCATGAGTTCCGGTCAGTCCGCCGAGTTCATCGCCATTACCAACATCACCCATTCCGGCGACAATATTGTGAGTTCCACCGATCTCTATGGCGGCACCTGGAACATGTTCGCCAATACGCTGAAAGATTTGGGAATCGAAGTCCGGTTCGTCGACCCCGCCGACCCCGAGGCGTTCCGCAAGGCGACCGACGACAAGACACGCTGCTATTTCGCCGAGACTCTGCCCAACCCGAAACTCGAAGTCTTCCCCATCGCCGAGGTCGCCGCCATCGGGCGCGAGATGGGCGTGCCCCTGATCGTCGACAACACGGCCGCCCCGATCCTGTGCCGCCCCTTCGATCACGGCGCGGCCATCGTGGTGCATTCGACCACCAAATATATCGGCGGGCACGGGACGTCGATTGGCGGCATGATCGTCGATGGCGGCAATTTCGACTGGGAAGCTCATGCCGACCGGTTCCCCATGCTGAACCAGCCCGACCCCTCCTATCATGGCGCGGTATGGACCGAGGCGGTCAAGCCGCTGGGCCCCATCGCCTATATCATCAAGGCGCGGGTGACCATGCTGCGCGACGTGGGGACCGCCATGAGCCCGTTCAGCAGCTTCCAGTTCATTCAGGGGCTGGAGACACTGGCACTGCGCATGGAGCGCCATTGCGAGAATGCTTCCAAGGTCGCCGAGTTCCTGGTGGGCCAGGACAAGGTCACACGGGTGATTTTCCCCGGCCAGATGGAAGGCGAACCGCGAAAGCGAGCCGACAAATATCTGAGCGGCGGCTATGGCGCCCTGGTGGGATTCGAACTGGCCGGCGGCGCCGATGCCGGCAAAAAGTTCATCGAATCGTTACAGATGTTCTATCATGTGGCCAATATTGGCGATTCCCGCAGCCTCGCCATCCATCCGGCGACCACCACCCATTCGCAGCTCAGCGCCGAAGAGCAGCTGCAAACGGGCGTCACGGAGGGATATGTGCGGCTGTCGGTGGGGATCGAACATATCGACGACATCCTGGCCGATCTGACGCAGGCGCTGGCCGCTTCATAGACCAGGATCTGGGTCAAAAGAGGGGATTTATGGCCGACCGTTTACCGACCCAGCCGGGCGCCTTTCCGACAACCCGGATGCGGCGTAACCGGCGCGACGGCTGGACGCGGCGGCTGGTGGCCGAAAACAAACTATCGGTGGATGATTTGATCTGGCCGGTCTTCGTCCATGACGGCGATGAATCCCGTGTCCCGGTCCCCTCGCTGCCCGGCGTCGACCGGCTGTCCATCAGCCAGCTTGTCGCCGATGCCGGCGAGGCCAGAGATCTGGGCATTCCCCTGATCGCCATCTTCCCGGTGGTCGACCCTTCCCTCAAGACGGAAGAGGCCGAAGAAGCCTACAACCCGGATAATCTGGTGTGCCGCGCGGTCTCGGCGGTAAAGGAAGCCCATCCAGATCTGGGCGTAATGTGCGATGTGGCGCTGGACCCCTTTACCAGCCACGGTCATGACGGGCTGCTGCGCGACAATTACATCGTCAACGACGAGACACTCGACGTGCTGTGCAAACAGTCGCTGGTCCAGGCCAGGGCCGGGTGCGACGTGATCGCGCCGTCCGATATGATGGACGGAAGGGTCGGCGCCATCCGCGGGGCACTCGATGGTGATAATTATACCCATGTCCGCATCATGGCCTATGCCGCGAAATACGCCTCCGCTCTCTATGGCCCGTTCCGCGATGCGGTGGGCTCGGCGCCCAATCTGGCGGGCGGCGACAAGAAAACCTATCAAATGGATCCCGCCAATACCGACGAAGCGCTGCGCGAAGTGGCGCTCGATATCGCCGAAGGCGCCGACATGGTGATGGTCAAGCCAGGGATCTTTTATCTCGATGTGCTGAGCCGGGTGAAAGAGGCTTTCGGCATGCCGACCTTCGCCTATCAGGTCAGCGGTGAATACGCCATGCTGAGAGGCGCCGGGGAACGGGGCTGGGTCGATGGCGAACAGGTGATGGATGAAGCGCTGCTTGCTTTCAAACGCGCCGGCGCCAACGGTATCCTGACCTACGCGGCAATCCATACCGCGCGCAAGCTGGCCGGCCGTTAGAGCATTTTCCACTCACTTATTGTCGTCGTCGTCCTCGCGTGGTTCGTCGACCATGCTGTGCTGCGGTACAAAAAAATCCATCACCTCTTTTACCAGGGCGCGGAAATCCGGATCACCGGACGACCTGACCCCAACCCGTGAGCCACCGACGCCATAGAGCAGCGAGTCGCCATCACAGAACAAGGCAACCAGCACCAAGGGTGCGTTGCTGGCAGCCTGCCCGAGGCTGCGAGGCGATTTGCAAATTCTTTTGCCCACCGCCTCCCGTTCCGGATTGAACAGCATGACAATGTGATAGGCCTTGTAATGTGTCCGCGGCGTCAGGGTGAAATTGGTGCCGATCCCCTTGTCCTCGCCCTTCATGGCGCCGATGACCGCGTCATCGACCGCCCCCTTCGGCCCGGCAAACGGATTGCCGACAACCGATGTGCGAAAATCACGATTGGCGCCACTGAACCGGAACGCGCTGGTCTGGGCGTTGTCGAAATAACCGCCATAAAGCCAGATACGCGGCAAGTTGGCACAGCCCGTGACGAGCAGCACCACGGTCAAAACGGCAGCAATGCGTGCAGCCATCGTCTTTGCTCCTTATCCGACACTCTCGATTGTCATCCCGGATCAAGTCCGGGATGACATATTGGGTATGATACAAAAAAAACGCTTTTGGTGTTGCAACACACATCACAAACAGCAACGACACAAATTTAATTCCTCGCGGCGGCGCTGGCGGCAACAATTGATTCCCTTTATTTAGGCCGGAAACGCTTATAAAGAAACGCATCGAAAGGGGGGCAGATGCGACGCTGGGTCACGCGTATCGCGCTGGGGGCGTTAGTCTTCCTGGTGGTCATTGTGGCGGGTGGCTGGTTGTGGCTGCGCTCCAGCCTGCCGCAGACCGATGGCGAATTTGTTCTCGCCGGCCTCGCGCAGAATGTGGAGATCAGGCGCGATCGCCACGGCATCCCCCATATCACGGCCAAAACCGACCGCGATGCCCATTTCGCACTAGGCTATGTGCACGCCCAGGACCGTTTGTGGCAGATGGATTTTCACCGCCGCCTCGGGGCGGGCCGCCTGTCGGAAGTCATTGGTCCGCCGACCCTTAGAACCGATCGATATATGCGCACGCTGGGGCTTCACCGCCTGGCAGAGGAGAGTGTGCGCCGCATGCCGCCGGATATGCGCAGCGCCGTCGACGCTTACACGGCGGGGGTCAATGCGTATCTCGAATCCCGGAATGGCGCGTGGCCGCTGGAATTCTATCTGTTGCGCTACCGCCCGGAGCCCTGGAAACCGGCGGATTCCCTGGTGTGGGGACGGCTGATGGGGATCAATTTATCGCGCAACTGGCATGAAGAAGTTCTGCGGTCCCGTATCATAAAATCGCTGGGCGCGGCGGCAGCCCAAACGCTGTTACCCAAATATCCAATGGACGGGCCGCGCTCGCTGGCCTCCCTGGCGGGGTTCGCCCCCAACCCTGTGGCATCCGGGTCGGCTTCCAACGGATGGGCCATAACCGGTCCCCGGACGCGGGATGGCACCCCGTTGCTTGCCAACGATCCCCATCTGCGATTCCGGACCCCTGCCCTGTGGTACCTGGTCAACATCCAGGCACCGGGGCTTGCATTGACCGGCGCAACCGTCCCCGGCGTGCCGTTCCTGGTGCTTGGTCACAATCAGCATATCGCATGGGGTGTCACATCGGCGGAAACAGATGTTCAGGATTTGTTTGTCGAACGGATAGACCCGTCCGACCGGGACTGGTACCGGACCCCGGAGGGCGCCCGCCCCTTTACCACCCGGCAGGAAATAATCCGGGTCCGCGGAGACAAGGACAGCCACCTTACGGTGCGCGAGACACGGCACGGGCCGGTCATCTCCGATGTCATCCCGAGCCTGGATGGGCTGGTCCAGAGCGGCCATGTCCTGTCCCTTGCCACGCCGGCACTGCATCCGGATGACCGGACATCGGAAGCGCTGTACCGCCTCGGCAAGGCGGAGGGCTGGATCCCGTTTCGGGACGCCTTGAAGAAATGGCACACGCCCCATGTCAATTTTTTGTATGCCGACGCCCTTGGCAAAGTCGGACTTATCTCCCCTGCCCGCATACCGGTTCGCTATTCCGGCGACGGTGAACTGCCCGCCGAGGGCTGGTCCGGCGAGTTTGACTGGGCGGGGATGGTACCGTTCGACGATCTGCCGCAATCCATCGGCCCGGCCGCCGGCTATGTGGCCAATGCCAACAACCCGACGGTGCCGGCCGATTACCGCTTCTCGCTGGGGCGGTTTCGCACACCGGGCTACCGCGCCCGGCGTCTGGACGGGCTGATCAAAGCCACCGAGAAACACGACATGGAATCCACGAGTGCGATTCAAAACGACCTGGTTTCCGTGGCCGGCCAGGACATGTTACGCGTTTTGTTGCAGACCGCGCCCCGATCCGAAAAGGCCGGTCAGGTTTATGCCCTGCTGCGCGCCTGGGACGGCACCATGGCCCGCCATATCCCGCAGCCGCTGATTTTCGCCGCGTGGGTGCGGGCGCTCGATCGCCGGCTATTCGCCGATGAGCTGGGGCCGATCTATGCGGACTATCGCGGCCTGAACACGCAATCGATGAAGACCGTCCTGGGGCGCGACAAGAGCTGGTGCGACAACACCACAACACCCGGCACGGAGAGTTGCGACGACCAGGTCGCCCTTGCCCTGGAGGACGCCCTTACCGAACTGACCGAACGGTTCGGCGGCGAAATAACCCGCTGGCAGTGGGGCGACGCCCACCAGGTCCGCTTCGATCACCCGGTCCTCGGGAGACTTCCATGGATCGGTAGCTGGTTTAACGTCCGTCTGCCGAGCGATGGCGGCCCCTATACGCTTAACCGGGGCATGATCCGGGTCAATAATGACAGTGCGCCCTATGCCAGCGTCCATGGCGCGGCCTACCGGGCGGTCTATGATCTGGCCGATCTTGGCAACTCACGCTACATGGTCGCGCCGGGCCAGTCGGGGAACTGGTTTTCAAGCCATTACGACGATATGGCCGACGCCTGGCGCAATCAGGGATTCATCTCGCTAAAATCGCCCGGCGAGGATGCAGGATTACTGGTCCTGCGTCCCAAACCGGTGCGCTAATGGGCTCGACCGGGAGACGTATATGGCCGACACTCTATCGATGGCATCTCCACCTTTACCCGTAACCATTGATGATATTCGCGCGGCCGCCCGCGCCATCGACGGCGCTGTGTCTCGAACGCCCTGCCTGGCGTCGGGCACGCTGTCGCAACTCACCGGCGCGGCAGTTTCGCTCAAGCTGGAAAATTTGCAATACACCGCGAGCTTCAAGGAACGGGGCGCCCTGAACCGTTTGCTTGCGCTTGACGGTGATGAAAAAGCGCGCGGTGTCATCGCCATGTCGGCGGGCAATCATGCCCAGGCGGTTGCCTATCATGCGGCCCGCCTCGGGATACCGGCGACCATCGTCATGCCCACCGACACACCTTTCATAAAAATCACCAACACCGAACGGCTGGGCGCCACCATCATCCTTCATGGCGACACGCTGGATGAGTCCGCCCGCCATGCGGAAACCCTCTGCAAAAAACAGAAGCTGACTTTCGTCCATCCCTATGACGATCCGCTGGTCATTGCCGGCCAGGGCACCGCAGCGCTTGAATGGCTGGCCGACGCACCGGATCTGGATGTCCTGGTGGTGCCGGTGGGCGGCGGCGGACTGATCGCGGGCTGTGCAATCGCGGCCAAGGCGATCAAGCCGGACATCGAGATCATCGGAGTCCAGGCGGCGCTGTTTCCCGCCATGCAAAATGCGCTGGCCGGCGGAACTTCGACGGTAGAAGGCGCGACCATCGCCGATGGCATCGCCGTAAAATCGCCTGGCAAGATGACCCGCCAAATCATCGCCAAGCTGGTCGATGATATTATCCTTGTAGAGGAAAGCCGCATCGAGCATGCCGTGCATCTTCTGGTGGAAATCGAAAAAATGGTCGTCGAGGGCGCCGGCGCGGCGGCACTGGCGGCGGTGCTTCAGGAACAGGACCGGTTTGCCGGCCGCTCGGTGGGTCTGATGATCTCCGGCGGCAACATTGATTCACGTACCCTGGCAACGGTGCTGATGCGGGGGCTTGTCAGTGCCGGGCGCCTGATGCGGTTGCGGGTGGAGTTGCCTGACACTCCGGGCAGCCTGTCCCGCGTCACCGCGCTCATCGGGTCGCTGGGCGGCAATATAGTCGAGCTCGAGCATAACCGCTGGTTCCGCGATGTCCCGGCACGCATGACCGGGGTCGATTTTTTGATTGAGATCAGACAGGATTCGGACGCCGGGGCCATCATACAGGGCATTGTGGATCAGGGCCTGAAGGCGCGTCTCCTGTCGAGTAACGCCGTCGAGTAACGCGGTCGAGACTTAAGGCGCGAGATTGGCGTAACGGCCACGATAATAGAGCAACGGGTTGGTCTCGCCATCCGCGTGGGTCATGCGGGTGACCTCGCCGATGACAATCACATGATCACCGCCCTCGTGGATGGACGCCACGCTGCATTCCATATTGGCCAGGCAGCCGCGCAAAATCGGACAATCGGTATCCCAGCAATCGAACTCGAACCCCGTCCATTTTTCGGGTCCGCTTTTGGCAAAACGATTGGAAGTATCCGTCTGCCCATCCGCCAGGATATTAACCGCGAAATGCGCACCGGTCTGAAAGGCATCGAAACTGGCCACCTTGCGATCCAGGCAAAACAGCACCATGGGCGGGTCGAGAGACAGAGACGTAAAGGAATTCGCGGTAAGACCGACGGGCCCGCCGTCCCCATCAATGGTTGTGATGATCGTGATACCGGTGGCGAAGCACCCGACCGTGTCGCGGAATTCCCTTGGATCGATACTCATGCGTCGCCTGCCATAAATGCTGGTTCTATTGGGAGAATGATGATCGGGGAGACACTCAATGTCAAAGTCACCCTCCAATATTCTGCCCCCTGTTAGGGAAACTATTTATTGAGCGACGCCGTGTAGTAAAGCCCGCGCCCGCTGGCAATCAGCTTGTCGTCGCCATCGAACACCTCCGCCTCGGCGGTGGAGAAGGTTCCCCCGGCCCGAATGATCCGTCCGACGGCCCTCAGGTCGCCGGGCTTTGCCGCTCGGTGATAATCAACCCGGAGGTCAACCGTTGGCGCCGGCGCCCCGAACTTCGCCGCAATCATGAAATCCGCCGCAACATCGACCAGCGCCCCCAAGATGCCACCATGGGTAACCTTGGCCTTGGGGTTGGAAATCATCTCCTCGCGCCAGGTCATGGTGATCGTAATGCTATCCTCATCCAGGCTATCGATTTTCAGCCCCATCCAGGCATTGAAATGATTGGCAACTAATCTTTCCTGCAGTTTGTCGGCGGCGACGACGTTTTCAGCCATTTTCAGCTCCTTTACCGGTTGCGCCTACCCTGTCGCCGGGGACGGATTCGGTCAAGAGCACCAGGCAAATTCCCGAACTCGACAAAATAGGCCATAACCCATTGAAAATACTAGATAATGTGACCAACAGGCTTAACCGCTTCTTAACCCAAATCCGCCATCGTGCGAAGCAATGCCCGTTCCGGGTGAAATTGAGGTCCAGCAATGTTTCTACTCATCGGCTCCGTGATCGTCCTCGCCAGTGTTCTCGGCGGTTATATGGCGATGGGTGGCAAGCTCGGGGTGCTATGGCAGCCTTTCGAGGCGGTGATCATTATCGGTGCGGCGGTGGGCGCCTTTATCATTGGCAACCCGAAAGCCGTCATCGGACGCACCCTGAAAGGCTTCGGCCATGCCTTTAAGGGGCCAAAATACAGCAAGGACGACTATATCGAGTTGCTGTCCCTGCTCTACCAGATCTTCAAGACCGCGAAAAGCAAGGGCATGCTGGCACTCGAATCTCATATTGAGAACCCGGAAGACAGTGATCTCTTCAACGAATTCCCCGTCTTCAACGCCGACCACCATGTGGTGACCTTCACTTGCGATTATCTCCGGATGATCAGTCTCGGCACCGAAAGCCCCCATGAGCTTGAGGCCCTGATGGATGAAGAACTTGAAATCCACCACCATGAACAACACCAGGTAGCCGGTGCTGTTCAGGCAATGGCAGACGCCCTCCCAGCACTCGGGATTGTCGCGGCGGTGCTCGGTGTTATTAAAACCATGGGGTCAATCCAGGAACCGCCGGAAGTTCTCGGTAAGCTGATCGGTGGTGCGCTTGTCGGGACGTTCCTCGGCGTGTTTGTCGCATACGGTTTTTGCGGCCCTCTCGCGACGACACTGACAGCAAAGTATGACGCTGATAGTAAGTATTTCTCCTGCATGAAAGCCGGAATTCTTGC
>JABJKO010000315.1 GCA_018660305.1 Rhodospirillaceae bacterium
CTGTGCTAGAGCCCTATACAGCTTAATTGAATCAATTTGATGGGGCGTATGGGCTTCCCGGTTAGGCGCGGTGCGCAGCGCGATGCTTGCGCATCGGGCAAGCGCCGCAACGCAGCCGGGGCGCCCATACGACCCACCGAAGGCCGGGTTCTTTTGCCCCGTGGCGTCGTTGCGCGTCTTTGCCGATGCCGGGCATCGCCATGCGAAGCGCGCCTAACCACGGGGTAAAATAATCCCGGTCAAATGGTTCAATTAAGCTGTATAGGGCTCTAGGATGACGCATGTCATCTGAAACAGTCGCCGAGCCGCAAGCAACCCAGTCTCCCGCCACCGGTCTGATCGCCCGGACGGTCGCGCTGAATTTGTTTCAGGAGGTGATGGCGCAGAACCGGTCTCTCGATGAGGCCATCGCGGCTTCCGTCCCGTTCCGCCAGCTTGAGGTGCGCGACCGGGCGTTTGTCCGGCTGCTGGTCACCGAAACCCTGCGGCGTCTCGGTCAGATCGACGTGCTGATCAAGGATTGTCTCGACCGGTCCCTGCCCCAGAGCGCCAATGTGGTCCGGGCTATTCTGCGGCTTGGCGTGGCGCAGATCGTGATCTTGAAAACACCGTCCCATGCGGTGGTCGATACCGCCGTCCGGCTGTGTGTTCAATCGCGCAATCCCGGCCAGAAAGGGCTGGTGAACGCGGTTCTGCGGCGGCTTGCCCGCGAGGCACCGGAGAAATTCGCCGCCCAGGATGCGGTGCGGCTGAACACCCCCAACTGGCTTTGGGAAAGCTGGGTCGCTTCTTACGGAGAAGAGATCTGCCGCCGCATCGCCGCCGCCCATCTGACGGAACCGCCGCTGGATCTGACGGTGAAGGAGGGGGCGGATTCATGGGCGGAAAAGCTGGGCGGCGCGGTTCTGCCCAGCGGCACCGTCCGGTTTCGCGCCGGCGGGGATATCGCCGCCCTGCCGGGTTTCGAGGAGGGCGCGTGGTGGGTGCAGGATGCAGCGGCGGCGCTTCCGGCGCGGCTGTTGTTGTCCGGTCTTGAAAGCGCTTCCGGGGATCGTACGATCCCCGATCACACCATCCTGGATTTGTGTGCTGCCCCGGGCGGTAAAACGGCACAGCTGGCCATGTCGGGTGCGCGCATCATCGCGCTCGACCGCTCCAAGCGGCGCAACCAGATTCTGCAGGAAAATCTCAAGCGCCTGAAGCTGGAAGCCGAGCTGGTGACCGCCGATGCGACCCAGTGGCGTCCCCAGGATCCGCCCGATGCCATTCTGCTGGACGCCCCCTGCACCGCAACCGGAACCATCCGTCGGCACCCTGACATTGCCGGCAACAAGATGCCGAAGGATGTGCTCCGTCTGGCCGGCTTACAGCTGAATTTGTTGGCCGCGGCCGCTGATATGCTGCCGCCCGGCGGCCTGCTGGTCTATAGCGTGTGTTCGTTGCAGCCGGAAGAAGGCCCGGCGGTGGTGGAAGCATTCCTCGATCAGACTCCTCATGTAAGGCGGGAGCCGATCGCGGTATGGGAGACCGGCCTGCCGGACCTGATCATCACGGCGGAGGGCGATCTGCGCACGCTTCCCTGCCATCTGGCGTGTTCGGGCGGGATGGACGGATTCTACATTGCCCGCTTGAGACGGGCATCGTGAGCGGGACCGATCTTCTCCAAAAAACGCCCTTTGCCGCGGCCATGGCGGATTTGCCGCTTTGTTGTCTCGATGTGGGATCGCGCGGCGGCATGGAACCGGACCTGCTGCCCGCCGCCTTCGCCATAGATGCGGTGGGGTTCGAACCCGACCAGGCGGAATGCGACCGCCTGAACCGGGAAGCGGACGGCCCGTGGCGGTCGGCCCGATTTTTGCCCACTGCCCTTGCCGGAGGAAGCGGTAGCCGTACGCTCTATCGGGCGCTCGACCCCGTATCCTCGTCCCTGTTGCCGCCTGTTCCGGCGACCGGGAAAAGGTTCAATCAGGAATCCTATTGCACCATCGTCGATCAATCCCCGCTGGAAACCCTCGGTCTGGATGAAGCAATCGATGGTTTCGGACTGTCCGCGCCGGATTATCTCAAACTCGACACCGAGGGGTCGGAGCTCGAAATCCTGCGCGGTGGCGAGAGAGCCCTGGCGACAGTATCGGTGATTAAAACCGAAGTCGGTTTCATGACCTTCCGCGACGGTCAGCCGCCGGCACGGGCGTTGGACGATTTTTTGTCGGAACGGGGTTTCGAATTGGTCGCCCTGATCTCGCCCGCCCACTGGCGCCGACATGGACATGTCCTTCATCCTCGGGTGAGCCGCGAATCCATCCCTTATTCCCGGGGCCAGCTGGCGCAGAGCGATTTCCTCTATATGCGGCATCCGGACGGGTTTGCGTTGGAAGGAGCCGACCGGGACACAATTGCGGCGCGGCGGCTGAAAGCGGCCTGGCTCGCCATGATTTACGGCTATTTCGACCGGGCGGAGGAATATCTCGCCGATTCCGACGCGACCCGGCTTCTCAGGGAGCGATGGCGGCTGGAGGCAGGGGAAGCGTTGCGTCTGGCGTCGCAAATCTCTGGTCGGGCGGCCTGGCGCCGAGCGCTGGTTCAGCATATGCGGGGTCTTGTCCCGTTGCTCCGTAACGGGCCCACTGCTCTCTCCCGCCGTCCGTGAGCTGTTGAAGTAAGGGATCGCTTGACGTACAAGCGGTCCATCCAAGGGGGGTGTCAGGTATCTGCGAGCGATGAATCAGGACGGGGCCACACACGAAAATTATCGACGAACGGATCCGGTGAAGACCTCATCGAACCAGTCCTTTGGTATTGTCTTTACAATTGTCTTTTCGATCATCGGGTGCTGGCCGCTGCTCGGCGGGGGCACTCCTCACATCTGGGCATTGGTGGTGGCTGGTCTATTTCTGTCGCCGGCCATTTTCCGGCCCTCTCTGCTGGCGCCCCTCAACAAACTTTGGGCCCGATTTGGCCTGCTGCTGCACGGGGTCACCAACCCGGTCATCATGGGTCTGGTGTTTTTTCTGGCGGTCACGCCGACCGCGTTGGTGCTGAAAGTCCTGGGCAAGGACCCGTTGCGCCGGAAAATCGATGCCGCGGCGGATACCTACTGGATCGATCGTGAACCGCCGGGGCCGCCGCCTGACACCATGAAAAATCAATTCTGAGATCTGTCATGTCGTTTCTGCGCGAATTTTGGACTTTCCTGCGCGTCCGCAAGAAATTCTGGCTGCTGCCCATCATTATCATGATGTTGCTGTTCGGCGGTCTTGTCATCCTGACCCAGGGCTCAGCGGTGGCGCCGTTTATCTATACTATCTTCTGACCGGGCCGTGCCTGACCGGGAAGCCCAGACGCCCCATCAAATTGAGTCAATTTAGCTGTATAGGGCTCCAGCTCCGGGTTATACAAGGCCGGCGGCAAGGTCGGGGTCTGTGGCAAAAATCGGCCCCGGACCGGCACTTTCTTTGTGATTGGCGCTTTATGGCGGGGTAGACCCATAGAGCCTGTTGCCGCTTTCGGCGCTAGCTGATAGGAATGCGAAAGTGCAACAACCCGTTCGAATCGCTCCATCAATCCTGTCTGCTGACTTCGCCCGTCTGGGCGAAGAAGTCGGCGCTGTGGCGTCTGCCGGCGCCGACTGGATTCATGTGGATGTGATGGACGGGCATTTTGTTCCCAACATCACCATCGGGCCGGATGTGGTCAAAGCACTGCGCGGGTCGACGGATATTCCCTTCGACGTTCATCTTATGATTTCGCCGGTGGATCCCTATATCGAGAAGTTCGCCGAGGCGGGATCCGATATCATTACGGTGCATGCCGAAGCCGGACCCCATCTGCACCGCACGATCCAACACATCAAATCTTTCGGCAAAAAGGCCGGTGTCTCACTCAACCCATCGACCTCGGCAAGTGCTGTCGAGCAAGTCATGGGCGATATCGATTTGATTTTGGTCATGACGGTCAATCCGGGATTTGGCGGGCAAAGCTTTATCCATAGCCAGATCGAGAAAATTCGAACATTGCGGCGCATGATCGATGAGACCGGGCGGACCATAGATCTCGAAGTCGATGGCGGAATAAACGAGAACACCGCCCGACAAGCAATTTCTGCCGGTGCCGACGTGCTGGTCGCCGGTACAGCGACATTTAAGGGCGGACCTGAAAACTATGCCGGCAACATACAAAAGCTGCGCGATAGCTGATCCCGCAGTGCCGCAAACCTTACCCGCGCTCTCTTTCCGTCTTTATCGGCCCGGCCAAGGATGACGACACCTGGGCGCACAGGCATGGCGCGTGTTCCCGGGCCGCGCCCCACCGGTTGGCGGCGGTCTTTTGCCCTGTTTCAGCCGTTCTTCGCCACCAGGCTCTATCAGCTTACCCTGCCCCGGAATGCCGCGCCGCCGGATGGGTTTACCCCGACCGATATGTGGCCCGGCGATGGCAATCGCGGCGCCGTTATCGTCAAGGGCGATTTCGAATTCGCCGGTCAGGCCATTCGGGAGGCCGATGCACCGTGGCTTGCGGCCGGTATCTCGACGGAGTGGCTGGAAGCCATAAGCACCTTTGACTGGCTCCGTGATTTACGGGCATCGGGCAGTGACGCGGCGCGTAGCCGGGCGCGCGCCCTGGTTTACCGCTGGGCCGATAGTCATGGATCATGGAATGCCATCGCCTGGCAGCCCGGTCCGTTGGGTGCCCGTGTCGCCAATTGGCTCGGTCACCGGGAATTTCTTCTGGCGGGATCCGATCTGGCCTTTCAGGATTCGTATTTTCTCAGCCTGCGCCGACAGACCAGGCATTTGCAGCGTGTTGCGGGGTTTGCCGCCGCCGGGACGACGCGGATCGTCGTTCTGAAGGGGCTGATCTACGCCGCCCTGACATTCAACAATCCGAAATTACTGTCACGCTGGATACGCCTTCTTCAAAAGGAAACCGATCAGCTGATCCTGGGCGATGGCGGAAATCTGATGCGCAATCCGAGCCAGCAGCTCGCCATCATGCGCCATCTGATCGATATTCGCTCCGCGTTGCGTGACGGCCAGCAGGAGGTGCCGCACTGGCTGCAGACGACCATCGATCGCATGGCTCCCATGCTGCGGTTTTTTCGCCATGGGGACGGCGGGCTCGCCCTGTTCAATGGTAGCCATGAGGAAGAAGGGTTGCTTCTCGATGTGGTTCTGACGCGATCGGAAGCCCGCGGCAAGGCGCTTGAATCCGCGCCCCATAGCGGTTTTGAGCGGCTGGTCGCCAACCGCACGGCGATCATCATGGATGTGGGATCAGCGCCGCCGCCGGGTGTCGATTCCTTGGCCCATGCCGGCGCGCTCAGTTTCGAAATGAGTGTCGGCAAGGATCGGCTGGTGGTGAATTGCGGTGCGCATCAGGGCGATAACGCCGCCTGGATCGCCGCCCAGCGGACGACCGCCGCCCATTCGACGGTGACGGTCGAAGACGTGAATTCGGCCCAAATTCTCGAGAAGGGAGGGTTCGGCGGCAGGCCGCCTACCGCAACGGTCGATCGCAAAGAGGCCGATGGTGACATCTGGATTGATGGGACACATGACGGCTACCAGCGGACATTCGGTCTGGTCCATGAGAGGCGGCTCTATTTGTCGGCCAATGGTGGTGATGTGCGCGGCGAAGATACCCTGACCGGCGAGGGCAACCATAAGTTCGTCGTGCGGTTTCATCTGCACCCCACGGTACGGGCCTCCATGGTTCAGGAAGGCAATGCCGTGCTGCTACGCCCGCCAACCGGAACCGGCTGGCGTTTCCGCGCCTCAGGGGGGGTGGTTTCAGTGCAGGAAAGCGTTTATCTCGGCCAGGGCTATGACGTCAAACGAACCGAGCAGATCGCGGTTTCCTCGGCAACGCAAAACGGCCAGGGCCAGGTCAAATGGGCCCTGACCCAGCTTTCCGCCAACGATTAATGGTATTTTGCCATCGACACGGGCGGGTCTGAGATCCGCCCCTACATCTCAGTAGATCATGTTGGGGCCAGTCTAAGACTGGCCCGCAACAGCGAAACATTGATGGGAAAACGTGTTTAAAGCTGCCAGCGGACGAAGTTGGCGGGAAGCAAGCGTTTTCGCCACATGCCCTTCACGTCGGCGATGATACCGTCCTTGGTCAGCATGGCGTGGAAATTGTCGTCGGTCAGGACCGGGTACGGCTCGTGCGGCACGGCGCCGACGATGCAATCATATCCGGTGGCGTCATCCAGCGACGGCAGCAGCGATACGTCGAAGACCTGTTTCGCTTCTTCGGGATAGGCGAAGGCGTCATGGACATCCACCACGAACCCCCGTGAGGTCAGCCCGTTAATGATATCGATCACGTGGGAATTCCGCAGATCCGGCACATTTTCCTTAAACGTGATGCCCAGCATGAGGACCCGCGCACCGGCGCCCTTGCCTTTGATGGCAATTTCCCGCGCGATGCATTCGGCGACATAGCCGCCCATGTTGTCGTTGATCCGCCTTCCCGCGAGAATGATCTCCGGGTGATGGCCGATGGCGGTGGCGGCATGGGCCAGATAAAACGGATCGACGCCGATACAGTGTCCGCCCACCAGACCCGGCGAGAAATTCAGGAAATTCCATTTGGTGCCGGCGGCTTCGAGTACGTCATGAACCGACAGGCCCATTTTCTGGAAGATGGTCGCAACCTCGTTGACGAAGGCGATGTTGATGTCGCGCTGCGCATTCTCGATCACCTTGGCCGCCTCGGCGGTCTTGATGTCGCGGGCGAGGAAGACGCCGCCCGAGGTCAGCGCGCCATACATGTCGCCCAGGATCTTGGTGACTTCCGGAGTCTGGCCGGCGACAACCTTGGTGATGCGGTCGACCGTATGTTCGCGGTCACCGGGGTTGATGCGTTCCGGCGAATAGCCGAGGAAAAAATCCTCCCCGCATTTGAGGCCCGATGCCGCTTCCAGTTCCGGGCCGGCGATGTCTTCGGTTACGCCGGGGTAGACCGTCGATTCGTAAACAACGATAGCGCCCTTCTGGATGATTCCGCCAACCATGCGGCTGGCGCCGCGCACCGCCCCGAGATCGGGAACATTGTGTTCGTCCACCGGGGTCGGAACCGTGACGATATAAATATCAGAACCCGCGATATCCGAAGGCTCGCAGGTAAAGCTCATGGAAGTATCGCAGAGCCGATCCCGGTCGATCTCCCGCGTGCGGTCATGACCGGCTTTCAGTTCCTCGACGCGCCCCGTGTCGATATCGAGGCCAATGACCGGCATATGCTTGGCCAGGTGGACGGCAAGCGGCAATCCGACATACCCCAGCCCGATTACCGCAACCTTTTTTGTATCCGCCATTCATAAAACTCCATCAATGGGCGAATCCGTGTAACGCGTGGGCCCGCCATATGTCAATTTATTGTACCGTCGTCCGTTGATGTCCGGCCGTCATCGCTAAGCCCTGAGGTCACGGAATTCTTCATCCATTAACGCCTGCGCCCAACGATATAGCGTTATATGCCAAAATCTTAACGATATGGTTATTTCAAGAGCCGGAAATCTTTAACCCGCAGAAACAAGCAGCTTGCCGGATGGTTGTGGCAAGGTCTGTTCTCACCCTGGATTTGCTCCTATAACCCAAATCTATTTTTGGCCGATTCGCACGGCTCTGGTAGGTTGTCGCCGGATTTCCGTGGTTTGCGCCGTTGCATCAATTAATTCATCTACCTAACCGTTAGGATCAATGGCGGCATTTTTTTCTCCATTTTCGCCTTCCTTGGCACAATTTGGCGGTTTGACCGCGGTGATACTGGTTGCCATTGGTTTTTTAGCCATAGGCTCATTATGTGCCGGGCGCCAGCGCATCGCCGAAGGAGATCTGGTTTACGGCTGGGCTCTGGTCAGCGCGTCTTTTACCGTCTTCGGTATGGTCGGAATCGGGGGATTTACTGCCCTGGCCGTCATTCTCGGTCTGCTGGCTCTGGTGGCTGCAATTCTTGCCATTCGCCGTGACGGGCGGCTTGGCCCCGCCGGGGCAGCACGCCTCCTGTTACTTGGCTTGCCTCTGTTGATTCTTGGCGCGTCGATGACCGCAACGCAATGGGATGAACTGACCAATTGGTTGCCGAACGCCCGGTATCTGGTGGAGTACGATTTCTATCCCCGGACCGGTCAACCGGCGAGCCCGTCTGTCTTCCCGGCTTATCCGTATGGCTTGCCGCTGGTTGTCTTTTTTGCCAGCCGTTTGACAACCGTTTTCGTCGAAAACGCCGGTTCACTCTTCAATGTGCTGCTTTATTTGAGCATGGGTCTCTTTGTCGCCCGTCTTGTTTCCGAGACTGTTCAATCGCGCCCCGACGCCCACGCCCCCCATAGATCTTCTGTCAGCGTCAATATGGGGTGGGGATTGTGTGCCTTCGCCGGATTGGTCGCGACGGCGTTGAATCCAACCTATGTTTCGCGCCTGGTCTTTAGCAACTATGCGGATGCGCCGACGGCAGTAACCGTCGGATTCGCAGCGACACTGGCGTGGTTCATGCTCAATGCCCTGTCCGATGGAGATGAACAGGGTGCGCGTTCCTATGCCTGGCAGTCCGGTCTCGCCCTGACGGCCGCGATCGGTCTCAAACAGGTCAATCTGGTCTTCTTAATCGCCATGATGATCGGTCTCTCGGCTGTCGTCCTGCGTGATCCAACAATTCGCTGGGCGGCATTTGCGAAGGTACTGCCGCGGCTCATAATTTTGCCGCTCGTCATCTACCTGACATGGCGCTTCTACGTGAGCCTGCATCTCTCTGGTGGCGAGTTGTCGTTTCGGCCGCTAAGCGGCTGGTTTTTTGTGGAAATTCCCGACATTCTCGCGCGCATGCTCCTGGTCGCCAGCAAGAAGGGCGGCTATTTCGGGATCATGACGGTGGTTGTCATTCTCGCCCTGCGCGTCTTCTGGCGACCGCAAACGCCCTATCACCGGTTGTTGGTGATCACCGCTCTTATGTTTCTGGCCTATAACGGGTTTCTCCTGCTCTCCTATGTAGCGGTTTTCGGAAAGCACGACGCGTTACGGGCCGGGTCCTATTGGCGCTATAACACCCATCTTGGCGGTGTCTGTCTGATCGTAGCTGCCTATTCGCTGGCCCTTCTTTGGCGCCGCTATGTAACCCGTCCCTTGCCACAGCTGACGTCTGCTTTCGCGATTATACTGGTTCTGCTTCTTCCGCTCGCGATGGGAAAAAAGCTGCGGTTTGATCTGCACCCGCGCTACGCCTATGCCCGAACAACGGCCATCGACATTGCCAGCCGGTTGTCGCCGTCCGACCGTTTGTTGCTGGTCGACCCGATCGATGACGGCCAGTATCTCGTCATCATGCGGTTCTGGCTGCATGGTTCGGCCGCCGTGGCCGGTGAGATCAATTCGTGGACAAAACCCACGGCAGCACTGATCAGAAAGACCCTGTCGACGTCGAAGGCGTCGCATGTCTGGGTGTACGGCGCTACGCCTGCGGTGTTAGCCGGTTTATCCGTTCCGCTTGCTCCAAATTATTCCTATCTGCTCGGCGGAAAATCGGGTGCGTGGACGATTGTCGCACAATGGCCCCACCCTCCGAAGAGATCCAAATGACGGCGGCTTCCAATAATCCGGCTCATAGCGGGGGCAAAAAGGCAGCTTGGCACAAAGTCGCTGCGGCAATAAAAGTCGGGATTTCCGTCGGGTTATTGTGGCTTCTGTCGACCACCTACGATGTGGGTGACTCCATCGACCGGCTCGCCGGAGTGAATTTGTGGTGGCTTCTGTCGGCCCTGGTGCTGTTCGCCATTCTGATCATCCTGGCGACGTTCCGCTGGCGAGTCATTTTGAACGCGCTGGGTGAAAATATTCCCTTTTGGCCGGCGACGGGTATCGTGACAATCGGATTGTTTTTCAACCAGGTATTGCCCTCCAACCTCGGGGGGGATGCCATGCGTATCTGGCGCCTCCACCGGAGGGGTGCCGGGCTTGGGCGTGCCGTGGGCAGCGTCATGCTGGACCGCGTCATCGCCCTGGTGGCGCTTGCGATGCTTGTGCTTTCTACATTGCCGCTGGCGTCGGGGCTGATCGGCGACACAAGAATACTAACGGCTTTTTGGCTGTTTATTGCCTTGGTACCGCTAGGCCTTGCCGCGTTGTTATGGTTGGACCGGTTGCTGGTTCTCTTTGCCAGGATATTGCCGGGTCGCCTGATTGATGCGCTTGAGGCCCTGGCCCGGGATGCAAGGGCGGTTCTCCTCAATCGACGCTCCTGTGGTGCGGTGCTCGGATTCGCTCTGGCAAACCAAATCCTCCTCGTGCTGCTGGTAATCGCCCTGGCCTGGGGTCTCGGTATACCCGCCCGGTTCGGCGAATTTGTCGTCCTGATTCCCCCCGTCATTCTGGCCTCCGTCATACCGCTTTCCTTTGCCGGGTGGGGCGTACGCGAAGGGGCGATGATCGCGATGCTTGGAACAATCGGTATCGGGGCGACCGAGGCGATCGCACTATCCGTTGCCTTTGGGCTGGTGGTCCTCGCCGGATCCCTGCCCGGGGCGGTTGTCTGGTTGGTGACGGGTAATCGGACCGCGGCGAGACCAGCCACCCGCCAGGACTGACCGGCAAAATACCCTCCTCGTTATTTTTTGGTTTGCGGATGACGGTCGAGGGGTCGGCGCCGGCCCCGTCTGGATCTATTTCGAACTGTCCGGTGATTTCTTGCGCGCCGTCATCTGAACAAAAAAACCAAAATGACGTTCAAAAAATCCACGGAACCAGGGAAGCGGAAAATACCTCAGATCTGTCTTCCAGATATCGAAATCTTCAAATTCCGGAAACAGCTTCTTCATTTCCGCTGGAGAATAAAAGCTCGAATGCGGGTTGAAATTGTCTGCGCCGGCGCTCGACGTATCGGTACTGATATCGAGCAACCGTTTTTTGCTCAGGCCGTTCTGTTTGCATATATCGAACATGTCGCGAAGCTTCCGCGGTCCTTTGTGGGCCAATGCCCGGCCCATCGGCAGATGCAACAGAATCCATATCAGTGGAAACACCATTCCGACTACTAGGTAATAGTGATAGGAAATACGGCCATAAAGCATGATCCGTACTTTCCCGCCCGGGCGCACGATGCGGGAGACCTCGCGGCAGGCGGCTTCGGTATCCGGTACATGATGCAGCACGCCGATTGAATAGACGAAATCGAAAGCACTGTCCCCGAAGGGCAATTGCGTTGCGTCCGCATTGGTGAAGCGCCGGCGTAAGTCGTTCTGCCTGAAATGTTGGTCCGCCAGTCGCAGGCTTTCCAGGCTGAGATCGACGGCCTGATAATCGATGCCCTGTTCGCTGAGATAGCGGCCGTCGATGGCGATGCCACAACCCACCTCCAGTACTTTGCACCCCTCACAAGACGCCAGAAACTCGGGTAATCTCGATGTTCCAGTCCGTTGCCAGCGTTCATAAATGGCGTCGAATTGCTCGCGGCTGCCCCGCTCAAACGGGACGCTATCGGTGCTTATCGGATGGGCGTCCCAGTAACGACGTACCGAGTTTCTCGTAGACATTCCGGCAAGATCCTAAGGGTGTATGGGCAGCAATATCATTATTCCAGATCGGCCACGATCCCATGGGCGAGAGGCCAAGGCAAACGTCGACCGACCGTGGGTCAACCATCGGCTTGTGACCAGGTGGTTGTCGAAACCATTCAGTTCTGCCATGCATGTATGCGAATGCCCAGATCATCCTGTTCAGTCATATCCAGATAACAGAGCCCTCCCGTGTGCGGAATCGCCGCCATCTTCGCCTACAATATCGAGGCGCCTCCCCCTGACCGCGCTCAGCTGCATGCCATGCATGATTCCATGGCGGCCCGCGGACCGGATGGCGAAGGCCTGTGGGTCTCCGATGAAGCCCGTATCGCCATGGCCCATCGCCGCCTGTCGATCATCGATCTCACCGATTCCGGTGCACAACCGATGGCCAGTAGTGATGGGTCTTTGCGGATCGTCTTCAACGGAGAGATCTACAATTATCAGACCTTGCGGGCGGAACTGATCGCGGAGGGTGCCCGCTTCGTCTCGGAATCGGATACGGAGGTCCTGCTTCACCTCTACGCGAAACGCGGTCCGGACATGGTGCGTTCCCTGCGCGGCATGTTTGCATTCGCCATTTGGGATGAGCGGCGGCGGGGACTGTTCATGGCCCGCGACCCCTATGGCATCAAACCGCTCTACTATGCCGATGACGGCAAGACATTTCGTATCGCTTCCCAGGTAAAAGCGCTGCTGGCCGGCGGCGGCATAGACACACGGCCTGAACCCGCCGGCCATACCGGGTTTTTCCTGTTCGGCAATGTACCCGAGCCGTTCACCCTGTTTCGCGGCATCAAGTCGCTGCCGGCCGGGGGCAGCCTGTGGGTCGATACATCGGGCTGCGGTGAGCCGCGACGCTGGTTCGACCTTACTGCCGAGCTCGCCAATGCAGAGGCCACACCGCTCGATATGGACGCGTTGCGTGCAGCCCTGCTCGATAGCGTTCGACATCACATGATTGCCGACGTGCCAGTTGGGGCTTTCCTGTCGTCTGGCCTGGATTCCGCAACCCTCGTGTCCCTTGCGACGGAAATCGAGGGATCCAATTTACGCACGGTAACGCTGGGGTTTGACGCATTTCGCGGGCGTGCCGATGACGAAACCCCGTTGGCCGAAACCATCGCGGCTCATTATGGGACGACCCATGAGACCCGCTGGATCGATCAGGCAAATTTCGAAGCGGAATCCGAGCCCCTGTTCGCCGCCATGGACCAACCGACCATCGACGGGGTGAATACCTATTTTGTCAGCAAGGTGGCCCGCGAGGCGGGGCTTAAGGTTGCGCTCTCCGGTCTCGGCGGCGATGAGCTGTTCGGCGGTTATACCACCTTCCGGGAAGTGCCCCTGCTGGTTCGTGCCCTTGGCATCTTTCGGTTTTTGCCGGGAATCGGTCGGGCTTTTCGTTGGGTTTCCGCTTCCACTATTCGGCGCATGGCCTCGCCCAAATATGCCGGCCTCTTCGAGTACGGGGCACGCTATGGAGACGCCTATTTGCTGCGCCGGGGCTTCTTCATGCCCTGGGAATTACCGGAAGTACTGGATCCCGATATGGTGCGCGACGGACTTGAGAGGCTTGCACCGCGCCGCCATTTGAGCGAGACGGCAGCCCCTCTCCGGACACCACATCTGAAAGTCAGCGCCCTGGAGTCAGCCTGGTATATGCGCAACCAGCTGCTGCGCGATTCCGACTGGGCCTCCATGGCCCATTCGCTCGAAATCAGGACCCCTCTCGTGGATGTCGAGCTGCTGCGTGCGGTTGCCCCGATGCTGGCTGGAAACCGGCCCGCCAGTAAACTGGATATGGCGTCGACACCTGCGAAATCTTTACCGGACGAGGTTCTGGGCCGGCCAAAGACAGGCTTCTCTGTTCCGGTGCGCGAATGGCTTAGCGGCGGCCGTGTTAGCGTCGATAATCAAAGCTATCGCGACTGGGCCCGATTTGTTTACGACCGCTACACCGGCGCCGTCGCTTAAATAACACCGCGTTCGCTCAGCGGCCTGTAGACCTTGTCCGCCGTTTCTTCAGGCGATGCGTTTGAGGTATCGAGAACCGGTTCCGGATTGTCGGGTTCTTCCTAGGGTGAATCTATGGCGGTGAAGTTACGAATCTCGCCGGCCCGCGCCCGGGCATAAAGTCCCTCGGCATGCAGTCGCTAGCGGCAGCCAATCTGGGCGCAAAGGGCTGATTTCCGTGCTCTAGAGTAGTATCCGGCTCTTGTCGGCAATGGCGCTTTCGGGCCTGTTTTACCAGGTCGCGGACAATGGTTTACCGGCTTTGGGCCAGGTCCGGAGCTCTGCTAAAAACATTGACGTTCACTGCATGAACAAGGTAGTGTTCACACGGTGAACAATCCGCCGGACGGGGGACAGGGAATGGTGGCTGATGCAGGTTTGGAAGACGTCCAGCCCACGGGGATAGGCGCGGACGAAAAGGCAGAGATCACCCTAAGCGTTCTCAATGCCATTGAGGCTAACAGCTCTGTCACCCAGCGTGCGGTTGCAAATGACGTCGGCATCGCCCTTGGATTGGCCAATTCCTACCTGAAACGCTGCATACGCAAGGGTTTGGTCAAAGTTCAGCAGGTTCCGGCGAATCGATACGCCTATTTCCTGACACCCAAGGGATTCGCCGAGAAAAGCCGGCTGACGGCGGAGTATCTGACCACGTCGTTCAATTTTTTTCGGGCGTCCCGCGATCAATGCGCTGAATTGTTCAGCACCTGCGTCCAGAGGCGGTGGACTCGCGTTGCTCTTGCCGGCTGTGGTGATCTTGCTGAAATCGCCACTCTCAGCATTCGCGACGAGATTGACGTCGACATTGTCGGGATTATCAATACCGGCGGCGTGGCGATAGAGAATCCGGGGCAATTCGCGGGTTTTCAGGTAGTCGATCGATTGAGCGATCTCGAAAAAATCCACGCGGTCATCGTCACCGATATCTTTAATGCACAGATGGTTTTCGACGAACTAAGCCGCGCCATTCCCCCGGAGCGTATTCTGACCGCGCCCTTGCTCAAAGTCTCTCGGATGCAGCCCAGGCTGGCCGATGACTGATGCAGTAGAAACCAATAGGGCGAACGCTTCGTGGTATGTCGCCAAGACACACCCGAGCGCGGAAACCAAAGCGCTGTTTCATTTACAACGGCAGGGGTTCGAAACATATTTGCCCCGCTATCTGCGGCGCATAAGCCATGCGCGCCGTATCTCCTGGCAGCCGAGACCGCTTTTTCCGTCTTATCTTTTTGTTACAACTTCGTCCGCCCAGCAACGCTGGCGGGCCATTAATTCCACCGTTGGTATAGCGCATGTCATTTGCGATGACCGGGGCCCCATTCCCGTTCCGCGTGGCATAGTCGAAGAAATCCGCGATAGCGAAGACGAACGCGGCTTGATCCTTACCGGCCGCAGGGTGCCGTTCGAAAAGGGTGCCGAAGTACAAATTATGGCGGGCGCGTTTGCCGACCAGGTTGGCCGGTTCGAGGGTGCGACCGATGATGAACGTGTGGTCATCCTGCTGGATTTGATGGGCCGGCAGGTGCGCGCGACGGTACAACTGGACGCGATTACGGCAAACGCCTGACCGCGTCCGGCACAGAATGAATTTAAGGCGGCCCGGGTGGGGCATTTCACCCGGACTGCGGTAGCGTGGAACAATAGCGGTAGCGGCGTGGATAAACGAAACAGCAAAGAACGCACGATCCTTCTTGTCGGAGGGGCTGGCTATATCGGATCGGTGATCACGCCGCATCTGCTCGCCGGCGGGTATCGTGTGCGTACTTTCGATCGCTTGCTCTATAACAACAGCGAAACGATCCTCCCGTGGCTTCGTGACCCCGCCTACGAGTTCGTCTGGGGCGATATGGCTGAACGTGGCCAGTTTTTGAAGGCGATTGACGGTGTCACCGATATCGTATTCCTTGCCGGCCTGGTCGGCGATCCCATTACCAAGGCCTACCCGAGTGAATCGAAAGCGATCAACGATGCCGCCTATCAGGAAGCCATTCGGGCCATAAACGGTTGTGGGCTCGACCGGGTCATCTTCATATCGACTTGCTCCAATTATGGTCTGATCGAAGGCAATCAGATTGCGGCTGAGGATTTTGAACTCAGTCCTCTCTCTCTCTATGCCCAGGCCAAGGTGCGCAACGAGCAGATCTTGCTCGGCCTGAAAGACTCGGTCGATTATGCGGTAACGGTGTTGCGCTTTGCGACAGCGTTCGGCCTGTCTCCACGTATGCGATTTGACCTGACAATTAGCGAATTCGTGCGCGAGCTATGGCTCGGTCGAGAGTTGCTGGTCTACGATCCAGATACCTGGCGGCCTTATTGTCATGTTCAGGATTTTGCCGCGGTTATCCAGGCTGTCCTGGAGGCGCCCAGGAAGAACGTCGCATTCGAGGTGTTTAATGCCGGCGGTGATGTGAATAACTACACCAAACGCATGATCGTCGACGAAATTCTGAAATACCTGCCCGATGCGCAGGTCAAATACCAGGAGCACGGCTCGGATCCCCGCAACTACCGCGTCGATTTCGCGAAGATTGCTCGGGGCCTCGATTTCACGCCCCGCCATTCTGTGCCGGACGGTATTGGAGAGCTCGTGCAGGCTCTTGATCGCCACCTCTTCGACCAGGTCGACACGAGACGCAATTTTCATGGCAATTATGAAATTGCCTATCCGTGAAACAGTCCAAATCCAGTAGCGATTCTAGCGCCGGAATTTCCTCGTCATGAAACAAATCCTGTGTACTCTCGGCCCCTCCTCCATGAACGGGCGCGTTATTCGTCGCCTCGAACAGGCTGGTGCAACGCTGTTCCGGATTAACCTGTCGCATACGAAACTGGCGGATCTGGCACGTACCATCGAGCAGATACAGAGCGCCACCAAGGTTCCGATTTGCCTGGATACCGAGGGAGCTCAGATCCGGACGGGCGATATCGTCGGGGGGGCCATTACGCTGCGCGGTAATTCGGTTGTGCGGGCCCATCGTCGTCGGGTGCCTGGAGATGACCGCAATTTCAATTTTTACCCCTCGGACATCACGAACCGGCTTGAGATTGGTGATTTTATCAGCATCGATTTTAATTCCGTGCTGGTTCAAGTCATCGAGATTGAGACGGACTCGGTCGTTATGCGCGTTCTCAATGGCGGTGTAGTGGGTCAGAATAAGGCGGTAACAGTTGAACGGCCTATCGACCTTGCGCCCCTCACCGATAAAGATGAAGCGTCGATAAAAGTTGGCCGCGAGATGGGTCTGACCCATTTCGCGCTGTCATTTGCGAATAGCGGAGATGATGTTGAATATATTCGCTCGCTGGCCGGTCCTGGCACGTTTATTATTTCCAAGATCGAATCCCGGAAAGCGTTGACCAATCTCGATGCCATTGGCCACCGGTCCGACGCGTTGTTGATTGATCGGGGCGATTTATCCCGCGAAGTCCCCATCGAACTGATCCCGCGCACTCAGAAGGCCATTCTCCGGCGTGGCCGGGATCTGGACACACCTGTCTATGTGGCGACCAACCTTCTCGAATCCATGGTTGTCACACCCACGCCAACGCGTGCCGAAGTGAACGATATTTATAATACGCTTCTGGATGGCGCCGACGGGCTGGTGCTCGCGGCGGAGACGGCGATCGGACAATACCCCATTCAATGCGCCGAAATGATCGGCCGACTGATCCGGGGCCATGAAGCGGCGACCGACCAGGACGCCTTGATATCGATTGATCCTGTTTCTCAGCTGGTCGAACCCCATGGCGGCCTTCTGATCAATCAAGAGCGCTTCACCGAAAATATCACTGATCTTCAGGCATTGCCGTCGCTGACCGTGTCGCACCATACGTTGATGGATGCGGAGCAGATTGCGATCGGAACATATTCACCGCTGACGGGATTTATGGATCGGGAGACCCTGGATTCGGTCTTGCAAACCAGCCGGCTGCCCGGCGGCGACGTATGGACGTTGCCCGTAGTCCTGCCGGTACAGGACGATATCGCCGCACGGCTTGCTTCCGGAAGCTGTGTTACGCTGAAAAATGCTGCGGGCGATATCATGGCGCTCCTCGACGTTACCGAAATCTTTGAGGTGGACCTCGAAAAATACTGTCAGGATTTTTACGGCACCCGTTCGACCGGTCATCCGGGTGTGTTGGGTTCGTTAAAGGCAGGGCGGTATTTCGTTGGCGGTAAGGTCAGTTTGATTAAACCCGTGCCGTCGCCCTATCGGCATTACCAGCTGACTCCGTCACAATCCCGGTTCATCTTCGACAAGCTCGGCTGGTCCCAGGTCGTCGGATTTCACGGACGCAATCCCGCTCATCGCGCCCACGAAACCATCCAGCTTTCCGCCCTGGAGCAATCCGGTGCTGACGGGCTTTATATCAATCCCGTCATCGGGCCGAAGAAAAAGGGAGATTTTCTGCCGGATCCGATCATGAAGAGTTATCAAATGATGCTCGAGTTCGGGATATATCCGACCGGTAAGGTAATCCTTGGCAGCTTTGCGACTTATTCACGCTATGGCGGGCCGCGCGAAGCGGTCTTCACGGCGTTGTGCCGAAAAAATATGGGCTGCAGTCATTTTATCATCGGGCGTGACCATACCGGGGTCGGCGATTTTTACGGGGCCGATGCGAACCGCCGGTATTTCGAAGAACTCGGAGATCTCGGGCTGACTCCCGTCTTTTTTGATGCGGTGGGATACAATCCGGTATCCGGCAAGCTGGAGGCGGCATCTGCCGACGACGTGAATTCGATCAGTGGAACCGAAGTGCGCGAAACCCTGAAAGCCGGCAACCGGTTGCCCGAATGGTTCATGCGCGAGGCCGTTCAGGATCTTTTGCTGGACGAGATTGCAAGTGGCCGGCCGGTCTTCCATGATTGAGCGACCATGAGTGAACGCGCCGATATCTATTGGTTCTGCGGTCTTTCCGGTTCCGGAAAATCGACAATTGCGCAGGCAGCCGCGGAGCGGCTTGTCGCCGCGGGCCGGCGTGTCCTGGTCCTTGATGGTGATGAAGTGCGGCAGCGTCTTCATCAGACGCTGGGTTTTTCCCGAGACGACATTATCGAGAACAACTGCCGAATTACGGAGATCTGCGCAGCCGAACGTGATGGGTATGACGTCATTCTCGTGCCGATTATTGCCCCATTCCATGAGAGCCGGGTCGCGTCACGCCGTTCGCTCGCACCGTCTTTTCGGCTGGTCTGGTGCGACGCCGATGTCTCCATTGTCGCGTCACGGGATGTGAAGGGACTCTACGCCATGGCTGATCGTGGCAAGATCACCGACCTGATTGGTTATTCACCTAACGGTGTTCCGTTTGAGGCGCCTGATGATGCGGATATTGTTCTAAAGACCGGGCAGGATGATGTGGCCCGATCGGTTGAAGAATTCTGTGCCGCCGTGGACGCGGCCCTGCCGGCCGAAACCGAGATTTTGGCAGATCGATGAGCCGTATCTGCACCATCTGCGCGCGTGCCGGTAGTAAGGGTGTTCCAGGGAAGAACACCCGATTACTTCTCGGTAAACCGCTGCTCGCCCATTCGATTTTACAGGCGCAGGAGAGCGATCTATTTGATGCGATCGCGGTCAGCAGCGAATCTGACGATATTCTCTCCGTTGCCGCGGAATGGGGCGATGTGCATCTTATCCGCCGGCCCGATGAAATGGCCAATGATACAGCCTCCAAACTACCACCCATTCGGCACGCGGCGCTGACCGTCGAAGAAAAGACGGGTGTTACATTCGATGTCATTGTCGATCTGGACGTGACGTCACCGCTGCGCAACATCGATGATATTAAGGGTGCGGTTGCCTTGCTCGAGGCACGCAACGTCACCAATATTCTGACCGGGGCACCGGCGCGCAAGAACCCCTATTTTAATATTCTGGAACGCGGTTCCGACGGGACCATCGGGCTTTCCAAGCGTTTACCCGGAGATCGTCTTGAGCGTCGTCAGGATACGCCCGACTGTTTTGATGCCAATGCTGCGGTGTATGTGTGGCGGCGGGATGATTTTGTGGCACGGCCGGATGTCTTTTACGGCGATACGCTTCTCTATGAGATGCCGGAGGAACGGTCGCATGATATCGACACGCCCTTGGATTTTGAGTTTGTCGAATTTCTTATGAGAAAACGGGACGCCCGTTGACGGGTCCCTGACTGGAGCCAACGAAGGAGTAGACCATGAGTAATGTTCTAAAAGGGAATTTCGAAACCAAGAAGACCGTCAAGGCCGAAGATACGGAAGACGATCTTGAAGCGCGTTTCGAACGCGAGGCGATGAAACACCTCGGTGGGTCGATTGCCTATGTGTCGAAGAAAAAAGTTAACTGGGAATTGAAGGAAGAGGATTGATCACGCCGACAACGAAATTTCTCAGGCAGCCGGCTTGATGGAAATACCCGAACGCGACGGTGAATTGGCGCGCAAATTACTGGCGCATATGAACCAGATGACCTGGGACCGTTATGCCGATATTGCGTATGATAACGCACGCAAAAATTTCGACTTCCTGAGTCACGGCCAGTCTTTGGCTGCCCTGCGGGGGCAGCGGATTGGCGAGGGCGACACGGCGATTGTGGTTGCCGCCGGTCCGTCGATAAAGCGGAAGGATCCGGCGGCCCTGATCAAGGAATTTTCCTATGATGGGGCGATCGTGGTTGCCGAATCGGCGATCGCCTATTGCCTGCGCAACGGCATTGTACCGGATCTGGCTGTAACCATCGATCCTGGCCAGGGCCGTACGGTGCGGTGGCTGGGTGACCCGACGCTGACCGAAGAGCGCCTGCGCGACGACGATTATTTTGCGCGTCAGGATCAGGACGATGCCTTCGCGGATGAATTGCGGGCCAATGAGCAGATCATCAATTTGCTTGAGCGGCACGGCAAAGACATTCGCATTGCCCTGTCCACCATGGCTGACGAAAGCCTTGTCAGGCGGATCATCGACGTCGGTATGGACATCTACTGGTTTAACCCGATGCTCGACGATCCCGATGAGGCCGATAGTCTGACGGCCAAGCTGCAGGCGGATAATGGTTTGCCCAGTGTCAATGCGGGGGGCAACGTCGGCACCGCGAGCTGGCTGCTGGCTGATGCCGTTCTTGAAAAAAAGCATGTTGCGCTGACGGGGGTCGATTTTAGCTATTACGACGGCACACCCTATCTGAATACGCAGTATTACTATGAAGCGATCAACCTAGTCGGCGAAGAGAATCTCGATTCCCTGTTCGTACGGATCCACAATCCCCATGTGGATGCTATGTTTTTCACGGATCCGGCCTATCTCTGGTACAGAGAGTGTTTTCTCGAAATGGCGCAGGATGCCGATTGTAAGACATACAACTGTACCGAAGGGGGCATATTGTTCGGTGACAATATCGAGACGGTTCCCTTTCGTCAGTTTCTGGAGACGTTCAATTGATATTGTTTAGTACTGAATTGGCCTGCCACCACAAAACTCATAAAGGCGTCTAAGACATGGCGAAGGTGTTGTTTGTCAATCCGGTCGTGCGTCAGGAAGACGTTCCCCGGCATGTTCCCTATGGAATTGCGCTTTTGGCTGCGATTTCGATCGAGAAGGGCCATCTCGTTCAGGTCTATGATCAAAATGCGTGGCGCAAGGGGCCACAGGTCATGCGCGACGTTTGTCAGGCCGACGACTGGGACGTCATCGCATTTGGCGGCATAACCACCGCCTATAACTCTATGAAGGAACTGGTTCAGATCTCCCGCGAGGAATGCCCCGATGCGATTATCGTAATGGGCGGTGGGATCCTGACATCCCTTGCGAAGGAAATGATGAGTTGGATGCCGGAGGTCGATGTCGGCGTCATGGGTGAGGCGTTTGCGACCTGGCCCGAAATTCTCGAGCAGGTGGATGCCGGTACGGCGGATTGGCCGGTGATCGATGGTGTCGTCTACCGTGGTGATGGGGACAAACTGCATTTCACCAAGCCGCGGGCATTGCTCGATGACCTCGATAGTCTGCCCTATCCCGCCTGGGATCTCTTCCCGCTGGAGGAGGTGTATTTTCCCAACAGCATGTACATCAATTCCGAAGAAGGCATGATGACAAAGCGCCGGCTCGACATTAATGCGAGCTATGGCTGCTCATTAATCTGCCGTTTTTGCTATCACCTCGGTATTGCCGGGGACATGCGTTATGTAGAAGACGAAGACGGTGAGACAAACATCGAGTTTGACCAGCCGGGCACCTATACGCGCACCATTCGCTTTCATAGCCCGGAATATGTCGTGAAAATGGTAAAACATATTTACGACAAGTACGGCGTCGATTTTGTCGCGTTTCTTGATGAGAATTTGATGACCATGCATCGCTATTCCCGCGATACATGGCTGACGGAGATCTGCCGCCTTTGGCATGAATACGATCTCGTCCCGAAAATGAAACCCGATGGCTCCTGGGACGGGGTCGCGTGGAGTGGCACCAGCCATGCCAGTCTGTGCAACAAGGAAATTCTCAAGACGATGGCCGAGGCCGGCTGCAAGATGCTGATCTACGGCTATGAATCGTTTTCCCCCCATGTGCTGAAGACAATTGGTAAGGGGGCCACCCGCAAGCATAACATTCAGAGCTTTTTCTGGACCCTTGAGGCCGGTATCCGGCCGATCCCCAACCAGATCATCGGGTTTCCCAATGATGATTTCGAATCCCTCAGGGCCAATGTGAAGGCATGGGATGAACTTGGAATCATGGTGAAGCCGCATTTCGCAACGCCGTATCCGGGGTCGGAATGGTTTACGGTCTACCGCAAGTCCATCGAGGAACAATATGACGGCGACCTGGAGGCGTTTCTCAGGGATCTGGGCGACGCCAGCGATATATCGGCGATCATCTCGCATAATTTCAACGCGGTGGAGCTGGTGGGGTTGCGCGAAATGATGGTGCAGCGCGCCCATTTCCGCCTTGATGAATACGAGAAAATCTGGCGCCAGAACCACAATATCAAGGAAGGCGAGCCGTCGACGTTATTTATCGAACCGGTCTGGCCTATCGCCGCAGAATGAGCGGCCGACTAATCTCTGATCCGTTAAATTCCCGAATTTGACCCCAACGCCTGACATGGATACCAGCGCCGTCCTCGAAGCGGAAGCGGCTGCCGTGAGCGTTGCAATCGTCGAACGTCTGTCTTCCCTGTATCCCGATGGCGCGCCGCTGCATGAACCGTCCATCGGCGGTAACGCATGGGACTACGTCAAGGAATGCCTCGATACCGGATGGGTATCCAGCGCAGGCAAGTTCGTTGATCGGTTCGAACAGGAACTCGCAGCGTTTACCGGCGCGTCCCATGTCGTCGCCACGGTCAACGGTACCGCTGCCCTGCATAGCTGTCTGATACTGGCCGGTGTCGATCAGGGAGACGAGGTCATTGTACCCGCCATGACATTTGTGGCGACGGCCAATGCCGTTAGCTATTGCGGGGCGGTACCGCATCTCGTGGATAGCGAGCTTGCGACCCTCGGCATGGATCCGGGAAAGCTCGCTGCCCATCTTCTGGACTGCGCCGATATTTCCGACGGTGCCTGCATCAATCGGCAGACCGGTCGTCGGATCTCCGCTGCCATATGCATGGATACCCTTGGCCATCCTGCCGATTATGACCGGCTGGCGAAAATCTGTGACGACGCGAACATAGCGTTGATCGACGATGCGGCCGAAGCGCTGGGAAGTTATTCAAACGGGGCCCATGTCGGCAGCAATGCCCGCCTGGCGGCCCTTAGCTTTAATGGTAACAAGATTGCGACAACGGGCGGTGGCGGCGCGATCCTCACCAATGATCCGGATCTCGCGGCACGGGCCCGTTCTCTGACAACCACCGCAAAACGGTCACATGCGTGGGAATTCACCCATGATGCTGTGGGCTATAATTACCGCATTCCCAATATCAATGCGGCGCTCGGGTGCGCCCAACTGGAACAGATGCCGGATTTTCTGAGCGCCAAGCGGACGCTGGCAAATTGTTATATGGATTTATTTTCCGACCTGTCCGGCGTGACAATTATTCGTGAGCCCCAACATGCGCGAAGCAATTACTGGCTCAACGCCATCCTGTTGGACCCCCGGATAGCCGGTGCCCGCGATGACATATTGCAAAAAACCAACGGCTTGGGAATACAGACGCGGCCGGCCTGGACGCCCATGCACCGGTTGCCAATGTATGAAACCGCACCGCGATCTGATTTGTCAGTGGCTGAAGAGTTATTCGATTGTTTGATCGATCTGCCGAGCGGAGCCGCATTGGCCCCAGCCGAAATGCGGAAGGAATCCTGATGTCTGTACTGGTTATAGCCGAAGCCGGCGTCAATCATAATGGAGATGTTGGCCTGGCGAGAGATTTGATTGATGTTGCCGCCGAGGCCAAGGCGGACGTGGTCAAATTCCAGACTTTTGTGCCGGAAGAAGTCATCAGCAAAAATGCGCCCAAGGCGGAATACCAGATGACGACGACGGATGCCGCAGAATCGCAGCTAGAAATGGCGCGTAAACTGTGGTTCCCGAACGATAATTTTTTCATGCTCGCTGAGCATTGTGAAACCCGCGGGATTCAGTTCCTGTCGACGCCGTTCAATCTATCCAGCATCGATTTTCTTGCCGGCGATATGAAGCTGAAACGTCTTAAGTTGCCGTCGGGGGAAGTGACCAATGCACCATATTTGCTGAGAGCCGCGCGCACCGGCTGCGACATCATCCTGTCGACTGGAATGGCGACCCTGGATGAGGTGCGCAACGCTCTGGCGGTGCTGGCATTCGGTTTCGCCGGTGGCGATGAGCCGCCAGCAACATCAGCCTTTACCGCTTCCTATGAAAGTGAGGCCGGCCAGGCGGCGCTGCGGGATAAGGTGACGCTGCTGCATTGCACGACGGAGTATCCGACGCCTTTCGAGGCAGTGAATCTCCGGGCGATGGATACGCTGCGGGAGGCCTTTGGTCTCGCCGTCGGTTTTTCCGATCACACGCCCGGGATAAATGCGTCCATTGCTGCCGCGGCGCGTGGTGCCGTTCTGGTGGAAAAGCATTTTACCCTCGATAAGGAAATGGACGGTCCCGATCACAAGGCCTCCCTCGACCCATCCGAGCTTCATGCGCTGGTTGCTGCATTGGGTGAGGTCGATCTCGCCATGGGTGATGGCATCAAGGCGCCTCATGATGTCGAGATAAAAAACATGCCCATCGCGCGGAAGAGTCTTATCGCACGCCATGCCATCGCTGCCGGTGAAATTTTTACCGAGGACAATCTCACCGTCAAACGGCCGGGGACGGGTGTGTCTCCGATGCTTTATTGGGACTGGGTCGGCAAACCCGCGCCGCGCAGCTATGTCGAAGACGAAATAATCACGGACTAGCGGGGACCCGGTTTGACGATTCATGTGGGAGTGGTAACGGCAGCGCGTTCCGATTATGGCCTGCTTGTCCCGCTTGTTTCCGCGCTGTTCGATGATCCGGATTTCGAACTTACCCTCTATGCGACCGGCATGCATTTTTCGCCGCGACATGGCGAAACCATTAACGAGATACGCAGCGAACCATGGTGTTCCACATTGGTGGAAATACCGAGCGCGCCGAAAGACGACAGCTCTGAAGCCGCCGCCCAGGCGCTGGCTGCCGGCATAGAAGGATTTGCGCATTCCTATGCCACGCAACCGCCCGACCTGATCGTGGTCATGGGTGACCGGTTGGATGTCATGGCCTGTGTGATCGCGGCTCTGCCGTTTGACCTTCCCATCGCGCATATTTCGGGCGGTGAACTGTCTCAAGGTGTCGTTGATGACCGCATCCGCCACGCCATAACAAAGATGTCGCATATCCATTTTACGGCCCATCCCGATTTCGCGCGCCGCGTTATCCAGCTGGGAGAGGCGCCGGACCGGGTTGTGGTCGCGGGGGAACCTGGTCTCGACCTGCTGGCCGAACTGGCCACCGAAGACAAAGAGACGGTATTTGCCGCGTATGATCTCGATTTGGAGGCACCGGTAAGTGTCTTTACATTTCACCCCATTGGTCCCGACCCGGACGTCAACCGCAACGCCATGGAAATCATTCTCCAGGCGGCCGATCGGGCCGAAACTCAGATTGTGTTTACTTATCCCAACGCCGATCCCGGGTCGTCTCCGATTATCGATGCAATCGAGGCCTATTGTGCTGGCCATGAGAATTGCAGCGCCTGGCCGTCTCTCGGTCGGTACAGGTATATAAATCTCGCGAACCACGCCGATTGCATCGTTGGCAATTCGTCAAGCGGTCTGGTTGAGGCGGCATCGTTCCAATTGCCCGTGGTCAATATCGGTGACCGGCAGGCGGGCCGGATTGCGCCCGCCAATGTACTTTCCGTTCGGCTGGACGAAGACGCCATCGCCCAAGCCTGGGAAAAGGCGTTGAGCGGATCTTTTCGCCACAGCCTGGCCGGATTGAAAAACCCCTACGGGGACGGCAATGCGGTGAGCCGAATACTCGACACCCTCCGCACCATGCCGCGGGGCGCTGATGCTGTTTCCAAGGTTTTTTACGATATCGATGGCCCGTACATTTCAGGTAGTTGAGCCCGGAGATCCCGCGTGGCGCAGTGCTTATGATCAATTCGCTCCCGATGATCGCGATGTGTTTTACGACCCGGATTTTGCCCGGGTCTGTGCCTTGACAATCCATCAGGACGACCATGTGGCGGCGGCGTTATATTCCCAGGGTGACATAGACATTCTGTATCCCTTTGTGAGGCGCGATGTTTCCGATGTTATCGGCCATTCAAATCTGGGCGCGGGCCGGCGGGATATTGTCAGTCTTTACGGTCGTGGCGGGGCGCTTTGTGCTGCCGGGGCCGCCGTCAATTCCACTGAATTCCACGATTGCTTTGCGGAATGGTGCCGGTCTCAAAAAATAATATGTGCCTTCGACAGATTTCATCCCGTGCTCGAAAATCATCGATTGGCACCGAATACCGCAGAGGTATTTGAGGTGGGTGAATTCGTCGTCGTGGATCTAAGGCCCGAAATGAAGGCGGTGGAAGCCAATTTCCGTTACTCCATGCGAAAGGCAATTCGGAAAGGCGTTGAATCCGGTGTCGTCGTGGAGATGCGGGAAGACATCAAGCATCTTGAGACATTCATGGATATCTACCATGAGACGCTGGATCGGAACGGCGCCCGTGAATTTTACTATTTCCCCGAAGCGTTCTACCAATCAATGGCGAAGGAGATGCCGGGGCGGTTCGCTTTCTATTACGGGGTGGTTGATGGCGAGATCGTTACCTGTGAGCTGGTTCTTTTTTCGGACAGGTTTGCGCATTCCTATTTGGGTGGCACCCGAAAGTCCGGCTTTGCGGCGTCGGCCAATCAAATTCTGAAACTCGAGATCATGCGCGATCTCAAGCGGCGGGGCTGCGAGTATTTTCTGCTCGGCGGCGGGCAGAGCCGGGACGATGGCGTGTTCCGCTATAAGCTGGCCTATGCTCCGGATGGGGCGCGGCGTTCCTTTGTCGGCGGTACCGTATTTCTTCCCGAGGACTATGCCACCCTGCGAGAGGAGTTGCGGGCCGCGGACTTTCCTGTGATGGCCGACAGGTTCCAGTTCTACGATGCCGGATAGATCATGACACTGACCGATGACATGGAGCGTCATCTCGATGGGTGGGAAACTGTGCATTCCAGCCGGCCATGGGGCGAGCACCCGTCCGAGGATCTCATAAGATTTATCGTAAGGCGCTATCGCGACCTTTCCGATCGTTCCGCCATTCGCATCGTCGATATCGGCTGTGGTCCGGGGGCCAATCTAAGTTTTCTGGCGCGTGAGGGTTTTACGCTGGCCGGGATTGATGCGTCGGATACGGCGATCGTGACGGCACGCCGGCGCCTTCAAGAGGCTGGTATAAAAATCAATGATACGCGGCTGGATCTTCGGCAGGGTAATTTCGCGGCGCTTCCATGGCCTGATGAAAGTTTTGATTTGGCCATTGATATGGAATCAATCTACGCCAATCCCATGGCCGTTATCCGCTCCTGCATCAACGACGCCCATCGTGTTCTCAAGCCGGGCTCGGTATTTTTCGGAAAAATGTTTGGGGTCAAAACTACCGGTCATGGCACCGGTGAAATCTACGAAACCAATACGTCGCGCGATCCCAGCGAAGGACCCTGTGGGGGGTTTGGGTTTGCGCACTTCTTCACACGGGAGGAAATCGAAGACGTCTTTTCAGAATTTTCCATTCTTTCCATCGATTGGCTGCATCGGACTGATAAGGGCGGCACGGTTTCGATCTTCGAGTGGATTGTGACGGCGACAAAGTGATCGACGCAGAGCCCAGACAATTTGACCGTGTCATTGGGGGTGATGCTCCGCTGACGGCTGAGGAGATTTCGCTGTGGAACTCCGGGACGGACGTCGCCGCCCCCTTGCCGGAGGATTTGTTCATTCGATTAGGCGTTACAAGACCGGCGCTTTGGCTGCGGTTCGGCCGTTCGGCGTTTGGGGTTGCGCTCAAATTGATGTCTCCAGCATCGGCGCCCCGGCTTGCGATGCCTGACTACCAATGCGCGGATGTCGTCCGAAAGCTGCGCGCCGCAGCGTCAGAAATAGTGCCTTATGGCCTGACCGAAGATCTGTTGCCGCTTCAAACGTCTTTACTGGAGGCGGCGGGCCATGCCGATGCGGTCATGACCTGCTCGTATTTCGGTGCTGCGCGAATAGACGCGGTTCTCACCGATTTTTACCGGGACATCAAGAAACTGCCAGGGGCCCCGTGGGTCATAGAAGATCGTGTCATGGCGTTTCCCGACCCTGCCACGGCGGCTTCCTATATGGGCCGGTGTGACTTCTGCGTCCTGAGCCTGAGGAAAATTTATCCCATACCCGATGGAGCGGTGCTGATTGCCTGCTCCGACCGGGCGATGGATGCGCTCGACAGTTGGCAGCGCTCGAACCGGCTGCCGGATTCATCTGGAAGTGACGCGGTGGTGCGCGCCAGAATAAAGGCGAAGGGTCAACGCGCGTCCTGGCTGCGAAGCGGCCATCTGGTCGATGAACCCGGCATAAGCGGTCTTCACGCAAGCATTCAGAGCGAAGGGCTGGTTAATGAGACCGCCGCGGATCCTGGTGAGGATGCTGTCGCCGGATCTGAGGGATCGCTCCGTTATTTGGCCACGCGGGAAATCGAGACTGATTTGGCAATCATTCACCGCCATCGCAAAACGATCGCCGATGCTCTTGCGGATACTGTGTGTGAAGATAATTGCATTGGCGATGGCGTGGGTATCGCTGTTCCTATACGTGCCGCCGCCCGCGACGCGTTGCGGCAGCGTGCTGCCGAGGACGGTGTTTTCCTGCCTGTTCATTGGCCGGTACATGATTTGATCAGTTTATCGCCCATGGCGGCACACTGGCATGCGACCGAGCTTAGTCTTCCCACACTGCCTACCTGGTCAGAGGATGACGTGGGTTATCTCTGCGATCGGCTGGGCGCAGTTTTGGGGGAGATGGCCGCGTAATGACCTCTCATGTGGTGTCTTCCAAAGGATGGAAATGGGGTCTCCGCCTCAGTGCCCTGGTCGTTGTTATCTGGTGCCTGGATGCTGCAATCTATTATATTTTCCATGATGGTCGTGACGACATCCGAGGCCTTTTTGTCGCTGAGAACAGCCGCGGTTATGCGTTAAAACCTGGTTTCCGCGGTGTTGTCACCGATGGATACGCTTTTAATGTTGCAACGAATTCCCGGGGATATCGGGGCGCTGAATGGCGGTTGAACGAAAAATTCCGTGTGCTAATGGCCGGAAATTCTTTCGTGTTTGGACTGCCGCTGCCTGCCAAAGACGGAATTGTGGGAAAAATGCGTGCGCAGGTTTCCGCCGATGTCGGGATCTATAATGTCGGTGTTCCCAGTTATGGCGTCTTGCAAAGTCTTGAGACAATCCGCCGCGAATGTCCCGTGATAAAGCCCCGACATGTGGTCTATGCGATGGATTTCAACGATTTCCGTCGCGATCATATGGACCTTAGGTCCCGCACGGTGGTCGATGGGTATAAACTTTCGACTTGGAGCGACGACCGGCTGAAACGGTTACCAACGCCCCTCTCCAAAGCTGAAGTCAATCGTCAGAAGGCCAGATTGAACGCGGAGACCTCCTGGTCTCTAAGGCAGAGTCTTCAGCTGCGAAGCATTCGAATGTTTCTCGCTCAGCGATATCTTCACCCCCGTCAGATCGCCGAACGTCTTCTTCCCGACAGTATTCTCGGTGCCGGCTATCGGCAGCGCTATGTATTTACGACCCGGTCTGAGTTCGGATTTCCCGATGTCCTGAAAGAGGCCACTGCCGCGATCAGAGACATGGCGACGGCAGCTCATGCCTGTGGCGCGTCCTTTACGCTTGTTGTATTCCCCAACGCCAGCGAAGCGTATTACCAATTGACCGAGCCGGCGACCGAAACCGTTCTGACTCCTCTATTGGCATCTACAATGGATATTCTCGATCTGCGAAAACGGGCGGCGCGGGGCGAGAATCTGGCCAGGCCGCGATCCGGGTATTACCATGCCCGGGCTACGCACTGGGCGGCGACCGAGATTACCCGCCATTTGGCGAAGCGTTATCCGGTGGCGTTGAAAATGAGGACGGACGGTTGATCGCATCCTCTGTAAACCCGGCCTCTCAATAGAAGCGGTGAATACTCATGGCAAATAATACGGCGCCGGCAACTTCGGCTGAGGCGATTACCAACCAGACGGCTGCATCTGGTATCTCTCGCAAGCTCGATGCCTTTATCGGTACACCGCTTCCCGACATCTCTCTCTCCGGATTTGTGATCAATCTGCTGCTTGCCGCTCTCCTCGCCTATATCTTGGGCCTCGTCTACGTACGCTATGGGCGGGCACTATCGAACCGTAGGCTTTTTGCCCAGAATTTCGTGCTGCTGGCCTCTACCACCATGATCGTCATCAGCGTGGTGAAATCCTCGCTGGCCCTGTCGCTGGGCCTTGTAGGGGCCCTCTCCATCGTCCGGTTCCGGGCGGCTATTAAAGAGCCCGAAGAACTTAGTTTCCTCTTTATCTGCATCGCCATTGGTCTGGGGTTCGGGGGCGATCAGCGTTTGCCGACACTCATCGGCTTCGTAATATTGATGGTCATTGTCATCGTCCGGGGTCTAAACCGGGACCGCGAGCAGGGCCATAATCTTTATGTGACAGTGACCAGCGCTGCGCCGGCTTCCATCAGCGCTGATCGCATTCTCAAAGCCATTGAGCCCCATTGCAGGTCGGTCAATCTGAAGCGGCTCGACGAGAGCAATGAGATTATCGAAACGCTTTTCGCCATCGAAATTGATAGTTTCGATGCATTAAACAAGGCCCGTGCGGATCTGCGGGCGTTGGACGAATCGGTGTCTCTGACCTTTATGGACAATGATCGCCAGGTACAGTGATGGCCTGGCGGCAAACGGTAACCGGGATGAATTGGGCGGGGTCTAGCGCTTGATAATCAAGCAGCAAACAATATTGCCCGGCCGGGCGCGCCGTCTTTTGGCTATTCTATTTCGGAAAAAAACCGTAACGCTGGGTGTTGTTGCCGGGGTGCTTATCCTGGGTATCTACAGCGTTGGACTTCTGATGGTCGCGCAACGCATTGATGTTCCGGGCATTACGCGTCTGGTCATGAACAACGCTATTTATGTTCCGGCGAACATGGCGCGCAGTTTCTTTGCCTCGCCGGAACGGCTTACCATAGATATCAAGCACAAGCATATTTTGAAGCTCGAGAAGAAACGCCGTGCCGCGCTGCGCCGCCGCTATTTACTGCGGGGCGAGGACGATTACGTGCCGGCCCGCATTCGCCATGGCGACAATACTGTAGATGTAAAACTGCGGTTGAAAGGGGAATTGCCGGACCATTACCGGGGCAAAAAATGGTCGCTCCGTGTGGTGACCAAGAATAATGGGACCTTGTTCGGGATGAAGCGGTTTTCGCTTCAGAGCCCCCGGACCCGCTACTACCTGTATGAATGGGTGTTTCAAAAAATGATGGCGCGCGAAGGCCTCATGGCACTTCGCTATGATTTCGTCGACGTGACACTCAACGGCAAACATATGGGCATTTATGCCATCGAGGAGCATTTCGAGGATCAGCTCGTAAAAAATAACGGCCGGCCAGGCGGGCCCATCGTGTTCTATAGCGATGCGCCGGACTCGCCACGTTACAACCTTCTATCCGCTGATCCGAGGTGGCGTGCGGACATGCAGGCGGGGCCAGTTGACGTTTATCGCAAGCGCCGGACTTTTGCTGATCCTGCCAGGACCCGGCAGTTCAACCGGGCCAAGGATCGCATGGAGGCATTTCGCCGCGGCGAATTGCCCGCCTGTGACGTTTTCAATTGCAAGCAAATGGGGCGTTGGCTCGCGCTCCTGGATCTGACCAGCGGACGCCACAACGCGCGCCATGGCAATTTGAAATTCTTTTTCAACCCGGCAACCGATCGCCTGGAGCCCATTGCCTATGACGGTTCAGCGGTCGGGGTTGGTGCTCCCGAAGGCGGTGTCCCTGCCCATCTCGACAGCCAGGTCATCATGGTGGAGGATTGGTTCGTCAACCGTCGGAACGAGCCGTTCTATATGTTGCTGCAGGATCAGCGGCTCTTTCAGGTTTATATGAACGAATTGGGCCGTCTGTCGCAGCGATCCTATCTCGATGACATATTTGCCACCCTCGGTGAGGAACTCGAGCAGAAATTGCGAGTCATTCACCGAGACTATCCTCATTTCCGCTTTGACCGTAATTTCTTCTACAAGCGGCAGAATCGAATCCGGAAATACCTCCGTCCACCGACCGGAATTGTTGCCTACCTCAACGGTCAACTCTCGCAAACCGGATTGCGTCAACTCGATATCGGAATCGCGAGTATCGTGTCGTACCCGCTTCAGATAACGACCCTCCGCGTCAATGGCGCCTTGCTGCCCCTCGCATCGGGCGAGCCATTTACGCTCCTTCCCTTCATCCCCCTGTCACCAATGAACGTGCAGGATGTCCGTTTCAGTATTCCGGAGGGTGTCCAATGGCCGCCTTCCTCTCCAGCCGATATACGCGTTGGTTTTCGGACCTGGGGTGGCGGCAAACTTCATTGGACGCCTGCTCTGCCGTGGGCGCATAGAGGGAGCCCCTTCCGCACTGATCTGGGCACCGTGCCTTCTTTCGGTGCGCGGAAAGCCGCCTATATGGACGTTGATTCCAGGGCCGCGACAATCAAGATTAAACGAGGCAACTGGAAGATAGCGAAAGATCTCGTTTTCCCGCCGGATCATGCGGTCACCATTGAAGCCGGTACCCATATACGCCTCGTCGGCGGCGCGAGGATCGTGTCCTATTCGCCGGTCACGATTTCTGGCCGGGCTAGCGCACCTGTCATCATCGAGGCGGCTGACACGCCGGGTTCCACCTTCATGGTGATTCGTGCGAAATCGGCCTCCACCATCACACACGCGTCATTCCATCGGCTTGGCGGCCCTCGGCCGGACGATTCGTCGGTCGTCGTGGCAGGGGTCACCTTCTATCGTGCGCCCGTAACCATTAAATCAAGCCAGTTTACCGATAGCCGCGGGCCGGCGGCGCTTCAAATAATCGGTGAAAACTTTAGAGTTTCTGAAACAGCGTTCGATGGCGCGGCGGCCGATGCGGTGAATGTTTCCGGCTCCCAGGGATTCATAAAAGACGTGACGGCAAAGGATATTTTCCAGGACGCCATAGCCCTGTCCGGCAGCAGGGTGGAATTGCGCCGCTCAGAATTTCAAGCTATCGGCGGCACGGCCGTTCGCCTTACCCATTCCAGCGATCTGACGGCAGACTCGGTTATTGTCCGGAATGCCGGCACCGCCATTGCATCCCGCAACGGGTCCCGTGCCCGATTGGCCGGGTTCAGCCTGTCGAAATTGGGGATGGGATTTTCTGTAGATCGGGACCGGAGCAAATTCGGCGCGGCGGAATTGCGTGTGTCGGCCAGTCGAATGGACGATGTGGAGCAGCCGTTTAGGGTTGGCCCTGAATCAGCACTGTACTGGAACGGGCATCGCATCGGTGTGACGGCTGCCCGCCCGAAGCCGCTCGCCTCGGTTCAATCAGCGGTGTCCAATTGACGGGGTTCTTTTCCCCAACGGCAGACAGTCCGGCGGATGAGGATTTCCGATACGAGAGAAAGTTCGTTGATCCAGATGGTTCGGTGTCGGAGGTGGTGGACCTTCTAAAGCGGCATCCCGCCATGTTTCGTGAGGTTTACGAGCCGCGGCGCATCAACAATATTTATCTCGATACGCCCGGGCTGACCTGCTACCGCGATAATATCGTGGGCCGGACGGCGCGCTATAAAGCCCGTATTCGATGGTACGGCGAATGGGGCGCAACTGTTTCCGCACCCTCCTTGGAGATCAAGATCAAGGAAGGGTTTCTGGGGCGCAAAGCCATCTTTGACGTTGCTGATTTTGATACTACTGGCGATGTGATCGAGGAGATCGGTCATGCATTGAAACCGGTGCTCCGCCAAAATCCTGTGGCGCAGCGTTACGTTGCCGGGCTCCGGCCAGCGGTCGCAAACACCTATATGCGGCGGTATTTCCGATCGTCGGATGGCAGATTTCGTGTCACGGTCGATTGGAACGTTGATTATGCGGCAATTTCCCGACAGGCGCCTCTGTTTGCGACACGCTTTCGCGAACGCGGTGTCGTCATCGAGGTCAAATATGAGTCACAGCATGACGATGCCGCCGATACCATTACGGGCCAGCTGCCCTACCGGCTGGTGCGGAATTCGAAATACATGAACGGGATTGAGCACGTTTGTGCGTGAGCGAGGCAGATAGTGTCTTCCATCCGGGACAATTTAAAAAAACACCCCAAGGCCCTCAACGCGGCGCTGGCTTTCAGGCAACTTGTTTCACGCAGCCTGGATCGCAAGAAAATCGACAAATATGTCGACATGACCATAGCGCCGCTCGAGGAGGCTCCCGCGGATGATGCGGCCACCGCCTTATTCCTGCGCGCGATCATGGCTGGCGATCATAAAAGCGTCATCGAAATAGGAAGCTATGACGGTGCACGCATCATTACCCTAAAGAAGACACTTCCCCATATTGAGGCTTTCGGCCTGGATATTCTGGCCAACTATCAGGACCTCAGTGAGCGATCCGGTGTGTCCTTTGATCTTTATTCGGAAGCGTTCTTCGATCGCGATTTCGACAGACCACTTATGATTTCACGCGGAACCATGAGTTACTATGACCCCGACGAGCTCAATCGGCTGTTTGACGCACTCGCCCGGCGCCGAATTGCCGTTGCGTTCTACGAACCAAGCCCGTTTTTCCACGTCGAACGCTCGACAGTCCGGTATCGAAAACAAAATCGGATTGCGCGCTATCATCCCTACGACGACATGCTTGAGGCGCGGGGCTATACCCTATCGGTCGACAAGCGCGTAACCTACAATTGGGCGCGGTCACTATATGGCCTCGAATGCCTGCGATTTCAGTACGCCACGCCGTGAGACACCGCATATAATGATCATGAAAAAATGGCAGAAGGCAATTATTGCGCCGGAAGCATCCGTCAAGGATGCAATCGAACTCCTGACGAGGACAGGCCTGCAGATATGTCTGGTTTGCGATGACGAAAATCGCCTCATAGGTACCGTTACTGACGGAGATATCAGACGCGGTATCATCCGGTCGCTGCCTCTTGATATTCCGGTTCGAAAAATTATGAATGAAGAGCCGCATGTCGGACATGTGGACAGTGACGACGCGACACTGACCATGCTCATGTCCACCTTCCGGTTGCGGGCGATCCCGATTCTTGATGCCGAGGACCGGATCATCGATCTGCGAAGCTTCGATGAAATTATCGATTTCGATCAGCCGCACGAAAACCCGGTTGTCATTATGGCGGGCGGCCTCGGCAAGCGTCTGCGCCCCATGACTGAACATTTGCCCAAACCACTGATCCCGATTGGCAACAAACCGCTCCTCGAAACTATTGTTGAAAGTTTCGAGCGCGCTGGCTTCAACGACATCCATATTTCGGTCCATTACAAGGCCGAGATGATCAAGGATTATTTTGGTAGCGGCGAAAAATGGGGCGTGAACATCCGCTATATCGAGGAAGAGGAACGGCTGGGAACCGCCGGGGCGCTGCGTTTATTCGGCGAGGCGCCGACCCATCCTTTGATTGTCATGAATGGCGACCTCCTGACCAAAGTCGATTTCGTGGCGTTGCTCGATTACCATCATCAGCAAAAATCCGTCGCGACCATGTGCGTGCGCGAATACGACATACAGGTCCCGTTCGGCGTGGTACGGACAGATGGGCAGCAGATCGTCGGAATCGAAGAAAAACCGGTACAGCAATATCTTGTGAACGCCGGTATCTACGTCCTGAATCCCGAATTGCTGTCTGAAATTCCTTCTGAGGGTGTTTTCGACATGACCATGCTGTTTGATCAGCTGGTCCGCGATGGCCGCCGGACGGCGATTTTTCCCATTCGCGAATACTGGCTGGATATTGGCCGGATGGATGATCTGGATCAGGCCAACTGGGCGTATGACGAGGAATTCAATCGTTGAAATCGCTCATTGTCGGTTTTGGATCGATCGGGCAGCGTCATGCGCAGATACTAACGGACCTTGGACATAGCGTCGCAATCGTCAGTCGCCGAGACGTGGAAGTGGCGCCCCTGTTTGCCGATCTCGAAACCGCGCTGGCGGAATTCGGGCCCGATTACATCGTGATCGCGAGCCGCTCCAGCGAACATTCAGAGGATCTGGTCCGCCTGTCGATGCTCGGGTTTGCCGGAAAGGTGCTGGTTGAAAAGCCGCTCTATCATGACCCGCAGCGGCCGCTGGATCATAAGTTTTCGCAAATCTGTGTCGGGTATAATTTACGGTTTCATCCAGCCGTGCAGCGTTTTCAGGCATTGTTGCAGGAGCGAGAAATTGCGTCGGTGCATTGCTATGTGGGGCACTACCTGCCGGATTGGCGTCCCGGGACCGATTACCGCATAACGCATTCGGCTCATAAAGCGCAGGGCGGAGGCGCGCTGCGGGAACTGAGCCATGAGCTGGATTATCTTGTCTGGATCTTCGGTGGCTGGACTCAGCTATGTGCCCTGGGGGGACACTTCAGCTCGTTGGAAATTGACAGCGATGACGTCTACTCGCTCTTGATCAAAACCGGCCGCGCGCCGCTGGTATCATTGACCATGAATTATCTGCATTCCTCGCCGCGACGGGAAACCGTGGCTCATACTGATGCGGGAACATACTCATTGGACCTCATTGCGGGCACCATTACCCATGGAGACGAGGTTGAAACCTTCGCGGTGGGGAAAAATGATACCTATGTGCGCCAGCATCAGGCGGTTTGCGGTGAGACGTCGGATGGTCTCTGTTCGCTGGAGGAAGGCGAGCGGATTGTCGATATGATTGCTGCTGCTGAGCGTGCATCAGCTGAAAAAAAATGGGTGACGCCTGTGGGCGCTGCCGCCAACTAGAAAAACGGGAATTAAAGAAATGGAAGAGGCCGATTTATCCAGTCTGTTTGATTTGACTGGAAAGGTAGCCGTCGTAACCGGTGGCCCTGGCATTATCGGGACACGGGTGTGTCATGGCCTGGCGGCATTCGGTGCCGATGTCGCAATTGTCGATATCGATGGCGATGCCGCAATTGCCTTGGCGAAGGATGTTGCCGCGAAGAGCGGGCGGCGGGCCATTGGTATCGCATGCGATATCGCCAAGCCGGATCACGTCACTGGGATGGTCGAGAGGGTGGTTGGCGATCTCGGTGGTATCGACGGGTTACTTAACAACGCGGCACACAAACCGACGGATTACGCAGCCTACCTCGCGCCGTTCGAAGAATACCGTATCGATATCTGGCGTGATGTGATGGCGACCAACATCGACGGCGTGTTTCTGGTGGCGCAGGCAGTCGGCAAACAGATGCTCAAGCAGGGCAGAGGCGGTAGCATTATTCAAACCGCCTCGACCTATGGGCTGGTCGGTCCCGATCCGAAAATCTATGAGGGGTCTGAGTATCTCGGCATTCCCATAAATTCGTCCCCCGTCTACGCCGCTTCCAAGGCCGCTGTCGTCGGCTTTACCAAATATCTCGCAACCCATTGGGGACCACAGGGGATTAGGGTCAACACGCTGGTGCCCGGTGGCGTAGAGAGCGGCCAGAACGAAGAATTCAAGGCCAAATACGGGGCCCGTACGCCACTTGGGCGTATGGCCAATCGAGATGAGCTTGTCGGTGCCGTCGTTTATATGATGTCCGATGCTTCGACCTACATGACGGGCCAGATGATGGTTGTCGATGGCGGATGGACGGCGTGGTAGGGAGCAATGATCGATTATTTTGAAGCGGAAAATCACTTCTACCTGTATAGCGACCCCAGCCGTATCGGCAAATTCCTTGCCCATGCCAAGCTCTACGAAATGACCGTCGGGGTTCCGGGGCACTTCATGGAAATTGGCATTTTCAAAGGCGCGTCATTTTGCCGGTTCCGGAAATTGGGCCGGCTGTTGCACCCCGATCATTACCGGATGTTCCTGGGATTTGATGTTTTTGGCAAATTTCCGGAAGCCGATTACGAGGCGGACCGCCAATTGCTTGAGGACATGAACAAGATCAGCGGCGAAGACAGCATCGATGATGCGGAATTGATGAAGATCCTCGCCGATCAGGGGCTTGATCAGAATGTGGAGCTGATAAAAGGCGATGTCCGCGAGACGCTACCGGTCTACGCGAAAGATCATCAGGAAATGACCTTTGCCTGCGTCAATATTGACGTCGATCTGTATGAGCCCATCCGGGTTGCCATGGAACAAATCTTCCCCATGGTGGCGCCTGGCGGCATTATCATGCTGGACGATTACGAAGGATTTCCGGGCGCTAAAAAAGCCGTAGACGACTATTTGCGGGACAATCACCGGCCGGAGCGGATCGAAAAATTGCCCTTTGCTTTTTCTCCTTGCCATATTCTGAAGCAGTAACGGACGGTCGGTAGTCAGGGTTATGGCGGCTCCCCTTCTGGCAAAAGAATTATTGTGTTCCGACATGCTCCTGGTCGATGGGCTTGGGCGTGCCGGCAAACAGCTCGTCAGCAAACTGGTGTCGAATTTTAACCGGGTCGAATGTTTCCAGTACTCAGCCAGCCTTGAGCAGTTTTTTATCCTCAGTTTTCTGGGACATCTGGAACGCAAACCCGCCGTTGCCTATCTTCGACTGATCGCCGATGAGATGGTCTACAACCGCATGATCGGTCGCAATCTCAATACGCGGCCGGGTGATGCGTCCTCAATTCTCAAAGCCAATGACTACGACGACTATATTCGTCGTTCCGTCGATCAGGAGGGAGATGCGGCAGTAGCGAGCTTCAACGCCGCGCGCCGGTTACCCTGTTTTATGACCCATCATGTATTGGCTCATTTTGATTTGTTTGTTGATGCCTATCCAGCGGTGAAGCTTGTCCACGCGGTTCGGCACCCGGTCGATCTGATCCATTCCTGGCACCACCGGGATTGGGGGATACGCATTGGCAACGATCCCCGGGCGTTCGCCCTTGCGATCGAACTGGATGGTCAACCGGCCCCGTGGTGGGGCGAAGAGACCGCGCACCTCTATCCCACCTTGTCGCCGGTCGATCGGGTCGTCATTGATGTTTTGCGTTTGCAGGAACTTTGCGACGATGCGCATGCGGATCTACCGCCAGCGCGTCAGAAACAAGTGCACTATATTAGCTATGAGCACCTCTTCATTGATGCCGGATCTGAAATGGATCGTATTGCCCGCTTTTTCGATACGGAACCGTGTAAGGATTTTGATCTTGTGTTGGCCCGGGAACGGGTGCCGCGACCTGCAGCAGTTTCCCTTGAATCGCGGCAAAAAAAATTCGAGGAACTTCGGGCTATCGCCTCCGAGGAAGCCATCGCCCGGATCTCGGAGGCATCCCGGAACTATGAGAAACAATGGGATCTCCCACCGGTGGAGGCGGTTTAGGCATGAGGCGGTGTCAGACTTACTTCAGATCGGTTATATACGGGCGGGCCTTGGGCACGACTTAACGTGAGCGGAGAAAATTGGTGCTGCTGTTTGCCTTCTCCCTTGAAATTTGCGGTTGGATTAAATTTTTGGACTGGTCAGGACAATGACTGAAGAACGAACCATCAAGATTGCGTTGTTGGATGTGTGTCACGAGACGCGGGGCCTGCACGCGTTCCAGATGCCCATCGGCATTGGCATGGTGGCGGCATATGCCGATAAAATGGTAACGGCGGCGAGAACCGAATTTAGACTTTACCGCTCGGCACACGAATTTCTCCGCGAATTTCGCGACTGGAAGCCTGATATTGTTGGCGGCGCATTTTTTTGCTGGAACCGCAATTTGAATTTGTCGGTCATGCGAAAGGTTAAGGAGTCGCTGCCGGACACGCTGACGGTTCTTGGCGGTCCGGAAGTCGACAAAGATCCCGAGCCCCTTCGCGACTTTCTCATGGCGAACCGTTCCATCGACATCGCAGTGCTCGGTCAGGGTGAAAAACCCTTTGTCGACATCATTAATAACGTGATCGAAGGTACGCCCATAACTGAAGTCGACGAGTTACGAGGGGCCTTCTGGCTGCGACCGGACGGAAAGACTCTGGCGAAAAACCTGCCGGTTGAAAATTTTTCGACGCTTGATGATGTCCCAAGCCCCTATACCAACGGCATGTTCGACAAGTTTTTCGACGCTAATTTGCATCCGATGATACAGACGTCCCGCGGTTGTCCGTTCGGCTGCACGTTCTGCAACATGGCCCTCAAGATGTATTCGAATGTCAAGTTCGTCAGTCCTGAACGCATTCGCGCCGATGTGGAATATTGCGCCGAGCGCCTCAAGGGACGCCACGACATCATTCTCGATCTTTGCGACAGCAATTTCGGCATGTATCCCCAAGTCATTCCCATCGTGAAGGAAGTGCGGCGGGTTCAGGACAATTTCGATTGGCCGCGCTATGTCTCGGTGAGTCTCGGCAAAAACAAGAAAGAAAATATCATTGCCGCGTCGCATATTCTGAAATGGGGTCTGCCGGCGGCCATGTCAGCACAATCGCTGAACCTACCCACCCTCGAAGCGATTCAGCGGGATAACATATCGCTCGATGCCATGCGCGATATGCTCGAGAACGTCAAACAGGTCGATGAAAACTCCTATTCCGACCTGATCATGAACCTGCCCATGGAGACAAAAGAATCGTTTGAGGCCGGGCTCGATGAAATGATTAAAACCGGCGTTAAACGCCTCATCATCATGACCCTCTATCTGCTGCACGGAACGCCGATGGCGGATCAGGACTCCATCGACAAGTACGGCTTTGATCTCAAATACCGGATTATTCCCAGGGCGTTTGGCGAGTATGAGGGCGAGAAGATTGTCGAATCCGAAGCGCTCGTCGTTGCGACCAAGACCATGTCGCGGGACGATTACCTGTCTTTGCGGGAACTCCAGCTTGTCATAAACGCGGTCTATAATTCCGCCTTGTTCAATCCCACTCGGCGGCTCCTCGACGAACTCGGCGCCAACGTGTTCCAGTGGCTGAAACGAATTTATGAGATGTCACGGGAGTCGGAGGCCGGCAAGGTCAGGGAACACATGGATATCTATGCCCGTGAAGCCCGCGATGAACTGTTTGAAAGCGTCGCTGACATGCAGGCCTATGTCGAGGACCCGGAGGGTTATGAGACGCTGTTGTCCGGCGAACGCGGCGACAATCTTATGAACAAATATCAGCTGCTTGCGCTCAGTGACGGGTTCGCCGAATGGCAATCGGCGGCATCAGAAATGGCCTGCCTTGAAGCGAAGAAAACCGGGTCCTTGCCCGACTGGGCGGAGACGGCCTTCGATGATATTCGCCGCTTCCAGGCTCTAAAGTTCGATTTTGCCCCTTATTTCGATGAACCGCCTGAACCCAATCAGCGCAACCGTATGCGGTTTGATTTCGATATCCAGGCCTGGTTGGCGGATACATCGCTGAGCTTGGCGGATTGTCGGGGTGAGACTTTCTACGATGTCTGGTTTGATGACCGTAAGATCGAGCTAATGCGGCAATTCATGCAGAGCGGTCACGAAATTTCGCAGACCAAGATGTTTATCTACCGCGAACATAAATATGAGGCCTTCATGCCCAATATCGATAAGGTGACCGATGTTGGACAGGCCGATCGTGAACTGGCTTATGCCGGTTCCGGTGTGGGATCACGGACCACGGCGCGTGGCAATCATGATCCCAGGCACCGGGTTCGTTAGGATTGCAGACCACGTTTTCTGAGACTGCTAAATCTCTGCCAGACCAACAGGCTCCCTTGAGTTGATATGACTCGGTTGAACCGCGAACTTTTCGCGCTGGACGCGGGTCCTGCCGGCATGGATCGTCGATTTAGACGAATGGTGCTGGTATCCGCGGCTGAGCATTTTGAGGCCATGGCACCTCAAGACGAAGATACTCTCTATGTGTGTTGCGACTGGCTCTGTTGGCAAATGGCGATGGCGGAGGGCCTTCCTTGCATTCACTACGAGATAGGTCTTAGCGGCGAGGATCCCGACGATCTCATGTCGACCCTCTATATCGATGCGAGCGACTGGGTCTATGTGGAGGGCGAGGACGCAACCTTGTTTAACGGGGTTTCGCTCGGCCGTAAGTTTTTCAAGGAAACAGGTCTGGTCATATTCGAGTGCTGCAAGATTGATCAGACCCTCAGAAATTTGATCCAGCGATTTGGTCCCGAGGAATTGCATTATTTCGATTACCGGACGGACCTGGTCTATCTGTCCGCGGACGCGCGTCTCGATTTGATCAAGGATATTGCCGATGCGTGCGGTGTGCGACTGATCGATCACCGGCAGCACTCTAATGATCCGGAAACCAGCCATACGCTGCAGGCGGTCTACGATGTGGCGTTGGAGAACGAATTCGGATGGGGCCGGGGGTGGCGCAAATCGGCGAGGCGCCTTGGTGAAGTCCTGATTGATTTCGTTTGCCGGACGCGGCGCCATCTCGGGAATCGAAAAATAAGCGTGTTGTTGCTGAATACGCATCTCACCAGTCTTCCATTACTGCGCGAGTTCGATGGCGACGGCGTTGTTCCGATCTTCATCGGCATTCATTTCCCCAATAAACGCGATTGGAAATTTCTCTTCCGTTCCATCCTGAAAGGCGTCCAGCTTGCGTCGCGTCCTCACACCCCGCTGACCCAGTATGACATCGCTTTTGTGGACGCTATGGGCCTGCGTCTCGAACAGGCATGGAAACTGCCGGTCGGCTTGGTTGAGACATTCGTCAGGCGGTACGTGCGTGAGAAAATTCTGGCACCCGGACGGTTGCACGACATGGCGTATACAGTGCGCTGGGCGGATCAACTCCTGATCCGGCAGCGGCCCGATCGCGTGGTCACTGACGGTTTGCAGAATGCGACATACTGCACGTTCCTGGAACTTGCGCGCCAAAAGAAAATTCCGACGGCGGCGACGTGGCACGGCCACTATCTGATCGATATGAAGCTCGAAACGCTCGGCGGTGATCGCCGAGTAGAGGCGTTGGCGGATTATTGTCTGACCTGGGGGGCGGCGCAGGAGGATTGGCTCGACAACACCGATGCGACCTCTATCAGCCTCAGGACAGGCAACCCCATTGCCGGTCAGCATTTTTCCGATGTGCCGCCGACATCGGGTACCAATAGTGTTCTGGTTCTGCAATACGCACCGCTGCTTCAGGACCTCCACGCCCCGCAGTCACAGGCCTATCGTTATTTTGTCGAGACCGTTCGTATGCTCATGGAACTCGGCTACGAGGATATCTGTTACCGACTTCACCCCGGCCATGCGCGGACGTCCTATTATCAGGATATCGCGGAGCGGTTCGGCCTGGTGTGCCGGATCAGTGATTCGGGGTCGTTCAAAGAGGTGCTGGAGCCGGCCGAATTCGTCATCGGTCCGGTAACCACCGGCGCCATGATGGAAGTTCTCGGCGCTAGCAAACCCTATTACCCCGTCCTGCTTGAGCCCCATGCGATGAACCGTGATTATTTGAGCGGCAGCAAAATATTCAGCTCCATCGCTTCTTTGCGGGATGCTCTTGAATCCGGCCTGCCTCTCGATCAGTCGCAGCTGTTGGATGACTTTACAAGCCGCAATCAGATACCCCGACCTGCCCAGTCCATGTGGCGGTCGATTCGCGACGAAATGACCGAATTGCAGCCCGCTTGAAGCAGAGAAAAGAAGAAGAAACGATGGTCGGTGCCGGGGAAAAAATGCCGAGTTTTTTCTCCACCTTCGGTCGGCTGCCCGGTACCAGTTGGATCCTGGGGTTGAGCGTTTTTGCTGGGCTGTTCGAGGGTTTCGGTTTGACCCTGTTCGTTCCCCTGCTTGCGCTCATGAATGATTCCGGCGCGGATCAGACGGGTCTTCTGGCGATTGTCACCGGTTTCATGACAAAGCTCGATCTGCGGGTGGAAGTGGGCAGCATGCTGGTGGTCATGACCTTGCTGATCGTGGTCGGTTTCTTGCTGGGCTATATACAGCGTCGCGCTGTGCACAAGGCGTTCAACGACTACATACTGGTGCTGCGGCACAAGCTGCTTGGCGGGATGCTTAATTCCAGCTGGCCGCATTTGTCGAAGCAGGCCAGTGGCGAGGTGGTCAGCAATCTTATTCTTGAAACCAGCCAGACCAGCACCGGATTGATGATGCAGGTCCATATCGCGGTGTCGGCGATCCAGGTCGTGGTTCTTGGGTCGTTTTCCGCGGTGCTGTCGCCGCTATTGTTTTCCATCACGGTTGTTTTCAGTTTGTTGATCGTGTTGATGTCGCTGCCGTTTCTCCGTCGGTCGGATCTGTTTGGAAAGGGCCTGACGAAAGCCAATCAGCGTTTTGGGTTTCATACCGTCGATTATCTGCGCGGCGCCTATTTGATCAAAACCACGGCGGCCGAGGATATTTCCCTCGAACGCCTGGATTCGCTCAGCGATCGGGTCTACCGCATGCGGCTCGGACTGGATCTGCTATCCGCGTTGTTTCAGTTTCTGCTTCAGGTATCCCCGGTCATTCTCGTGGCGACTCTGATCGCAGCGGGATATTTTTGGCTCGGTATTGAAACCGCGACCATTCTGACTTTTCTGCTTATGATGGCGCGAACGATGCCGCGGGTGGCAGAAGTACAACAGCGATACCAATCCTATCTTAGTTATCGGCCGGCGTTTGTCGTCGTCGACACTATGATTGAGGCCTGCGAACGCAACGCCGAACGCGTGCTGCGGTCGGGCCGGCAATTGCCGAATTTTTCTGAGACCATCAAATTCGAAGGAGTCAGCCTGCGATTTGCTGACTCCCAGTCTCCTTTGATTGACAATGTTCATTTGGAGATACCGCGGAACCATATGGTCGCACTGGTCGGTTCCTCAGGGGCTGGCAAGACCACTGTGATCAATTTGCTCGCCGGTCTTTACCGCCCCGATACAGGAAGTGTCCTGATCGATGGCGTGGATCTCGAAGACATCGATCTTCGCGAATGGCGCTCCAAGATCGGATATGTCACCCAGGATGCGGTGACCTTCAACGATACCATTCGTAATAATTTGTGTTTTGCTAAATCCGGCCTGTCTGATCAGGACATCCAGGACGCGCTCGCCATGGCAAATCTCGATAGCTTTGTTGCTCAATTGCCTGACGGGCTCGATACCGTTGTCGGAGAAAATGGCGTGCGCCTGTCGGGTGGTCAGCGTCAAAGACTAGCCCTTGCGCGGGCGCTCCTGGGTAAGCCATCGCTATTGTTGCTGGACGAGGCGACCAGCGCTCTGGACAATGAGACCGAACGGGTGATCCAGAACGCGATTGAGACCCTGGCCGACCATCTTACAATTATTGTTGTTGCCCACCGACTTTCGACCATAACCCGGGCCGATCACGTCTATGTAATGGAAGAGGGACGTGTCGTCGAAAGCGGAAATTACAGTTCGCTTCTGGCTCAGAATGGACGGTTTGCTGAACTCCACGATTTACAGCTTCGGACCGGCAGTTGAGACGAAGGAAAGATTTCCGGTGAATAAAACTATTCTACTTGGCCGCCGGCCATTGAAACCGGTTTTGGATCTGGCGGCCTTGGGGCAGGCTATGATCCGCGGCGACGCGGTGGGACGTCACGAAGTGGGCTTGAGTCGGCGCCTGGCCTGTATCGATTTCTATTTCCGGACGTCCGGTGTCCGCCGACTTCAGGCGACGACGACGCGATCCGGGACCTTGTGGACACAGACAGCGATCAATGCTGCGATGGATCTCGCGCGCGGTGGCGACGGCGAATACGTTTATAACGGCCTGTTCTGGCCTACTAACGGGTTCCCCAATAAAAAGCTCGATTGGCGCGTGCCGCTGGAAACCACGAACTTGCATCGTGAAAACGGTCCCGTTTATGATGAGCACAAATATTTCCACACTCATCACCCCTATTTCCGGGTTCGATCCGCACAATTGCGGAACATGAAAATAATTGTTGTCACACGGTCGATTTTTGAAGTGCTCGAATCCAAGTATTTCAAATATGCCAGCGTCTTTCCTGAATCGGGCACGCGTCTCGACCTGGAAGAGAGTTTCGCCTGGGACAAGCAGCTCTCCGACATCATAGAGTTTTTCAATAGCTGGGGTGATGTGATGACATGGCACCCTGCTATTCGCCATTACAGATACGAGGATTTGAAACGTGACCCGGTTGGGTATCACAAGGAAATTCTTGCGTTCTGGGATCTCGATATCCCGGAGGAGTGTATTGCCGAAGGCTTTCGGCTAGCGTCTAAAAAAGAAATGAAGAAGCGCTTTACCCCTGAGGAAATCGAACGCGACAGCCGGGTATCGTTCCGCGGGAAGAACGAACGCGGTGTCCTCACCGATGAACGCAAACGCTATATCGTCGACAGGATTCGAAATGAAATGGTCCATGACCTGGGCCATTCATACGATTACGACACCGAATACGGATTCGAGTACGACTGACCGATCAGCATGGTTATCTGGATTACAGGTCTGTCCGGTGCGGGCAAAACAACTCTCGGTACAGAAGTTTACCGGCAGTGGAAGGAACGGGCTCCGAATACAGTGCTCGTTGACGGTGACACCATCCGCGCGCTTTTCAAGCTCGATGGTAATCCGGACCTTTACCGATTGGACGGCCGGCGCATGGTCGCGGGCCGTATCCATGAGCTCTGCAAGTGGCTGGATGGGCAGAATATCAATGTGGTCTGCTGCACGATTTCGTTATTTGGCGATCTGCATGACATCAACAAGCAGGCGTTTTCACGCTATTTCGAGGTCTTTCTGGACGTGCCGATGGACGTCCTGCGCCGACGCGACAACAAGAACATCTATGCGCGCGCCTTCGATGGGAAATTACCCGATGTTGTCGGTGTCGATTTGCCCTTCGATCCGCCCAGCGATCCCGACTTTCGGATCGACAACACCGCTGACCGGAGCGATTTCGCTGAGGTCGCCTCAGACGTACTGGCCGCCGCTGGTGTGTCATGACGCATCCCGACAGGCCTAGATACCGGACATATTTGTGAAAACAATGCCGTTTTCCACTGATCCCGCGCCGTTCCAATTTGGCACCAAGGCCCAGACCCTTGCCTTGCTTGCGCCTCGGGTATCCTTGTCGTGCCTGTGCGACCAAATCATCGTGCCGGTTGCTGATTGGCGGGAAAATCCCGCTGATATGGTGGGGGCAATCGTCAGCCGCATGGCGCCGAGGCGGTTGGCGGTTCGGTCGAGTTCGACCATTGAAGATACGGCGGAACATTCAAATGCCGGTGCCTTTCATAGCGTAACCGGTGTCGAATCCACGGATCATGATATTCGCACCGCGATGGAATCAGTGATTGCTTCCTATGGTGACCAGGCCGGCGACCAGGAGGTGCTTGTCCAGCCCATGGTCGAAGACGTTGTTATTTCGGGTGTGGTCCTGACCCGCGATCTCGATACCGGCGGCCCCTACTATGTTATCAATTACGACGATTTCAGCGGCCGCACCGACACGGTTACCGGTGGTGCGGAGAGCAAAACCGTTCTGGTTCATCGGGCCAATCCCGCGGCGCTTCATTCTCCGCGCATGCAGGCGATCATCGCCGCGGCGCGGGAGCTCGAAGCGGTTTGCGGCCGAGAGGAACTGGATATCGAATTTTGCATGACCCGCGATCTCGATGTTTATGTCCTGCAGGTCAGACCGCTCGCCGCTCAACGGCAATGGAAGACGTTGCAGGACGGCGACATCGATGCGGTTATCCTGGATATCCGCGCCGAATTGGCCGAACTCATGGTACCGCAAGCGGGTATCTCCGGGACGACAACGATCTTCGGTGAAATGCCGGATTGGAATCCGGCGGAGATGATCGGAACGTCTCCCCGTCCCCTCGCCATATCACTGTACCGGAAGCAGATTACCAATCGGGTCTGGTCGGCGGCACGGGCGCAGATGGGATATCGCGATGTGGACCAGCCGCTCATGGTTGATTTCGCCGGCCGACCCTATATCGACACCCGTCTCAGCTTTAACTCCTTTCTCCCCGCTGATCTTGACGAAGCTATTGCGGCCCGGCTGGTGAATGACCAACTGGCGGGCCTGGCCGAACAGCCGGACTTACATGACAAAATCGAGTTCGAGTTGGCGGTCACCTGCCTGGCGTTCGATCACGACCGGCATATGGCACGGTTGAGGGATAACGGATTTGCAAACCATGACATTGATCAGCTAACTCAATCACTGCACAGGCTTACCTCGGCGGCCCTGCAACAGAGCGGTGCCGGGATCCGTAATCTGCTCGCCATTACCGACACCTTGCTGACCGATGGTCCCGACCTGCCGAGCCAGCCGCTGCAGCGCGTCCGGTATCTGCTCGACAGAAGCCGAGAATTTGGAACGCTGCCGTTTTCCATGTTGGCCAGGCATGGATTTATCGCTGCATCGTTTCTGAAATCCATGGTGAGCCGCGATTTCCTGAGCGATGCGGAGGCGGATTTGCTGATGCGCAGCGTGCACACCGTGGCATCGGATATCGTTGCCGATATGGCGTCTGTTACTGACGGTGATTTGTTGGAAGTGGATTTCCTGGCTCGCTATGGCCACTTGCGGCCCGGCACTTACGATATCCTGTCCTGGCGGTATGACGAGCGCCCCGATCTGTATTTGGGCCATGATGCGAGGCCTCCTCCTGTGACCCAGGCCTTCGAATTGTCACCGGGTCAGTCGGCGGCGCTTGAGAATTGCCTGAAGGAATTCGATTTCGCCATATCGGCGGACGAATTGCTTGACTATATCTGCGCTACCACGGCGGCGCGCGAACAAGCTAAATTTGCTTTCAGCCGCGGTATCAGCGACGCGCTGGCGGCGCTGGTACAATGGGGTGAAGAGGTCGATATCTCGCGGGAAATGCTCTCTTTTATGGATATCGAGGATCTGCTGGACTCCGAGCCGGACGTCGCCCTACTGAAAGAAAAGGCGGTAAGACGCCAATCCGAATATGATGTCACCCGGTCGATTTATCTGCCTCATCTGGTGGTCGAGCCGGACGATATCGACGTGATCCGGCTGCTTCGCGGCCAGGCGACCTTTATTACCGGCAAATCGGTAACCGCCCGACCGCTCCAGATCGATGCACATAATGTACGCAATCTCGATGGGCATATTGTCATGATCGAAAGCGCCGACCCGGGGTTTGACTGGATATTCTCCCACCGAATTTCCGCGCTGGTGACCAAGTTCGGGGGAGCAAACTCCCATATGGCCATTCGCTGTGCGGAGTTCGGATTACCCGCCGCCATCGGCTGCGGCGAAAAGACGTTCAATGATCTCACGCGCGCTCAGGCCATCGAACTCAATTGTGCGGAACGCACCGTCCGGCCGGTTGGCGTGACCAGATGAAACTGGGCCTCAGCATGCGGGTGACGCAGGCCGTCAAATATGACGAGGCGCGTGACAGCATCAGCCATGATTGGCTGGCCCGATTGCGTGGCTGGGAAATAACTCCTGTGCTTATTCCCAATATTCTTGCCGATGTGCCGGTTTACCTGGAGACCGCTGGGGTAGATTGCCTTGTCCTGACCGGTGGCGATGATCTCGGGGCGACAAAACAGCGCGATGAGACAGAAACCCGCCTGCTGGAGCACGCCATGTTGCGGTCTCTCCCGGTGCTGGGCGTCTGCCGCGGGCTACAGCTTATCAATGATTTCTGTGGCGGGCGTTCAGTTGCTGTCACTGGGCATGTGGCCACGGCCCATACAGTGAAATTCTCTGAGTCATGGGCTGGGTTTTACGGTGATCAGACTTCCGTGAACTCGTACCACAATCTTGGGATCGAACCGGCCGGCGTCGGCGCGTCCCTGGCCATTGCTGCCACGGATTCGGAAGGGTTCGTCGAGGCGGTCGAGCATAGGGATCTGCCATTGGCGGCCATCATGTGGCATCCGGAGCGTACAGCAGCGCCGGACGGTGACCGGGCGTTGCTTCGGCATCTGACAGGCCAATAGGTCCAACCTGTGAAAGCGATCATTCTCGCAGCGGGGCGTGGCAGCCGCCTCAAGGAAATGACGGAGAAGGCGCCCAAATGTCAGGTGGCGCTGGGCGGTATTCCAATGATTGAACGTCAGATCGCCACGTTCCGGCAGTCCGGAATCACCGATATTACGCTGGTGACGGGCTATCGCGGGGAAATGCTGCGGTATGACGGGGTTAAGAACGCAATTAACGGGGAGTGGGAGACCACCAATATGGTGGTTACTCTGTTTTCCGCCGCGCAGGATTTTGGCGATGATTTGATCGTGTCATACGGCGATATCGTTTTCGAGAAACGCGTGCTCGATGCGCTTATCGCCGCGCCGGGAGAGATATCAGTCATTGTCGATCGACAATGGCGTCCCTATTGGGAGGCACGATTCGAAGATCCCTTGAGCGACGCTGAAAGCCTGAGGCTTGATGAAGCGGATTGCATCGTTGATATCGGTCAGCAGGTTGCCGCCATCGATGACATTCAAGGGCAATATATCGGGCTGATGCGCTTCCGGGGCCCGGGTGTCGAGACGTTGCGCAATGTTGGCAATTCGCTCGGCAAAACCCAACGGGAATGGATGAACAACCGGCCGCTCAAACAGGCCTATATGACTGATCTGCTTATGGAAATGATTCTCTGCGATCACGCGGTGGATGCGGTACCGGTCGATGGCGGATGGCTGGAGATAGACACCCAGAATGATTATGCACTGGCCGAGAGTCTGTTCTCCAGCCGCCGGTCTTTTCCCTGGTTCTCGCCTGAAGGCGTTGCAATTCCATGACAACAAAGACTGATATCCGGGCGTTCTGGGGCGATCTCTATAAACAGCTCTATGCTGAAAACGACGAATCGCTGACATCGGAGGAACTCGAACGCCAGATCGACCAGCTCGAAGATCTGTTCCGTATACGTACACAATCTTGCGTGGTTGAAATGCCCATTGCCGATTTGGCCGGGAGGTCAGTACTTGAAATAGGGTCCGGCGCCGGCGGCCATTCGTGCATTTTCAAACGTCACGGTGCGCACGTGACGGCAGTAGACATCACGCCCGAACGGGTCGCCTCGACGGCTGCCAAGTTTGATCTTCTCAGGGGCGGCTCGGGCAACGCGTTACAGGCCGATGCCGAACGGCTTCCTTTTCCGGACAATCATTTTGATATCGTTTATTCGAACGGTGTGTTGCACCATTCGGCGGATACCGACCGCTGCGTGGAGGAGGTCTACCGCGTGGTCAAGCCGGGCGGACTCATCGTCATCATGCTGTATTCGCGTATCTCTTCTGCCTTCATGTTCCAGATCCTGCCACGCGGCATCCTCACCGGTGAAATATTTCAGCGCCCCGAGGCCGAATGGGTAGGGCGCATCACCGAGGGCACGCCTAAGTTTGGCGAGACGCGTAACCCGATCACGCGGATCTATTCCAAACGCCAGATGGAGAATTTGTTCAGCAAATTTGATCTTGTCAGTCTCCGAAAATGGAGCTTCTCGTTCGACCATTTCTGTTTTCCACGGCTGACGCAGATCCGGCGTTGGGTTCTGACACATCTCGGGTTCAAGCTGCATCCCGGCGGCACCATCGTTTATGGACAGCCGCTTGTACCGGAAACCGCCCTGGAGCTCTGGCTGGGTCAGTATCTTGGATTTGGCTGGACCATTAAGGCGACTAAACCGGAAGGGAGAGACTCCCCTTAATGGCGTCTCCGCCAAATGTCATCTTTCTGGGCGCCGATGCGGTGCGCGCCGACCGGACGTCGCTTTGCGGATATACGCGGCCGACGACACCGTTTCTCGAACGGATGGCCGACCGGTCCATTGTCTGTTCCAACGCATTTTCACTGGCGCCCTTTACGCAGCCGGCAAGTGTGCAGACTTTCACCTCCAGCCGCCCGCTCTCCTATGGTGGATACGACCGGGGGGCCGTAGGTCGGCCGGCGACCATGTTCCGCCACTTCAAGGAAGCCGGCTATCAGACCGTCGCGCTGAGCACCTTGCATTGGGTAAACAGATATTTCGGTTATGGCGACGGGCTCGATACCGAATACCAGCTCTTTACCCTCAATACGGTTACTGGCGTCGCCGTGGCCATAACGCGGAATTCAATCGCTGGCTATATGGCGGGTGACATACCGGAACGCGACATGCTCACTATCGTCGAGCCCGTTTTCAGCAAGATGTTTGTGGATTGCCTCGACTATTGCGAGGGGCGCCTCGCAACCGATACGGAATTCCGCCAGGATTTCGAACATTCCCTTCTGATTAATGCGGAATATGATTTCCACCAGGTTGCGAAAATACTGCGGCGTCATCAGCTATCGTTCGCCGACGATTCTGCCTCCTATATTCGAAAATGGTTTCAGACTATCCCGCGGGCCCATGAGTGGCTGGGACGCGAATGGTATTACAGCCGCAAGCCCAGCAAGCTTGCCAGCGAATTGGTGGTAAGGGGGGGCAATGCGCTTCTGCGGCGAATTGATTCGGACCGTGCCCTGATCCGCGCCAATCGCTTTAAACAATATGTCGATGCGCCTTCTATCGCGAACAAGGTGGTGAAGATACTGGAAGACCATGACCAGGATCGCCCGCTTTTCCTGTGGGCGCATTTCATGGATACGCATCTTCCCTATGTGTCGGGCGCGGGAAAAAAATGGTGGTTGGAAACAGCCAGTTATCTTCAGGCCCTCGGCCATGATTCAACGACCCATCCGGCAGTTGCCTTTAGGCCGGGCCTGCCTGGTAATCGTGCGGAATGGGATCAGCTTTCGGCGCTGTACGACGCGTCTGTGCGCGGCGTGGATGAGCAGGTCGAGCGTATTGTCACGGCGGTTGATCAGCTTGGGATGGGCGACAACACAATTATCGCCTTTTGCGGTGATCACGGCGAGGAGCTTGGTGAGCACGGCAATCATTCCCACTATTTCCTGCCCTACGAGCACAATATTCGTATCCCCCTGATCTTCCGGGCGCCGGGCATGGAGAAGACAGCGGTCGACGGTCTGACCTCATTGCTTGACGTCGCCCCCACGCTCGCTGGTCTGGCTGATATCCCCTCCGCCGCGGACTGGGAAGGCGCATCGGTTACCGACGGCGCAGTTGCTCAGCGCGATCATTTGATCGTCGAATGTTTTTACGGCGGAAATTGCCTGTTCGAAAACCGCCCGATCTACGCGGGGGTTCGAACAAAGACCCATAAATATTTCTGGAAAGAATACCGCGATCCCAAGGATTGGCAGAGCCGGGAGGGCGATGAACTCTATGATCTGACCATCGATCCGGACGAACAAAACAACCTCTATCGCCCCGACCATCCGCTTTTGCCGGAGATGCAGCAATATATCGCTCAACGGTTGGCATCGTTGCCTGAAGTTGGTCGCGACAGAATCGTCCGCGCCTTTGGCGAAACGGTGGCGGCAGCGGCTGCGGCATGAATTGATGCGGTTTGCGGTATCCAACATTGCCCTGCCGGCCTTTGATCATTCAAAGGAGCTGGCGGAGGTGGCGGCACTCGGTTTCGAGGGGATCGAAATAGCGCCGTCGCGCATTTGGCGTGACACGTGGAAAGATCTAAAGGCCTCTGATGTCGCCGCTTATGGCCATGCCCTGCGGGAAGCAGGGCTCAAGGCCGTTGGATTGCATTCTCTGTTCTATGATCACCCCCATCTCGGCTTGTTTCGCGATTCCGAACGGCGCGCCATGAGCCTGGATTTTTTGACCCATCTCTCCGCCGTGTGTCGGGATCTTGGCGGCAAAACGCTTATCTGGGGCGGGGGCCGCAAGCGAGGGGCAGTCCCGGCCGACGCGGCGATCGCCGAATCCATCGACTTCATGGCCGAATTATGCGGCCGCGTCCAAGACCATGGCACGGTTTTTTGTTTCGAGCCGCTCGGACCCGACAGCACCGATTTCGTGAATTCCGCGTTGGAGTCGCTGGAGATCGCGGCGGCAGTCGATCATCCCGCCATGGCCGTTCAGCTTGACGCGAAAGCGCTGTTCGAAAACCAGGAAGCCTGCGTCGATACTTTCAGGGCGGTGGCAGGCCGTCTGGTTCATTTCCATGCCAATGAGCCGGATCTCGGTATATTGGGGACATCCGGCAAATCGGATCACGCGGCTATGGGGCATTGCCTGCGCGACATCAACTATCAGGGTTATGTTTCCGCCGAGCAACGCCAACTGAACGACGACGATCCGATGGCGGATATTGCCAGGAGTATGGAACTGTTGAAGAGGCATTATGGCACAAAAACCTCAGAGTAAATTTTTGCGTCCCGATTGGGTGCCATCGGTCCCCAAAGGCATGCGCATTCTCGTGGTCGGCGCCAGCGGGGGCATTGGGACCGCGCTGTGCAGCTTGTTGGCCCAGGGTTCCGAATGTGTCATCGGCGCTCATGGTGCCGGTGACGCGCCATCGCCGGACCGGTTTACCGGTGGCAAGGCGACGAAGGCGACAATCATTCCGCTGCAACGGCGCTTCGACGAGGAAGCGGATTGTAGTGCTCTGATCGAGGCATTTTGCACCGAAGCCGGCGGCATCGATGGGCTGGTACATTTATCCGGCGCGCTGCATTTTAGGGGCCATTGGAAGGATATGCCGGCTTCCGACTGGCGCCGCGACATGGCGGTTAATCTCGACCATCCGTTCTATCTCGCCCGTACGGCCATGGCGAAAATGGCGGCCCAGGGGCAGGGCGGGCGGATTGTGCTGAACGGGACGGAATCGGCGCTTCATGGCGGCAGCGCCGTTTCGTTTCCCTATGCCATCGCCAAGCGGGGCACCGAGGCCATGGTACAGGGCTTCGCGCGCGAAGGGGCGCCGGATGGCATTCTGGTGAACGGTGTTCGGCTGGGCTACATTCGCAGCGGGTTTCATCAGCGCTGGCATGGACGCACTGAACAGCAGATGGCGGAACGCGCCGATCTGGTTCCCCTAAAAAGGGGTGGTGAACCGGAGGAAGCTGCCGCGCTTTTCATCTATCTGCTGTCCGGATGGGCATCCTTCATGACCGGGCAGATGCTCGCCCTAACCGGTGGAGATTGGCTGTAACAGCGGCCGCATTATGTCTTTCAAACAGATGTTACTGGATCTTATTGAGCACCCCGTGCTGGGCGCCCCGTTACGGGCAATCGGGCGGTTGAGCACCCATGCACCGCATATAGGAGGGTTGATAAACCCGTTCTTTGTGCCTGCCATTGTCGTGGAAAGAGAGGGCGCGGCTTTGATCGCCGAACGGGGATCCTATTTGTTCGAAAGCGCCTGGCCGCGTCAGGCCGTACGGTTCCAGGCCGAGGAATTCGAACCTGAAATCAGCTTTTTAATCCCCCGCCTGATCAGCGACGATGATGTGGTGCTCGATATCGGAGCCAATGTGGGGCTTCACACGGTTGCCTTTGCCCGGGCCGCAAGTCGCGGCAGGGTGATCGCCTTTGAGCCGGTGGCAGAGATGGCGGAACGGCTGTCGGAAAATTGTGCGCTGAACGGAATTGGCAATGTGACTCTGGTTCCCTGTGCGTTGGGAGCCGCCAATGACGTTGCGGAGATGCAGGTCAACGTCGCCGGTGCCGGCATGGAAGGGACCAGTTCTCTCGCGGGCACCGTCCATATGGAGGCCAACCCAGGCCATTATCAGAACCGGCAGGTGCCGGTTCGGCGCTTGGATGATGTCATTGCCTCGCTCGGCATTGAGGGCCGGATCGGATTCGTCAAGATCGACACGGAGGGTTTCGAGAGCTATGTCATCGAGGGCGGCTTCGAAACACTGAACCGGCATAAGCCGGTTATGATCATCGAAGCACACAGCCGCCGGCTGGAGAAAGCCGGCAAATCATTTCAATGGTATCTCGATACGTTTCCCGACCACCATATTTTCATCGTGTACGCCACAGGCCGTGCCAACCCTTATTTGCGGCTCACGCCCCTCAAGGCCGACCAGCCCGAGATCGCGGTCAATTTGTTGCTGGTGCCGAAGACCCGGTCCTTTGACCTGGCTAAGATCGGTTGACGTGGCCTTCGGTAAGCCCGGCACTGCGTGTATTTCGGTCGGGGAAAAGCGCCTCAAGTTCCGCTTTGCATTCTGCATGGCGCTGCAGCAAGGATTGGCGGGCAGCTGTTTCCGCCCCCTGGTCTGCAGCGACGATGGCCGACGCAATTTCCAGTGCTTCCGGCGCCAACGCGGCGAGGCCGTGGCGGTGAACCAGCCAGTCATTTACATAAAGCGCGCGGTCGTCCGCCAGCGGCGGAAGCCTGTGAGGCAGTGCGTGGGCGGGGTCGCGCGCAATTACATGAATACCGTTGAGCCAGCCCGCTTCCCACTGGGCCAATTCGCTACGGTCCATATTGGCGGGGTGAGCCGGGCTATAGGCCTCGAAAATCAGGCGAAAATCAGGATGAGTGACAAGGAAGTCGCTCGTGGCACGACGCACAAACGCATAGTTGGCGTCGTCAACGACCAGCACGCCGTCATCCGCAAGATGGGGCAGGGCGAGAAGCAACCCCATGAGCTGGCTACGATAATCATGGGCACCGTCTATAAAGCACACTCCGAGACGCCTGTTCCCAACATGTTCAGGCAAACTGGCCAGCGCCACCTCGTAATCCGAATTGATCAGCCGTGCATTGGTAGCCCCGAGATCGCGGATGCGGTTTTTGACGATCGCAAGATTTTTCTCCTCGGGATCGAGAATGGAAAAATCGTCTATGCCAAAGCAATTGGCCTCCGGCGCAGCCAGAGCCACCGACAAAAGGGTGAGGCCCTGAAAAACACCGATCTCCACGTAACATCGCTCCGGAATCGATGCCCGCGCCGCAGCGAGACGTTGCAGAAGACCAACCGTCTTGCGACCCGACAAGCCGCTCAGGGCTTTGTCACCGGGATGCGGTACCGGGCCTTCGGCGTCCGCGGCGGCAATCAGATCGTAAAGCTCGGCGATCGGCGCTGGTGTCTTTGCCGTCATTCAATGGCTCCTGAGGTAATAGAATCCGCCGTCTCCCAGGCGGAACGGCGCGCATGATACAGGAAAGCCCACTTCAGGAAAGCGTCGCAGGGCTTGCGATCCGGGAATACGCGTCATACCCCTGATTCTTCGGACAAGCCGCCAGTTGCCAGATGATGCCGATTGGGCATTCTGGTTTGCCACTACCGGCAGCCGGCCTAATCTATCTGTCGACAAAAGGTTGCCCAAACTATCCCGACGGCTGGAAGAAGCCTTCGAAAGTTGTCGTGACCTTTGGTGGGAACTAGGCCGTGACATGGCTATGGCGCCAGGCGGCGATATCGCCCATGCGCCGACCTGCGGTGCGTTCGGTTCGGATTTCGGCGTCATGCTTGGATGGGTAGCCATTGCCGCGGCGGAGGCGAAAAAGCAGCAGCAGACACTTTGCGTTTGCGACGACCCGTGGCTGTTTCGGCAAATCGCCTCCCTGTCTCATGTGACAGCCGGGCGGCCACCGCGCCTGATGATGCGGGTGATAAAATCGTCGGTCCGGGGAATATCAGCGCGTCTTAAAGTCGCGGTATCCACGGCGCTGGCAAGCCTTCGCCTGCGTCAACAGCGTCGCACCATCGAACCGGGATCTTCCATATTGCTTGCCTATGGCCATCCCGAGAGCAATGCGGAAGGCTTCGACGCCTATTTCGGCGGGTTGATGCAGGAGATCCCTCTGTTGAGGCGGGCGCTTCATGCCGATTGCCCTGCATCCCGGGCCCGCGCCCTGGCCGGGGCTGGCCACACAGTCAGTCTGCATGGCTGGGGCAACCCGTTTTTCGCTTTGGGGGCATTGCCGCTAACGCGATGGCGCCCGACGGTAAATCAGAAAAAGGGACCGTACGGTTGGTTGATCAAACGCGCGGCGTCCCGCGAAAATGGTGGTGGCGGCCCCGCCATGAGCCGCTGGCAGCAGCATTGTCAGGCGCGGTTCCTTATGGAGATACGGCCGGCAAGAATCGTCTGGCCATGGGAAAATCATGGGTGGGAGCGGGCGCTGTGCCGCACCGCCCGTCTTCATAATCTCGTCACGGTCGGCTATCAGCATACGGTGGTTGGTCCCCATCAGATCAATTACAGCGTTGCTGCAAACACGGATGGTGTGGCCAGCATTCCTGATTTCGTGGTCTGCAACGGACCCGTGTATCGCGACGAATTGGCGGCCTGGGGTGTTCCAGAGGAGCGGCTTTCCATCGGCGGGGCGTTCCGGTTTCGCGACGCCGGTACGGTTGATATGTTTGATCCTGCGGGGCCGGTTTTCATACCGCTTTCCGCAATTCCAGCCGCGGCTGCGCTCCAGGTGGCAGCCGCACGGCGGATCGCCGCTACCGGGCGGCGGGCGATGATCAAGGAACATCCCATGTATCCGTTTCCAACCAAGAGCGATCCCATGCTGACGCGCTGTGACACGGCGCTTCGCGATCAGCATGGAATCGCGGCGGTGCTCTATTCCACCGGTGCTTCCGGGTTGGACGCCATATTGGCTGGTGTGCCAGCGTTCCGCCTGCTTTTGGAAGACAATATCGCCATTGACGTACTGCCACCCGGACTGCCGGTCGAAACAGTGGATCTCGGCGATGCCGCCGAACGGATAGAACAGCGCCTTGCTGGTGGCAAACCAGCTGCTCGTATAGACTGGGACTCAATCCTGAGCAGGCCAGATACGGATTTTTGGCGCCGCTTGTTGGGCATGGACAGCTTCGCGGCCATATCGACATGACTGAAACCGGAAAATCCCCCCTCAACATCGCCGTCATTGGCTGTGGCCGGATCGCCGGCCATCACTGCCGGTCCATTGCGGCGGCGGAAGGCGCGCAAATTGTCGCGCTTTGCGACCTGGAGTCAAAAAAAGCACAGGTCTTTGCTGAAGAGCACCAGGTGGGCTGGTATGCGAATTATCGCGATATGTTCGTTGCCCACCCGGAGATAGACATTGTTGTCATTGCCACGCCGTCCGGTATGCATTGTGAGCATGCGATCGATGTCATAGAGGGTTATGGCAAACACGTAGTCGTCGAGAAACCGACCTTTATGCACCCCACCCAGGCCGATGCCGCCTTTGACGCGGCGGAGCGGGCCGGGGTCAAACTCTTCCCTGTCTTTCAGAACCGGTACAACAAGGCAGTGGACCGGGTCCGCCACGCGTTGTCGGCGGGTGAATTGGGTGAGATTCGTGTCATGGCGGTTCGGTTACGCTGGTGCCGGCCGCAACGCTACTACGATCTGGCGCCGTGGCGCGGCACGTTCAGTCATGATGGCGGCGCCCTGACAAATCAGGGCATTCATCATGTGGATTTGCTGCGCCATCTCGGCGGCGACGTCCAGCAGGTCAACGCGACCATGCGGACGCTGGGCGCGGAAATCGAGGCCGAGGATACGGTGGTCGCCACCTTCACGTTCGAGTCGGGCGCTGTCGGTTCGCTTGAGGTGACGACGTCGGCCCGCCCTGATGATTTCGAGGCGTCGGTCTCCATCGTCGGGTCCAAAGGATTGGCACAGCTCGGCGGAATCGCGGTTAACGAACTGCAGATTTTTACTCCCGACCCCGATGCCTGCGCGGAGAACAGCGTTGATTTCGTTGGTATAGAAGGACATGGGGCGGTTTACGGCTATGGCCACTACGACATGTATCGTGATGTTGTCGCGTGTTTGAAAGATCAGGTCCCCTATCCGGTCTCGCGGCAGGATTCGATTGCGACCCTGCGTTTGCTGCATGGCTTCTACCGGTCCGATGAGGTAGGCGGCTGGGTGACGGTCGGCCCCGGGGGAGAATCCGAAAGGCTTGGGCGCGCCAACGAGGCCATATCCGATCTCTACCGAACCCCCACCGTGGCAGCATCGGAGGCCTGTTCATGATGCGCGTCGGCATCGCGGGGTATGGGGTTGTCGGCAAGCGGCGACGGTTGGTTGTTGATGCGCATGCGGAATTGGAGGTAGTTGCCGTCTGTGACCGTACCTTGCCGGGAAGCGGCGCATTCGATGACGGCGTCCAGTATTTCACCCACTACGGTGAGCTGTTGGAGTTGGATCTCGATGTCCTGCTGGTTTGTATTTCCAACGATATGGCGGCCGAGGTCACCATTGCGGGGCTCGAAAAAAATCTTCATGTCTTTTGTGAAAAACCGCCGGGACGAAATGTTGGGGAAATTGCCCGGGTGATTGGCATCGAGCAGCGGTTCCCGGGTCTAAAATTGAAATACGGCTTCAATCACCGGTATCACGATTCGGTGCGGGACGCGCTGTCGATCCTGCAGAGCGGTGAGCTTGGGCGGACAATCAATATCCGCGGCGTCTATGGCAAGTCGCAGCTTGTGACCTTTGGCCAAAAGTCGGATTGGCGCACCAAACGGGCCATCGCCGGGGGTGGTATCCTGCTCGACCAGGGCATACATATGGTCGATCTGTTGCGTCTGTTCGGTGGCGAATTCAACGAGGTACACAGCTTCATCTCCAACGATTTCTGGCACCACGATGTGGAGGACAACGCCTATGCGCTGATGCGTTCCGATGATGGCGTGGTCGCCATGATCCATAGCTCCGCCACTCAATGGCGGCACATGTTCAGTCTCGAAATCACCCTCGAGCGCGGTTTGTTGATGCTGTCGGGCATCTTGTCGGGGTCGAAGAGTTATGGGGCGGAGACCTTGACGGTGGCCTATGCGGCAGGTGATGACCGCGGTGATCCGCGAGAGCAGACCACACGCTATAATGAGGACAATTCCTGGCGCGATGAAATCGAAGAATTTGCCACAGCCATCATGACCGATCAGCCGATTGAAAACGGATCGTCCGACGATGCGCTAAAAACCATGCAGACTGTCTATCGAATTTATTGCGCCGACCCTGTATGGCAGGAGACGTATGCTTTGTCGGCAGGCTCAGACGTTCCCAAGCCGGAAGATGCGAAATGACCGACCCGAGACAATCGAACAGATCCTTCGGCCTGATGTTTGGTATTGTGTTCCTTATTCTTACAGGCCTCGTCTGGTTGATCGCCGGCAAAATCTTGATTTGGTTGATTATCGTGGCAGCACTTTTCTTTGTTGCCGCTTTAACGATGCCTCTTCTGTTGTTGCCATTGAACAGGCTTTGGATGGTATTTGCCGGACGTTTGGCATGGCTGAATAATCGTCTTATTCTTGGGCTGTTTTTCTTCCTGTTCATGACCCCCATTGCGGCGGTTATGCGGCTATTCGGTTGGGATCCGATGACACTAAAAAAGCGGCCTTCCGCGGAAAACGGGTATTGGGCCTCCGTTCGCCGCGACGCGGGACCGGAAACTTTTGAGGACATGTTTTAGGCGGGCGCACCAGAATGGGTAATGTCTTAGTTCAGCTTTATAAATTTATGCGGACCTACCGAAAGTTCTGGTTGGCGCCGATCGTGCTGGGTTTGGTGGCGATCGGGGCTATCCTGATCGCGGCTCAGGGATCGTCTATCGCGCCCTTCATCTATGCAATTTTCTAAGGTCATCCGTTGATTACACTTGGCGTTTCCGCCTTCTATCACGACAGCGCGGCTGCAATTATACGTGATTCCGAGATCGTCGCGGCTGCCCAGGAGGAGCGGTTCTCCCGCAAAAAGGCGGATTCCGACTTTCCCATTGGCGCCATTGCCTATTGTCTGAAGGAAGCCGGCGTCACGCTCAACGAGGTTGATTACGTCAGTTTCTACGATAAGCCCCTCCTGACGTTCAATCGTCTCCTGGAGACCTATCTTGCCTTTGCGCCGCGCGGCTTTCCCTCTTTCGTGAAGGCGATCCCGGTCTGGGTAAAAGAAAAGATTTTTCAGAAAA
>JABJKO010000278.1 GCA_018660305.1 Rhodospirillaceae bacterium
CTGTGGGTGGCCGGGAGGGGGAGAGGGCCGGTGCTGCTTAAACTAAAATTAGTCGGAGAGGGGATGTTCCTTCTCCGGCAGGCCGCGTGTCAGGCGATCGACCAGTCCCGACGGCAGGACGCCCAACAGCCATCCCATGGCGTAGGTGGGAAAAGGAAATCCGATACGGCCCCTGTTGCGGGCCAGCCGGCGGCTTATGATGGACGCGGCGCGGTCGGCATCCATCAGAAACGGCATGCGGAACGGATTGTCGGCCGTCATCCTGCTTTCGACGAAGCCGGGGCAGATGACCGAAATTTCAAGACCCTGGCGCGCGTAGCGGACCCGCAACCCCTCTCCCCACGATTTAACGGCCGCCTTCGATGCGCAATAGGCCGGCGCACCCGGCAATCCGCGAAAGGCCGCGACGGAACTCACGATGGCGACTTGGCCCCGTCCCCGGCCGGCCATACGGTCCAGCGCCGGCAGCACCGTATTGACGACGCCATCGATATTGACCGCGAAGATGCGCCGAGTGCCGTCCGCGCCCCCCGGCACGCCGTCGCTGCCGCCGGAAACGCCGGCATTGGCGATCACCAGATCCAGCGGCAGGGTGCCGTCGCATCGGTTTATCCAGTCCGCCATGGCTGCGCTGTCGGTGACGTCGAGTACCTCCGTGGCGACGGTGGCACCCTGCGCCCGGCACCTGTCGGCGATCTCCGCGAGCCGGTCGCCATTGCGGCCGCTCAAATACAGTTTGGCGTCCGGGGCGGCATAGGCGAGCGCCAGCCCGGCACCGATTCCGCTCGATGCGCCGGTTACCAGGATAGATTTGGGGGACTGCATAGGGATTCGCACCAGTGGCTTGTTGCGGAACTTCGCCGCCAGTATAGTGCGCCCGACCCGGCGCCGCCTCCGTATTTCGGGCCGCAGGTAAGGGGAAATTCGTGACCGTTTCCAGCATGACAGGATTTGCCCGCGCCGAGGGCGCCGAGAACGGCTATAGCTGGACATGGGAAATCCGAAGCGTAAACGCCCGCGCCATGGATACGCGGCTGCGTGTGCCGTCCGGTATGGAACGGCTTGAAGCGCGTCTGAAGCCGGCCGTCGCCGAGCGTTTCGTGCGCGGCAACATATCGGCGTCGCTGGCGCTGAGCCGGCCACAACGGCAGACAACGCTGGCGGTGAATAACGAAATCCTCGATCAGGTGATCGAGATCGCCAAGGATATTTCCGGCCGGATAAAGGCCACGCCCCCCACCATCGATGGGTTGTTGTCCGTCCGCGGGGTCCTGGATGCGGTCGAGGCCGAAGAAAGCGACGAAGAGCGCGAGGCGCTTGAAAACGCCATTGTCGTTTCCTTCGAGACCGGTCTCGATGGGCTCAAGGAAAACCGCGGTCAGGAAGGCGGCCGTCTGGCCGAGGTGGTGAAAGGTCACCTGGAGGATATCGCGTCGCTGTCCAGCCGGGCATCGGGAGCCTCGGCGGCGAGTGCGGCGGCCGTCGAAAAGCGGCTGAGGGATCAGATAAGCGCGTTGCTCAAGGACGATCCGGCATTGCCCGAGGACAGGCTGGCGCAGGAGGTGGCGCTGCTTGTGGCCAAAGGGGATATCCGCGAGGAACTGGACCGTCTTCAGGCCCATGTGGATGCCGCGCGCGATCTCCTGGAATCCGACGAACCCATCGGGCGGCCGTTTGATTTTCTCTGTCAGGAATTCAACCGGGAAGCCAACACGCTGTGTTCAAAGGCCTCGGATATCGAGCTGACCCGGTTGGGTCTTGATCTTAAGGCGTCCATCGAGCGTCTGCGCGAGCAGATACAGAATATCGAATAGAGCGGACCGATCCATGCCCTCATCCGGAATAGCCCGTCGCGGTCTCATGCTGGTCCTGTCGTCGCCTTCCGGGGCAGGTAAAACCACCATATCGCGGCGCATCATGGAACAGGATTCCAATATGACCATGTCGGTCTCGGTGACGACGCGTCCGAGACGGCCGGGTGAGGAAAACGGGCGCGATTATCATTTTGTCGACCCCACCGAGTTTAATCTGATGGTGAACCGCCAGGAATTGCTGGAACACGCCAAGGTGTTCGGCAATTACTACGGCACGCCTCGCCAGCCGGTGGAAGACGCCCTGGCCGCCGGCCGCGACGTGCTGTTCGATATCGACTGGCAGGGCGCCCAGCAGGTGGCGGAGAAAGCGCGTCAGGATCTGGTGAGCGTCTTTATCCTGCCACCCTCCACCATCGAGCTCGACCGCCGGCTGCATCAGCGGGCGCAGGATCCGGAGGAGGTGGTCGCCGCCCGCATGGCCAAGGCCTCCGACGAGATGAGCCACTATGCCGAATATGATTTCATCGTGGTCAATGTCGACATCGATGAAAGCGTCGGGCAGGTGGAAGCCATCGTCACCGCCGAACGGCTCAGACGCCAGCGCCGGATAGGGCTTTCCGAATTCGTCAAACGCCTCCAGGAAGGCTACTGAGCCACAGGGGTCTCCCCACTTACGAGGCGACGACCGGCGATCCGGTCAAGACGATAGTCTGGCATAAGAGGAAACTAGAGATATGAACGCCACAGAATTTGGGTCGAAGCACGTGTGTGAAGCCTGCGCGACCAAGTTTTACGATCTAAAACGGGCGAACGCCGTCTGTCCGAAGTGCGGCTCCAAACCAATTGCACCAAAGGCCCCGAGGGCGGCCCGGACGGTCGGAAAAACCAAGCGCTAAGCGAGCATAAAATACGTCTAGAGCCCTATACAGCTAAATTTTCCGCGGAGACGACGGTCCCCCCGTAATTTGGCGGGGCCGCCGTTTTCTTTTATGGGGTCTTCGCCTTTGCCGCGCGGGCTGCTTTTAACGCCCGGGCCAGGGCGCAGAATTCTTCCACGGAGAGTGTTTCGGCGCGGAGATCGGGGCGGATGCCGGCCACTTCCAGCAGGGACAGCGGGGCCACATCAAGGCCCCTGAGGGCCGAGCGCAGCATCTTGCGCCGTTGTCCAAAGGCCGCCGCCGTTATGGCTTCCACATCCTTGAATTCCGCCGGCGCCAGGATCCGGTCGGCGATTTCCTTCTGGAACATCGGGGTCATGGACTGAATGCCGGCAGGATCGCGCAGCGAGTCCATGAGCAGCCGGTCTGGCTTAAAGTCTTTCGCGCGTCACCCATCCCATCGTCACCTTTGGAATAAATCCGAGGGTGTCCGGTATAATTGTTGGATAATTTTTTTGTGCGCCCGACGGCACGCGATTCTCCCGTCCTCGCCACGCCAACTTCTATTGGACTGGGCTATTGGACTGGGGAGGGAAAGCTTTTCAATGGATTTTCCGGGACTTCGCGGTCACCGGGAGGATCGAAGACTATCAGATGATGAAAAGGTTTTTTACTACTATAGGTAAAGGGATATGGGGTGGTTGCTCGCAAAAATCTTGAATAATTGTTAACATAAACGGGTAACTATAAAAATATGCACATTACTTATACATATGAGAATTGATCTCATATATATAAATGCAAATGAGAACTATTCTCATATGTATAAGTGAAAATGATAATTAATCTCTTATGTATAAGTACAAATGGCGATTCTGCCGGCCAAAATCAGTTTGCGTTCGGTGCGGCGCATTTCAAAACGCAAGCAAAAGGAAAGTATTGTAATGAATCCCGACGATCAGAATCAAACGGCTGATGATGCGGCGCCCACCGACAGCGACGATAACGTTGCTCCGAAAACATCGGTAAAATTGAACTCAACGACAAACGCTGGATCACGGCAGAACCTGCTGCGGAATAGTGGCATTGGGAAGAGAATATGGTCCATCGTCGGCATTGCGGCGGCTGGGGTAATCGGTCTCGGAATTACCTCGGCAGTATTCCAGTCGAAGTTCGATGCCAACCAGACCCAGCTCGATTCCTACACATCGATCGCCAGTCTGATTAGTAAACTGGAGATTAACGCGCTTCAGATGCGACGAAGCGAAAAGGATTTCTTGCTGCGCAGGCTCCCTAAATACCGGGGTAAATACCTGAAGGCCGCCAAACACGGCCAGGCGGTACTCGGTGAGATCCGTCAGGTGCCCGCTGCCAAGGGGGTCGACGGCGCATCGCAGAAACTTTCCGCGGGCGTCAAGACCCACATTGCCCAGTTTGAAACTGTCTTCAATCTCCAGAAAACGCTCGGTTTCAATGAGAAGTCGGGACTGCAGGGCGCACTTCGCAAGGCTGTCCACGGCGTGGAGACCTATTTGAAGAAAGTGAAGCTGGATAATCTAACGGTCAAGATGCTGATGATGCGCCGGCACGAAAAGGATTTCATCATGCGCGGCGCGCAAAAATATGTCGCCCGTATCGACAAGCGGCAGGCTGAGTTCCGGTCGTTATTGGCGGCATCCACTCTCCCTCCGGCCACACAGAAGGCGATAAACGGCCTGTTGAATGATTATGTCGGAAAATTCAAGAATTTTGCCGAAACCAGCCTGATCCTCAAGAAGGAAACGAAGAAGCTTTCGAGCATTTTCGCGGCCATGGGGCCGTCATTCAAAAAGGTAACGGTATTTTCCCAAACGCGGTTAACCGAGGCACGAGCCACCTACGAGCAGGCAAAAAGCACTCTCTCGCGTACCTTGATTGGGCTCACGATCGGCATCCTGATAGTCAGCATTTTTGTCGGATTTTTCATCGCCCGCAGCATTGTTAGTCCGGTTCAAATTCTGTCGGGCGCTGTCTCGAGGCTGGCGGATGGCGATACCGACGTTGAGATCGTGGGCACGGAATTCCGCGATGAGACTGGCACCATGGCGAAAGCGCTTGAGGTGTTCCGAGGGAATCTGATCGAAGCGAAAAAGCTCGAATCCCAACAGCGCGATGCCGAGAATAAGGCGCAGGCAGAAGAGCGTCGGCATGAGGCTGAGAAACAGGAAGCCTCAGGCAAGGAGGCGGAGCGAAAAGAGCGCGAAGCCGCCGAACAGCATAAGCGGACCGAGCAAATCGAAAAGATCATTGCTTCCTTCGACACGCAGATCAGTTCAGTCGTAGAGACGTTAAGCTCGGCGACGACGGAGATGCAGTCATCGGCTGAAACCATGTCGGCGACTGCGGAGCAAACCAACAAGCAGGCAACCGCCGTCGCTGCGGCTTCCGAAAAAGCGTCGGTCAACGTTCAGACGGTTGCTTCTTCCACCGAAGAACTGTCGGCTTCGGTCGAGGAAATCAGTCGTCAGGTCACCCAGAGCAACGAAATCGCCCAGAACGCGGTGAATGAGGCGAAACAGACCAATGAGAAGGTTGAGGGTTTGGCCGAAGCCGCTCAAAGAATTGGCGATGTAGTCAATCTAATTAACGACATTGCGAGCCAGACTAATCTGCTGGCGTTGAACGCGACCATCGAAGCGGCCCGTGCCGGTGATGCCGGTAAGGGCTTCGCGGTGGTGGCATCGGAGGTCAAATCCCTGGCCACCCAGACCGGCAAGGCGACCGAGGAGATTGCTGCCCAGATCACCGCCATCCAGAACGCTACCAACGATGCCGTACAAGCCATCCAGGGTATTGGGTCGACCATCGGCCACCTTGGTGAAATCGCAACTTCGGTCGCTTCGGCCGTCGACCAACAGGGTTCGGCAACGCGCGAAATAGCAACCAGCGTTCAGCAGGCCGCCGCCGGCACCCAGGAGGTATCGAACAATATTACCCAGGTCACTCAGGCAGCCAGCGAAAGCCAGTCCTCCTCTACTCAGATGTTGAGCGCTTCCAAGGAACTTGCCCTGCAGGGCGACGTCCTACGTGGTGAGGTCGACAAATTCCTCCAGGAGATCCGCGCCGCGTAGAACTCAACCGGACACAATTTTAGGTAATGACAGGCTTATGAATGAAAGCAGACATCCAGAGATGATGTCTGCTTTCATTTTATACTCGGATGTCTGTTGTCAGAGGGGCGCCGCAGGTGGTTGAAAAGAGTCGCCCGGATGGTGAAATTCACACATTTTTTCACGGCTTTGACCAAAAAAATAACGTTATAAAATAACACGTTATAAATATATGCACCTCGTTTAAAGGCTGATCGCCTTTGCCGCGCGGGCTGCTTTTAACGCCCGGGCCAGGGCGCAGAATTCTTCCACGGAGAGTGTTTCAGCGCGGAGGTCGGGGCGGATGCCGGCCGCCTCCAGCAGGGGCAGGGCGTCCACATCGAGGCTCCTGAGGGCCGAGCGCAGCATCTTGCGCCGTTGTCCAAAGGCCGCCGCCGTTATGGCCTCAACATCCTTGAATTCCGCCGGCGCCAGCGGCTCCTGTCTCGGCGTAAGCTGGATCACCGTCGACTGCACCTTGGGCGGCGGCACGAAGGCCTGGGCCGGGATATCGAACAGCCGTCGCACGTCGCACAGCCATTGCGTGATGACGCTGAGACGGCCGAAGCCCGATGCGCCCGGCGGGGCCAGGATCCGGTCGGCGACTTCCTTCTGGAACATCAGGGTCATTGACTGGATACCGGCAAGATCGCGCAGCCAGTCGATGAGCAGCCGGGTTCCGATGTTGTAGGGCAGGTTGGCGACGATGATACAGGGTTCATCCGTACCCGCCGCCGCGGCGGGATTGACTGTCAGCGCGTCTGCCTCGACGATTTCCAGGCGTTCGGGATAGGCGGCGGTCAATATTCCCAGAGCTTCTATGCAGCGCGCATCCCGTTCGATAGCGACAATTCTTTTCGCGTCCGATTCAAGCAGCGACCGGGTCAGCCCTCCGGGGCCCGGTCCGATTTCCACCACCGTTCTGCCGGTCAGCGGCCCGGCTTCCCGCGCGATGCGCCGCGTCAAATTCAGATCGAACAAAAAATGCTGGCCCAGGGACCGGCGGGCGCCGAGACCGTACTGCGCGATGATCTCACGAAGCGGCGGAAGGGTGACGGCGGTGGGGGCGTCGGACGCCGGGTCAGGCGACACGGCGATCCGGGTTCGTTGTATGCCGGCGTGCCGCGCAGGCCTGCGCCAGATCCAGCGCGGCCATAAAGCTCGCCGGGTTGGCCTGTCCGGTTCCCGCGATATCCAGCGCGGTGCCATGATCCGGCGACGTGCGCACATAGGGCAGGCCGAGGGTCATATTGACGCCGCCGTCGAAATCGATGGTCTTGAGGGGGATCAGTGCCTGATCGTGATACATGCACAGCACCGCGTCGTAATGCTGCCGGGCGCCGGCGTGAAAAAGCGTATCGGCAGGGAACGGCCCGGTAACCGACAACCCGTCGGATTGGAGTTGCGCGACGGCGGGGGCAATGATGTCGATTTCCTCGCGGCCGAGATGCCCGTCTTCGCCGGCATGGGGATTGAGACCGGCAACGGCGATACGGGGCTTCTCAATGCCGAAATCATGGCTCAATGCCGCCGCTGTCGAGCGCCCGCAATGGACGATCGCCTCCGTGGTCAGGCTGGCGACGGCTTCGCTGAGCGAGAGATGAATGCTGACCGGGACTACACGAAGAGAATCACAGGCGAGCATCATCACCGGCGGTGACGTCATTTTTGCCCGGTCCGCGAGATATTCCGTATGGCCGGGATGCGAAAACCCGGCCTCATAGAGGGTGGATTTCTGAATTGGGTTGGTGACCATGGCCGCGGCATCGCCGGACGCGACGAGATCCGCCGCCCGGTCGATGGATTGTATGACCGCCGCCGCCTGAGCCGTATCCGGTGTTCCCGGAATGGAGGGGACGGGCACAGTCAGTGGCAGGACAGGCACCGCGTCACCAAAGACCGCCTCGGCCGCCTGCGGCTCGCCTATGGGCGTCACCGCGCATTCCAGCCCGATTTGCTCGGCCAGGGCCTGAAGCCGGTTCGCATCGTCGATAAGAAAAAAGGCCGGTGTTTGTTTAGTGCGCCGGCTCCAGGCGAGCAGGGCAATTTCGCCACCGATGCCGGCCGGTTCTCCCATGGTGACCGCAATGGGATGAGACCCATTGTCGGAAGGCGCCACCGTCATACGCGGAGATCCACAATCGCCTTGGAACGCAGGTCCCGCAAATATCTTCGTGCCAGAACCTCTACACGGTCACCTTCCAGCTTTTGCTTTATGGCCTTACGAGAGGGCAAATTGCCAGCCGGCTCCTTGCGGTCACAGACCATCAGGACCGCCATGCCACGGCCCGTCCGGACTGGCGGGCTTGCCTTTCCGACGGCGAGTGTCGTCACGGCCTTGCGAATGGTCTGGGACAAGTCACCCAGCCGAAGCTTGCCGAGCTTTGCTTCGCCTTGGGCGTTGGTTTCCTGAGCCGCGCGCGCATGATCCGTGCAGCCGGAGACCGTATCGGACAAAGTCTTGGCCAGGCTTAGCTGAACTTTTATGTCGGAGGCGGACGATGCCTTGTCCAGAGGAAGCAGGATTTGCTGCAGATCGACGACGATATCCTTCTCGGATCCCGCCAGAACTTTGCGCTTTTGCGTCATACGGTAAATCTGAATACCGCTGAGCGTTTTTATGGGACCGGCAATTTCACCCTTGCTCATGCTGGACGCGATTTTGCGCAAGGTGCTGTTCATGGTCGCTTCCTGCAGCCACCCGAGATCGCCACCCACCGAGGCCGTTGCGGTCTGGGAAAACTGTCTGGCAACGGCCGCAAAATTGGCGCCGCGGCGCATTTCGTCGGTCAGTCGCTGTGCGGTGCGAAGGACCTCTGTTTCCTGCTCCGGCGTGTCGAATGGCAATAATATTTCGGAAAGCCTGTACTCCATCTGACCTTTGCGCTTCTTTAACCGGTCGAGCGTTTCGTCAACTTCGTCATCGCTGACGTTTACGCGCGGGAAAAGGACGCGTCGCATGAGCTTTTGCCAGGCTATACGTGCGCGAATCTGGTTAACCACGGAATCCTTGGGCAATCTTTGACGCTGGAGGTAGCTATCGAAGGCGCCCGGGCGCAGCTTGTTCTGGCGTTCAATGGAGGCGATGGCTCGCTTCATGTTCTTTTTGGAAACACGAATATTGCGCCGTTTCGCTTCCTGCATCTGCAGGCGCTCGTCGATCAGATTTCTCAGGACTTGTTGGGCGAGCCGCTGTTGCAGTTTGGGACTTGGACGCAATTTCGATGAGACAATGACGACCTGCATACGCGCCCGAAGGTCGTATTCCGACACAACGTCTTCATTGACGATCGCCGCGATGCGCTGAACGCTCTGGGCCGCCGCAAAATCAGGTATATGAATTGCGGCGAAAAACACCAGGGTGGCGAGTGTTGCTGTAACCGTTTTCATCATCAATCGAACAGATCAACATCCTGAAAATATTTGAATTTCGCGACTCTACCGGGTCAGGTTTGGCGACGCAATCACCGAGCTGTCACTCAGGGACCGGCGGACGTTCCAACCTCACCCAAATTCTTGAAGGAGAGCCGGAGAAATATGGTTTCCGTGGGACGGACATCTCTGTCCTGAGTAAATGTTCGCGTGAAATCAAGCGACATCTTGAAGCAGTCGCAGACATATTCGAGACGAAAATTATGTCTGAGCGATTCGTCCAGTTCCAGATCACGCTGTGTCGATGCGCTGAAGGCCCATTCGTTGGTAATCTGGGATCTGAAGCCCGTTATAATTTCCTCTCGGTCGGTGAATTCGCCCGAACCGGTGCCCTGGCCAAAGAAAGAATAATTTACGTTCAATTTGAACGCTTTAGGGCCAAGGCTGGCGGTCACTTCGTTGCGGCGTGGTGAGAAATCACCCTTGTCCAGGCGAAAGCGGTACTGAATATTAAGTGGAAAGTTGGGCTTGATCGCAACGCGGCCGACAATGTCGGAAAAATGATCTTCCAGACCGGAATCGGTGCTGAAAGTGCTATCCCGCCGAACCCGGTAGCTCTGCCCCACAAATGCAGACGTCGTGGCGGCCTGTCCGAACCATCCCATTTGCAGCCCATAATACAGCCGTTGTCCGCCTTCCACCCTGTCGATGCCGGTAAAGCGATTGCGACTCAGGAGATTGGTGTCGTCGAATTCCAGATCCTGGCTGTCTTCATTGGGAACTTTATCGGGATTGCCCCCGTTGGGGCTGATCATGATACCGGCAACGGGTTCAAGTATCCGGGTGGAGCCTCCGGATGACTGGGCAAACGGGAATCGCCAGTCCAGGCCGATACGGGGAAATATTCTGCCCGTAAAGCCGTCAAGGGTGGTGCCCGGTGCCGCCCCATCGGCGACGACATCATCCACGAAATAGGCATCAGACTGCAGCGACGCATAGAGCCGGTAGACTTCGCCGGTCGGCGCGATGTGGGGTAATTCCCATCCGCCCAGAAGCGATAGCCGGCGGCTGTCCGTGCCCGAAGTCCGTGTCAGGGAGAGGAAGTTGGCATCCAGTGTCCAGCGCCCGCCGCCACGACCGGGCTGGCCCAGGGCGCTATAGGACAGGAGGGGTGCGACGATCGGTGTTTCGCCTGTGTCATCGTCGGCGGCCAGGCCCCTCCAGTAATACGCCTCCGCGGCAGCATAGTTTTGGCCGCGAAACCCTTCCGCGAACAGATGGCTGGTCAACGTGTCAGGAGAGCGAAATCCATAGCGTCTCAAATACGTGTCGTCCGACGCAAACTCGATATCAGCGCCGGTTCGCCATGTATCCGTCAGGTCGAACCGTGTCTTTGAAAATATGTGGCCGCGAATTTCCTTATTGCCAGTTTCGTCGCTGCCTCTTGTACCGCTGCCTTCGAACTCGAAACGTCCATTGGTGAACCGTTGCCTGTATTGGCCAGCGAGGACCGGGCCTTCGTCGGATGTGATGATGGGTCTGAGCGTGAGATCCTTATCCGGTGCGATGTTGATGTAGTAGGGGGTCTCCAGAGTAATGCCGAGTTGAGAATCCGAACCGTATCGCGGTGTTAAAAATCCGCTTTTGCGTTTCACCGTCGGGTCGGGGTGTGAAAGATAGGGTGTGTAAAATACCGGAACTCCGAAAAACTCGAGAAAGGCGTCGCGATATTCGATGGTCTGTGCGGGCCTGTCATGGATGACTTTGACTGCCTTCAATTGCCAGATTGGCGGTCGGTTAGGTCCGAGACAAGTGCGGCAGGGCGAGTACACGACTTTACGCATCTCGGTGACCTCGCCGCCGATCCGCCGGCCCCCGACGGCGGCAACGCGGGCGTTATCCGATAGTAAAATTCGGATATTCTGAATAACACCGTCTTTGAAATTGCCGGTCAGTTCCGCGTAGTCAGCGAACATTACATCGCCGGTCGGCTCCATCAGAACGATATTGCCGGTCGCCTTCAGCGTGTCGGTCTTTTGATTGTAACTGATGGTGTCGGCGCGGAGGACACGGTCATTTTGCGTGATCTCCACATTGCCCCTGGCGATGACTATTCCCAACTTGCGCTCATGGCGGAGTTGATCCGCTTTGAACAGCACGGGGTCGCCAGGCAAAGCGCTGTTTTTTTCCTGAGCGCCGGCAGGTGCGCCGGCCATCAAAAGAATAAGGAAAAGAGCGACCACGTAACGCACAGGAATTTATCCGTCTTCCATGTGAAACAGGACACCCGTCCCCAGCAGACACCCGATGATTGCTGGGCTCCAGGCCGCGAGCAGTGCGGGAAGGCGTGCTGAAAGACCGAGCGCGTACACCACGTCGGAGGCAAAATAGATCATAAAGCCAGTGGCCACGCCCGCCGCTATGACAATAGTGGCGCCGCCACGACGCTGGGGCCGCAGCGTAAAGGCAGCGGCCAACAAGGCCATCGCGCAGAGCAGAAACGGGTCGGCGATCAGCGAATACCAGTAAATTCGATGTCGAAGACCTGAAAACCCAGCCTTTTCAAGTACCTCAATAAATCCAGGAAGGGCCCAGAATGACATGGTCTCAGGCCGGGCAAAACTATCCTGAATGTTTTCCCGAGTCAGATCTGTCGGAATTTGTATTGTCTTCAGATGCTGGAGCGGAATTTCCGGACCGGTCAACCGTGCCCTGCCCAGGAGCCATGTCTTGTCTTTCAAGCTGGCGCGGTCCGCGTCGAGACGTGAACTGAACCGGTTGTTTGCCTTAAATCGAAAGACGATAACCTTTTCAATGACCATTTTGGCCGGGTCGATTGCCGCGGCGTGGAGAATGTAGTGACCATCATTAGTATTCTGGCGCAGCCACAACCCTTCGCCTGAAATGGCGGCCAAACTGCTTTTCCCTTTGTCGTGCTTTGTTTCCAGCTGTTCGTAACGCAGCATCATCGCCGAGGCGAACGGGCTGTAGACTGTAATTTTTACGATACCGATCAAGGCGCTCAGAAGCAGAATGGGCAGGAGAAATTCCCAAGCGGAAATTCCGGCCGACCGGGCGACGACAAACTCGTTGTGCCTGTTGAGGCGCCAGAACGCCATCATGCCGCCGAACAGTACAGTGAAAGGGATGGCTTCCTGCGCCAGATGCGGCAGCTTGAACGCGGTCATCACCAGGACGCCCAGCAAGGAAATGTCTGTCGAACTGGCCGTCCGTCGCAGGTTCTCGACGGTGTCGATGAGGGCGATCAGAATCGTGATGCCGACGACAACGCTAAACCACCAAATCAGGAACTGGCGACCGACATAAGCGCCAAAGGTGGGATGAAGTCTCATGTCCCGCCCCCTTAACCCTGGTCAGCGACAAGGCGCGCCGGGAAGCGGCGCTGAAGAAGGTGAGGGACGTTCAGTAGCCAAACCGCGGCAAGAGCGGGGATTAGGGGAATCAGATAAATCAGGAAAGCAATGTTGGGCTCTTTCTCTCCCAAATTCTTGAGCCCGAGCTGTGCAACCTGAACAATGAAGACGATCGCGATAGCGCTCAATATGCGCCACATTTGTCCGCGCCGGTTGAAGTCCCCCATTAACAAAAGTGCCAGGCTTACAAGTGTAAAACATAGGGGTAGCAGGGGCATGGAGAGCCTGTGGTGCCCTTCCATACGCAGTTTGTAGTAATACCCGATTGTCTTTGCCTGATCTTCCGAGAAAAACAGCTCGCTCAAGTACCGTTCGCGCGGTTCGCGCCATCGGTTCGGTATCCCCTGGGACGCGGTGTCCAGATCGAACGAATAGCGATCGAAATAGAGCAGCGATAGTCTGCCGTCCTTCTCGTCCACCTCCTGCCGGCTGCCGGTTACCAGCACGATACGGGGGCCGGTTTCGGCGGAGACGATTGTCCCGCGTTCCGCCATCATCGTGACCGGCCGTTCCCTGTTCCTCGCGTCATGGACGATGATGCCGGATAGCCCGCCATCGTTCCCCCGGCTGCGCACATAGACGGTGATGCCGCTCATGACATTGCTGAAAACACCTTCCTGCAACAGGACCGTTGGATGGGCATCGCGCAGCGTGTACTGCATGTCCTTGAAGGTTCTGTGGGAGGCGGGAATGAGATAAATCGTTAGAGTGTAGCAGGCGATCGTGACGAGACCGGCGAGTATGAGCGCAGGTTTTGACACGGCAAACTGACTGCACCCACCGGCGCGTAGGACCACGAGTTCGCCGTCGATCAGCAACCGGTTATAGACAAACACGACAGAGATGAACAAGGCGATCGGCAGGATGACACCCAGGAAGGTGGGCAGTAGCAGCATGGTGAAATAGAGAAACAACGGTGCTGAGAGGCCTCGGTTGATAATCATTTCGACAAAGCGAAGCGACTGGGTGAGCCAGACGACACCGGTAAGCGTCACGGTAATAAATACCGTTGTGGTGAGAAGCTGCCGGAATATATAGCGATCGATGCGTTTCACGAATTTGAACTTGATTGGCGGTTAGGGTCGCGAGCCGCCCCAGTGAAGTGGCAAATCCAAAGTAAGGTCAAGTGCTCAGTGATCGCGCTGAGGGGCTCCGCCCCGTATTCATCCGGTTGATCGTCGCTGTGGGTCATTTGGTGTCGTTCTTTGTTTCGTGCGCAGCGTCCATCGATTCGAGAATTTTTATATGTGTCAGCACGGGATACAGCGCGGAAAACATGGCCAGCGCCATGCCATGCCAGCCCTCCTTGTACCCCCGCCGCTGAACATAGGATTTCAAAAACCGGCTGAAGAACCTTCGCGCCGTCGAAAAACAATGGGGGATGTCGTTCTTGGCCAGCGCATCCGCCGCCGCCGCCGCGCTATAACGATTGAGCCGGGCATACATAGCGGTAATGTCTTCATCCACAAAGTGGTCGATATGCCCGTGCAGACGGCCTCTCTTGCCGTCGAGCACGATGGTGGGATGCACCAGCCCGGACTGCCACTGCTTCATGCCGCGACGAAACAACGCCGCCTTCGCGCCAATCCCGTTATAAGCCCCCCATCCATGCGCCACCCAGCGGCCGCCGATATAGTTTCTGAAAGGGATCACATAGTAATCCGCGTCATCGGATTGTATCTGCGTTGCCACCTCCGCCGCCAGTTCCGCAGATATGCGCTCATCGGCGTCGAGCTCCAGAATCCAGTCACCGCCGCACTGGCTGATTCCGGTCATGCGGCGCTCGCCTTCATCCACCCATGACCCGTCGATGATTTTGGCGCCGAGGCGTGCCGCTATGGTTGCACTGGCATCCGTCGAGCGGTCGAGAACCACGATTATTTCGTCGGCGAAGGTTCCGCTGGTCAGGCAGTCCTCTAACTGACGTTCTTCATCGCGGGCAACAACAAGCAGTGAAAGTCTATTCGTGGTCACGTAAATCCCCGTCGACCCTGCCCCGCCGGGCTCCATCGTGCTGCCTGCATGCCTCGATCCATGAAATTAGCTTGTGCCCGTCCACGTCATTACTCTATTTCAGGTGGGGTGTTTCTATGCCATCCCGGAGTCAAAAGCATCGATTTGTTGGTTGCGTCGATGTCGCGATCCATAAACACAATAAGCGAGCCACGGAAATTGCCCCATGAAAACGCGTAAGTCTCTGTCCGAACGTTTGATACAGAGGTTTTTCTATAAATACTATTCGCGAAACCTGCTCTATGAACTGCAAATTCGAGCGCGGTCCGAGGCGGCGGACTATGTCCAGAGCCACATGGGGCACGCCACCATATTCCCGACGCACCGGGATATCGTCCGGTATTCGGGAGAAAACGCGCTGCCGGAGGGGCTTTTCCTGGAGTTTGGCGTGGCCACGGGAAACACCCTGCGGGAGCTGGCATCGGTTTTGCCGTCCGGCGCGACGATTTACGGCTTCGATGGCTTTACCGGCCTTCCCGGAGACTGGTCGGGACATGTGGAAACAGCCGGCGCGTTTCGCCAGAAGGCGATTCCCAAAGTGCCGGCCAATGCGGAACTTGTTGTCGGTCTGTTTGGCGATACCCTACCGGATTTTATGGCGGCGCATGAGGGCCCGGTGAGCTTTGCCCATGTGGATTGCGATCTCTACGATTCGACCCGGACCATTCTGGATCATATGGGCTCCCGATTGCGGCAGGGCAGTCTGATTCTGTTCGACGAGTATTTTAATTATCCCGGTTGGCGGCTCCATGAATACAAGGCCTGGCAGGAATTTTGCGCTGAAAACAATGTCCGTTACAGCTATGTCGGCTTTGCCGCGCTGGATGGCCATGTGCTGGTGCGGATCGACGGGATTGGTGCTTAGCGCGCCAGCTTGCGGGCTGATGGCCGATATGTCATGTCTGCCATAAGAGCTCTTGTCCCCCGGTCCGTTTACCGATCGCCCACCGAATGGCTGACTCGATGATTGGATCCGCCGCAACCTTGTTTGACTGGATCGTTACGTGACATTTGTGCTGCTTGGTCCGGTCGGCTTTCTCGCGCCAAAGGGCCTCTGGTTTCTCATTCTCCTGTTCTTCGTGCTTCATGCCGGGACGTTGAGGTCACTGACCGCTGACGATGTCAGATCGCTACTGAAACAGAAGGCGGTTTTTCTGGCGGTTCCTTGTTACGCCCTGTTTTCTGCCCTGTGGGCGATCGACCCCGGCGACGCCGCCAAGACCTCCCTGAAACTGCTGGGCTATGTCATCGCTGCCGTTCTGATCGTGCTCATTGTGCAAAAAGCGTCCGACCGGGAAAAGCGATCGATCCTGTTCTGGTCCGCGATTGGGCTGATGGCCGGGCAGGCTGTCGTCTGGGTCGACGTGGCGCTGGGGGGCAGCCTGTTTGCCTTCGCCCGAAGCGATCCCTTCATTGCAAGCTCCTACAATCGGGGTGTTGCGATCACCGTTTGCATGATGCTGCCACTTACCGTCGGGCTGTTGAGGCTATCTTTAAAACCACTGGCGCTGGCGCTGATCGGGACTTCCCTCGTGACGGTCTTTGTTCTGGAGAGCGAGTCGGCGAAGCTGGCGCTGGTCGCCGGTGTGGTGGTCTATTTCCTGGTGAACCGCTACGGCCGTCTGTTCTGGCCCGTCCTCGTTCTGCTTGCGGGCCTTTTCGTCGCCATGCCTGCCATCTTTTCCGTTGAGTTGAGCGACAAAACCATCTGTACCCTGTGCGGTTATAAATGTTCTGCCGCGCACCGGCTGCTCATCTACAATTACAGTAGCCAGAGAATATTCGAAAAGCCCATCGCCGGATGGGGAATGGATTCCGCCCGGTCCATACCGTCGGGAAAAGAAACGGCTTTTATCAGTGGCTGCGTTTATGGCACACGGACCGATAACCGCCTTCAGGTCGGCAACTGGATGCCCCTTCATCCCCACAGCGCCGCCCTGCAGACATGGCTGGAACTGGGAGCGATTGGCGTGTTGCTTGTCCTTGGTTCCCTGGCCCGTTTGGTACGGGGGATGGCCCGTGCCCCGTCCTTTGAGCGGAACCGCGGGCTCGTTGCCGGCATAGCCATGAGCCTGTTCATGACTTTCAATATCAGCTTCGGTTTCTGGCAAGGCTGGCTGATGTTTTCCATGGTCCTGCTCTGCGCCCTGGTGGCTCTGACATTGCGTCTGGAACCGGCTGACCGTTCGCCTGTCTCAAAGGGGGCGTGAGTATGACGCCCGTCGCTTTTATCTATTCCGTCTTCAACAAGATACGGCGCGATATGCATCTCGCCGCCTTCCGACGGCGCAACGGGACCGACGACCCGAAAGAGATTTTCAATTTCTATTACGAGCGCAATTTGTTTGGCGATTCAGAATCTCTCTCGGGGACCGGCTCGTCGGTAGCCGCGACGGAGACACTGCGCGCCGCACTGCCACGGCTCCTGAAGGAATATGAAGTGGGCCGCCTGTTCGATGTGCCGTGCGGTGATTTCAACTGGGCAAAGGAAATCGATTGGGGGCGGACACGCTATATGGGCGCCGACATCGTCCCCGGTCCGGTGGCGCAGAACCGGGACAGGTATGGCAACGACGCACGGGAGTTCGTCACCCTCGACGTCCTGACCGACAAACTGCCCGACTGCGATCTCGTCCTGTGCCGGGATCTGTTTATCCACTTTCCCAATGCCAGCGTCCGGACGGCCCTGAAAAACATCAAGAACTCCAGTGCCCGCTATCTGCTGACCACCCATTACACGCGGGTCACCGCGAACCGCGACATCAAGCTGGGCTCGTTCCGCCCGCTGAATTTGGAACTGCCGCCGTTTAACCTGCCGGTGCCGCAACAAATAATCCGCGACGACGATTATCTCAAGAGCTGGGGGCGGACCATGGCCCTGTGGCGCGTCGAGGACCTGCCTTAAGAATCGGATTATCCGTTCCGGCCCGGTCCCGGCATGGAGAGATACCGCATGCGCTTGGCCTCACGGCGGCCGCGGCTCACCGTATCCAGGATGATGCCGCACAGCCCGGTCAGAAACCCCACCATCATGATGCCGGTGGCCAGCACGGCGGTCGGCAGACGGGGCACCAGCCCGGTTTCCAGATAGGTCAGGAACAGGGGGATCACCAGGATCAGGGAAATCACCGCGAGGGCGGCAAATAGCGCGCCGAAAAAACGCGCCGGGCGGACTTCCTTGAACAGGAACACGATGGTGGCGAAGATCCGAAAGCCATCACGCCAGGTGCTCAGCTTGCTCTCGGATCCCGCCGGGCGCGCCGCATAGGTGGCGGCAACCTCGGCCACCGGCATCTTAAGCTCCAGCGCATGGATGGTGAGTTCGGTTTCGATTTCGAACCCTGTCGCCAGCGCCGGGAAGGATTTGACGAAGCGTCGCGAGAACGCGCGGTACCCGGATAGGATGTCGGTGAAGCGGTGCCCGAACAGCCATCCGACAAACCGGGTCAGGGTCACGTTGCCCATGCGGTGACCGCGCCGGAAGGCATCGTCGGATTCGTCCTGGAGCCGCACGCCCACCACCATATCCAGGCCATCTTCCGATATCTTTCGCGCCATGGCCGGGGCGACCTTCGGGTCATAGGTTCCGTCGCCATCGGCGATGATATAAATGTCCGCATCCACGTCGGAGAACATGCGGCGAACCACGTTGCCCTTGCCCTGCAATGTTTCCTTGCGAACGATTGCGCCGGCCTCCTGGGCTCTGGCGATGGTCTCGTCCGTCGAGTTGTTGTCGTAAACATAGATGCTGCAATCCGGTATGGCGCTGCGGAAGTCGCGCACCACGTCGCCAATCGTCAGCTCTTCATTGTGACAGGGTATGAGTACCGCGACTCCCTGAGCCATTTTCTTGTGTCCGAATTATCGTCGATGAGTACAGTTTAGAACGGAAGCGTGCCGGTATTCCATCCGGATCGCGGCGGCACAATAGTGTGTCGCGGCTGATTCGCGAAACGCCTTCCTTTTATCGCGCCCATGGTTACATTGGTGCAACGTCAAAATGTGACGGAGCACGACACATCAATCCTTTGGAGAACGATCTATGCGACTGACTTTTGCGAGCCCGGACCTGAAACGAAGCGGCGCTCTCGTCCTGTTTACGACCGATGCCAAGACGTTATCGGGGACGGCTCAGAAACTCGACAAGCAGACCGGCGGGGCCATCAAACGGGCGATGACGGCAGGGCGGTTCAAGGGTAGTAAAGGTCAGGCGCTGAAGATCCTGGCTCCCCAGGGCACCAAGGCAAGCCAGATCCTGCTGATCGGGCTGGGCAAGGCCGGCGATATCGACGCGGTGGCGGCCCAGAATGCCGGCGGTAGCATGGTCGGCGCGCTGAGTGGCAGCGCCGATTCAAGCGCGTCGGTGGTGATCGATGCGATCAAGGGGTGTTCGCTTTCGGCGGCTGACTTCGCGGCCAATGCCGCCTATGGCGCGCAGCTCCGCAGCTACCGGTTCGACAAATACCGGACCAAGGAAAAATCCGACGACAAGCCGTCGCTGAACGCGGTGTGCGTGATGACCGGCGACGTGGCCAAGGCGCGTCGGGTCTTTGGCCCTTTGAGCAAGATTGCCGGCGGTGTGTTCCTTACCCGCGATCTGGTTTCGGAACCGGCCAACGTGATCTACCCGACGAGTTTCGCCGCGCGGGCAAGGTCACTCAGTAAGCTTGGCGTCAAAATTCAAATCCTTGATGAGAAGCAGATGGCCAAGCTCGGCATGGGCGCGCTGCTCGGCGTCGGACAGGGCAGCGCCAAGCCGTCCCGCATCGTCGCCATGCGCTGGAACGGCGCGCCGAAGGCCAAGGACAAGCGGCCCATCGCCTTCGTCGGCAAGGGCGTGACGTTCGATACCGGCGGCATCTCCATCAAACCGGCCGGTGGCATGGAGGACATGAAATGGGACATGGCCGGCGCCGGCGTGGTGGCCGGTTTGATGCATGCGCTGGCCGCCCGCAAGGCCAAAGTCAATGCGGTGGGGGTCTGTGCCCTGGCGGAGAATATGCCGTCCAGTAATGCGCAGCGGCCGGGCGACGTGGTCAAGACCATGTCCGGCCAGACCATCGAGGTCATCAATACGGACGCCGAGGGCAGGCTGGTGCTGTCCGATGCCATGTGGTGGTGCCAGCAGGTCCACAAACCACACACCATGATCGATCTGGCGACCCTGACCGGCGCCATCATTGTTTCGCTGGGGCATCACCATGCCGGGCTGTTCGCCAATAACGACAAGCTGGCCGAACAGTTGGACAAGGCCGGCAAGGCGACCGGCGAAGCGGTCTGGCGCATGCCGCTCGGGGCGGCCTATGACAAGCAGGTCCGCTCGCAGATTGCCGATATGAAGAACGTCGGTGGCCGTGACGCGGGCAGCATCACGGCGGCGCAGATCCTGCAGCGTTTCGTCAAGGACGATGTTGCCTGGGCCCATCTGGATATTGCCGGCGTCGCGTGGGCCAATTCGGATTCGCCCACCGCACCCCGCGGCGGCACGGCCTTCGGCGTCCGGCTGCTCGACCGTCTGGTGGCCGATTACTATGAAAAGGGTTAGATGACCGATATCGGCTTCTACCACCTGACCCGGACGCCGCTGGAGCGGGCGCTGCCCAAGTTGCTGGAGAAAGTCCTGGGGGCGGGCAAGCGGGCTGTCATAAGGGCCGGATCGGCGGAGCGGGTTGCGTTCCTCGATAGTGCCCTCTGGACCTATGAGCAATCCTCGTTCCTGCCCCACGGTACGGCGCAGAACGGTCATGCCGCAGACCAGCCTATCTGGCTGACCGCCGAGGATGACGGGCCCAACGACCCCCAGATCCTGATCCTGACCGATGGTGTCACGGCGGCGGATATGGAGGGGTTTGAGCGGTGTCTCGAGATGTTCGATGGCCGCGATCAGGTTGCCGTCGAGGCGGCTCGGTCCCGCTGGCGCGATTATACCGCATCGGGGCATAATTTGGCCTACTGGCAACAAAATGAACGGGGTGGGTGGGAGCAAAAGGCAGGCGATTAGCGGCTGGCCGGCCTGCCGGACAAAATCACTTACCCCGATAGGGCACGACTCGGTTGCCGCAGCCGCTTAGACCGGATATAAGGCCGCGCTTTATCGGAACATAGAGAGAATGGGCTCCATGGCCATCGAACGGACACTTTCCATCATCAAGCCGGATGCAACGCGGCGAAACCTGACGGGTAAGATCAACGCGCGGCTTGAGGATTCCGGGCTGCGGATCATCGCGCAGCGGCGTCTGAAGCTGACCCGCGAACAGGCCGAGGGCTTCTACGCCGTCCACTCCGAACGCGCCTTTTTCAATGATTTGTGCGAGTTCATGTGCTCCGGACCTGTGGTGGCCCAGGCGCTGGAAGGGGAAAGCGCGGTCGCAAAAAACCGTGAGGTTATGGGCGCTACCAACCCGGCCAATGCGGACGAGGGCACCATACGGAAGGAATTCGGCGAATCCATCGAAGCAAATTCAGTTCATGGATCGGATTCCGCTGAAAACGCGGCAATCGAAATAGCCTATTTCTTCAGCGAAACCGAAATCGTCGGGTAATTCCTAGAGCAGGAAAAGCCCCATCAGGCCCAGTGCCACGAAAACGGCCACGGTGGAGAGACCAAAAAATTTGCAAAACACCTTGTAACCGGCCTGTGCTTGCTGGGTAACGGCATCATTGGTGGACATAGTCACTCGCTCTCTTTTTTTAGTGCTTCGGCAATATGAATATCTGCGGTCGGTGGACCGCGTCAAGAGGCTGTTGCTGTTCCTATGACGCGGTTTCGGGGGTGATTTGCAAACCGGCTGGCGTTGCTGCGCCGTCGATCAGCACTTGTTCGTCTTCAATGGTAACCCGGCCCTCCGCGATCAGCCGGAGGGCCAGCGGATAACATTGATGCTCGGCACCCAAAACCCGGGCCGCGAGCGACTCAGAATCGTCTTCCGGCAGCACGGGGACCGCCGCTTGTACGATAATCGGACCGGCATCCATCTCCGCCCTTACAAAATGAACCGTACAGCCGGCAAACCGGACGCCATCGGCGATGGCGCGGGCATGGGTGTCCAGGCCCTTATAGGCGGGGAGCAGGGACGGGTGAATATTGATCAACCGGTCCAGCCAATGGCTGACAAAACCTGGCGTCAGCAGGCGCATAAACCCGGCCAGGCAGATCAATTCGACTCCGGCCTGTTCCAGACAGGCCGTTATCTCCGCTTCAAAGCTCTCCCGGTCATCGAAGGCCCGATGGTCTATTACCTGTGTGGCAATCCCTGCCGTTTCGGCCCGGGCCAGGCCGCCGGCATCGGCGACGTTGGACAGGACCAGGACGATATCGGCGGCCGCATCGGCGGCGGCGCATTCCTCTATCAGGGCCTGAAGGTTGCTGCCGCGTCCTGAAATCAGGATGGCGGTTTTCAGGCGGGCCATTGGGATTTCGTATTGTCGATCACGACCCGGGGCGCATCCTCGTTTTGCAGCGTGTGCACGGTGCCGATCCGGAACACGGTTTCTCCGGCGTCGGTAAGCGATTTCCTTGCGGCATCGGCGTCGTTCGGCGATGTCAGGACGACCATGCCGATACCGCAATTGAAGGTCCGGGCCAGTTCATCATGGGCGATCCCGCCGGCCTTGCCGAGCCACGCGAACACTGCAGGCAGGGGCCAGTTTGCCGCATCCAGCGTTACACCGAGGCCTTTTGGCAGGACCCGCGGAATGTTATCGATCAGCCCGCCACCGGTGATATGGGCGAGACCCCTGACCAGACCCTGCCGGTGGGCCGCGAGACATGATCTGACATAAATTTTCGTGGGTGTCAGGAGCGCCGCGCCCAGGGTGGCATCTTCCATCGGTGCCGAATCAAAAGGCGCCGTTGCGGCATAATCCAGCTTGAGATCCTCGACAATTCGTCGGACCAGAGAAAAACCATTGGAATGAACGCCGCTGGATGCCAGGCCGAGCACAACGTCACCGGCCTGGATCCCGCTGCCGGTGAGGAGAGACCCCCGCTCGGCGGCGCCAACCGAGAAGCCAGCGAGATCGTAATCCTTATGGGCGTACATACCGGGCATTTCGGCCGTTTCTCCGCCGATCAGCGCACAGCCAGCGTCTCGGCATCCGGCGGCGATGCTGGCGACGAGCGTTTCCGCATGGGCCGGGTCGAGGCTGCCCGTGGCAAAGTAATCAAGAAAGAAAAGCGGTTCCGCACCCTGGACGACGAGATCGTTGACGCACATGGCGACAAGATCGATACCGACACCCGCATGGTCATTTGCTTCGAGAGCAACCCTGAGTTTTGTGCCCACGCCATCGGTGGCCGCGACCAATATGGGATCCTTGAACCCGGCCGCCGCCAAATCGAACATCCCGCCAAAGCCGCCGATTTCCACATCGGCACCCGGACGGTCGGTCGACCTCACGTGGGGCTTGATCGACTCCACCAGATCGGCGGCGGCGTCCACGTCGACGCCGGCATCTTTGTAGCTGCGGTTGTTAATCGCTTCCTCGTCTGTTGGAAACCGGATATTCTCCGATCATGTGTTTGGCATGGTTTCCCGCGAAGATACTTGATCCGCGTCGGTTTGCAACGGCGACCTCCAAAGGTCTGCGCTCGGCGGCGGGACTTGTTGCGTTTGTGCTGCTCCTCTCGGCACATCCGTCGGTCGCACGCGACCGCTCTATCTATACCGTCAACGATGTCATTGTCGACGAAACGGCGGAATCCGCCGCCGCGGCGCGCGATATTGCCCTCTCCAGGGGACAGGCTGCCGCCTTCCAACGGTTGATGAACCGAATCGCCCCCCTGGCCGGCCATAGTCGGATTCCAGCCCTTTCATCGGCCGTTCTGGTAGACATTGTCGGTGGTATCGACGTGGAGGGCGAGAAAACGTCACCGGTTCGCTACATTGCGACGCTTACGGTGCGCTTCAATCAGGCGGCAACACGCAAAATGCTCCGTGACGCCGGCGTCCCGTTCGCCGAAACGCCGGGTAAACCGCTGATTGTTCTTCCCATTTACCGCGCGGCCGGCACCCTTCAGCTTTGGGATGGCGCAAACGACTGGCTCCGAGCCTGGCAGGCCTTACCGCCGCAGGATGCGTTAATCCCCTTGATCGTCCCGCGGGGCGATTCCGCGGATATTGCCGATATCAGTCCACAACAGGCGCTCAATGGTGCCCAGGCCCGTCTGACGGCCATCGCGGATCGCTATCGCGCCTCCGGCGTGGTGCTCGCCGCGGCGACGCTACGCCGAAACAGCGCAGCGCACGGATCGGTACTCGAAATTGCCCTGAGCCGGTTTGGTTCAGGTGTATGGGGCAGCACGTCGGTGAAAAGTTTTTCGTCCGGCCCGAATAATTCGACGGAAGAATTTTTACGGTCGGCGGCGATGAAAATTCGTGAGGAGGTTGCCGAGAGCTGGAAGCAGGACAATCTCATCCGGTTTGGCGAACAGCGTGAATTGGTTGCGGTTATCCCCCTGTCGGGGCTACCCGACTGGGTCAGGTTGCGCGAGCGTTTCAGCGAAATTGCGACGCTCGAAAAAACGAACCTGATGTCTCTCTCACTCAACGAGGCGACGGTCCGATTCAGTTACTTCGGCGATCAGAACCAGCTCGTACTTGC
>JABJKO010000279.1 GCA_018660305.1 Rhodospirillaceae bacterium
CATGGGCCCGGTCTCCTACATGGCAGTTTATGCGACCGAACGGGCGCTCGACTCCGCCGGTCTGACAGATGAACCGGTTCTGAAAGAGGGCCGGACGGGGATCGCCTACGGGTCATCTTTTGGCAGCCCGCAGCCCATGATGGCGTTCGCCGAACTGATGGAACAGGGACACTCGAGGACGCTCAGCGCGACCAGCTACATCCAGATGATGAGCCACACCGCAGCGGTGAATATTGGTCTTTTCTTCGGCGTCACCGGCCGTCTGATCCCGACCTCGAGCGCCTGCACCGCCGGTAGCCAGGCCATCGGCTATGCCACAGAGGCTATCCGATGGAACAAGGCCGATGTCATGATCGCCGGTGGCGCCGACGAGCTTGATGTTACCGAAACGGCGGTGTTCGACACGCTTTATGCGACCAGCGTGCTCAACGACCAGCCCGGGAACACGCCGCGACCCTATGACAGGGACCGGGACGGGCTGGTCATCGGCGAAGGCGCGGTGACCCTTGTGCTTGAGGAACGCGAGCACGCCGTGGCACGGGGCGCGACGATCCTCGCGGAAATCACCGGCTTTGGCACCAATACCGACGGCAACCACGTCACCCAGCCGCAGGCCCAGACCATGGAGCTGGCGCTACGGCTGGCGCTGGAAGACGGCGAGTTGGACAAGGATGCCATCGGCTTCGTCAGCGGCCATGGAACCGCCACGGAATGGGGCGATATCGAGGAAACAAAGGCGACCCATACCGTCTTTGGCGCGACCATGCCGATCCATTCGCTCAAAAGCTATTTCGGACATTCACTCGGCGCCTGCGGCGCCATGGAGGCGTGGCTGGGCATCGAAATGATGCATGCCAACTGGTTTGCCCCCACCATCAATCTGGCCAATGTGGACGAACGCTGCGGCGAGCTTGATTACGTGATGAAGGACGGACGTCTGCTCGAGACCGAATACCTGATGTCCAACAATTTCGCCTTCGGCGGAATCAACACGTCGCTGATTTTCCAGCGCATTTAGCCCGCCGCATCCGCGACTATTTCAAGGCGCGGACGATCACGGGGTCACTGAACAGATCTTCGATTTTGTTCTTAAATGCCTTTGGGATGACTTTCCGGGAATGTGCCGGCGGGTTAAAGGCGCTGGCCCCGAGATTGTCCCTGCCATCAATTCTGGTTTTGCCACGCTCGCGTCCCGTCCGATCGAAGATCCGCAGAGTTACGTCGTAATTCAGCGCCGTCGAAGAATAGGTGTCCGCCTTCCATTCAAACAGGATCAACATCACGTTGCGGTTTGCGTTGGATTTCAGCATCTCTGACAGCGCTTTTTCCGACGTCGCTCCGGGCGAAACCAGGACGGGCTTTGCAGCCACATTTTGTGCGTTCATCGCCGACACAATTGCGGACGTCATGTCCTCTGCCAACGGCTTATCGGTCGCGGTGGTAACATCGAAGGGGTTGCCGAAACCGCCGCGCGACAGCCCAACAAATTTGGCGGGCTTTTCGCCGGAAACCACATAGGGCCGGGCATCGACCACGGCGACTGAAACCGAAGAATCCGTAGTCGCATCGATCTTGGCATCGATCGCATCATAGCGGTGCTGGACTCCAACGGCGCAGGCGCCCGTCCAGAAACACAAAAAGACGACAGCGATACGTGTCAGCATGACGTTATCTCCCCAATCAATGAACTACCGCAGATTGTGCATGGAAAGCGAAAAAGAAAAACCGGAAAAATGTGACAGTTTTATTTTTTCGCCCGCAGTACGTGGTTCTTGCGTATCAGGGCGGCGATCAGCCCTTCGATACCACCTCCGTTTCGCCGGAGGACCGAGGCGAACTCGGAGCGGTACACCTGGGCCTGGCTGATACCGAGAATGATAATGTCGATGATCAGCAGCCGGCCGTCGCGTTCGCGCAGACGCCAATCGATCTTCACCCACTTGATCCCGGATCTATTGACCTCGCTTTTGACCAGCAGCTGATCGCTCCCGATGGGTGTCGATCCCGTGACACGGATAATATCCGGCGAAATCGTTTTGATGCGGGGCTGAACATTGAACACCCGATTGGTGTAGGTCAGCACGATCAATTCTTCGAATTCGTGCAGGTACCGGCGTTTCTGATCTTTGGTTATTCGGCGGCGCAGCGGCCCTAGGACGAACCCGGCGATGGTCGGAACATCGAACCCGCTACGCAATTCACGGCGCAGGCGCTTGGCGATCTCTGGGCGCGGCAGACCCTGGACTTTCAATTGCTCGATGGTCCGCGCAACGCCGGTCAGGATAAATTCCCGGGCCTTTTCGTAATTTGGGGCAGCCTGAAGCGGCGCCCCCGAACCAGCGGTTACAAGAAAAACAACCAGAAAGAAGAGTCCATACCTCAACTGCCCGTCCCCTGTTTCTCATAGGAGCTGGCTTGATAGCACGTTTGTCCCCATCGTTGCCCGAAAGATTGTTTTTGGGCATTGTAGCCGCCGTGTCCACCCATATCCGAATGGAATAGGTCGCCCCATGACGGCAAAACAGGTTGGAGCCGTTTCGGCCATTGCTCTGACGGTTACCGCTGTCTGTATCCCGCCAGCGCAGGCTTATCTGGATCCCGGCACCGGTAGCATGATCCTTCAAGGCATCATCGGGGCCATCGCCGGCGCTCTTGTGGTGCTGCGGATATATTGGACCAAAATCAAGAATTTTCTCTCTCCCAATAACCCGTCCAATACCGCCGACAAAGACGATCGGGAAAAAGACTGATGGAACCCGCGCGGCGAGACGAGGCGTCCTTTCGCGATCCGGCCGGGCAGGTCTACCGGCTCGAGGACAGAATTCTTCGCAGCGTGTCGGCATATGGCGCACCGGATTACGAATTCGTGCGCGACAGTGGCCTTCTGTCTGATCTGATCGCATCCAACCGGCTCATCTCTACCGATGAGGTTTCCGCCGATCTGCTGGGTACCGATGGGGGGAACGTCCGGTATGTTCTCGAACATTCGCTCATTCCGTTCATATCCTACCCTTACGAATGGTGTTTTTCGGCGCTGCAATCCGCGGCCCTCCTGCAGTTGGATCTCCTGGAGGAATCTTTGGGCCGGGGTGTCACCCTGTCCGATGCGTCGGCCTACAATGTACAATTCGTCGGCCCGGAGCCCTTGTTCATCGATCCCCTGTCTTTCCGGCGCTATCAGGAGGGCGACTACTGGACCGCCCATCAGCAATTCTGCGAACAGTTTCTCAACCCGCTGCTTTTGACCGCGCTGAAAGACGTGCCCTTCAACGGATGGTTCCGGGGGCATCTGGAAGGCATTCGCTCGGAGGATCTCAACCAGTTCCTCTCCTGGCGCCATCTGCTGAACTGGCGGGTGCTGACCCACGTCACCCTGCCGGTGCGTCTTCAGTCCCGCGTCCGATCAACCAAGGACGCGCAGATAGAGCGGGTAAAGAAACGCCGCCTGCCGCGATCATCCTTCCTCGCCATGATTGGCGGGCTCAGAAAATGGATCGCTGGTCTCAAACCACCGGCTACCGGGTCGAATAGCTGGAGCGGCTATGAAGAGGACAACAGCTATGATGCCGCCGCCACCGCCGCCAAGGCTGGGTTCACCGAAAATTTTGCCTCAACGGTAGAGCCCGCCATGCTGCTGGATATGGGCTGCAACACCGGAGAATATGCCAAGATCGCGCTTCAGGCCGGGGCAAAGGAGGCGGTGGGTTTCGACAACGATCCGGCGACGGTCAACACCGCCTTTCTTCGGGCAAAAGCGCAGAATTTGCGGTTCCTGCCACTGGTGGTGGATGCGGCGGATCCAAGCCCGGGTCAGGGCTGGCTCGGACAGGAAAGAAAAAGCCTGAAGGACCGGGCCAATGCCGATGCGCTTCTCGCCTATGCGGTGGTTCATCACCTCGCCATCGGGCGCAACATCCCATTGCCGGAAATCATCGCCTGGCTAATCTCGCTTGCGCCGCAAGGGGTCATCGAATTTGTCGAGAAGGAAGACCCCATGATCGGCCGCATGCTGCAACTCCGTGACGACATTTTCACCGATTACAGCCGCGACGCTTTTCTGGCAGCCATCGGCGACCATGCCGAGATCGTCGACACATGCGAAGTCATCAAAGGAAGGCGTCTGCTCGTGTGGTATCGCCGGCCACGCTAGACATCCATGGAACAGTCCCAGCCCCCAACGAAAAACCGGTTGTTATTCGATTTTCTCGCGTGCCTGCTGATCATTCTTTCCCATTTCGCGAACTATATTTTTTATGCAGGTTACGCGCGGATTTTTCCCGATATTCTTGTCGTCCTTACGTTACTCGGGATCGTGGCGCTGGGGCTGACCGCACTCCTGCAAATCCCCTCCAGAATTTTCCGCGCCCTCATCTTTGCCATATTAATCACCATCGTCATAAGCGATGCCCTCTATGAGTTCGGTGTCGCTGAAATCAGTACCCGCCTCGTCGCCCTGGCTGCGACTCTTCTGATCGTCTTGGCGCTGGCTTTTCTTCTTCGCGACCATGCGAACAAGGTGCTTATGGGCGCCTTCCTGGCGATGCTTTGTTCGACGATCGCCATTGCAGCCTTCTCCTCCAAGGACCGGGCTTCTCAAACGGCGGCAATTCCGAACAAGGGCGACAACGCCCTCCCAATTGTCGTCCATCTGATACTGGACGAACATATGGGCGCGGCCGGTATGACAAAGGCGCTGACGGGCGGAGAAGCCATGGGAAGAAGGATGCGCGAATTCTACAAGCGCGCCGGGTTTCGTCTCTTCAGCCATGCTTACAGCCAGTACGCCGAGACGGCGCAGTCCCTGACCAGCGCGATGAATTCCGACAATGACCGCTTTGGCGCAAATCATATGACGCAACGGCGATACGGGTTTTCGCTAAAGAATAACGCCTATCTCAAGGCATTTTCGGATCTGAATTACCGGATCAATATCGTTCAATCCAACTACATCGATTTTTGCCAGACGCAACAAATCCGCGTCGCCAATTGTGTCACCTACAAGCCGGACAATCTGAGATCCCCGGAAATCGCCGGTCTACCACTGGCCGAAAGGGTGAAATTGATCCTGAACATGTATTACAGCTCGCTGACCCTCATCAAACTGATCAAGTATACGGAAACGCTGGATGAACGGCGCTCATGGCCGGGGCCGGTATTGTTAAGCGCCGCCAAAGCCATCGGTGCGCAATTGTGGCACGGGCGCGTGGGCCCGCTTGCCGTCGCAACCAGCTTCGATCAATTGGTGACGGATATATCCCGGGCAAAGGGCGGTTCCTTGTTCTTTGCCCATCTGCTGATGCCCCACTATCCCTACGTATATGGGCCCGACTGCGCATTACGCTCGCCGGTTTCGTCCTGGAGCCAGAAGCACCTCCCTGACGGCACCAATAGCTCAGCCTCCCGGCAAAAACACTATGCGGAATATTTCGACCAGACCCGGTGCGTGATGCGCAAACTGCAGCGCCTGTTCGACACCATGAAACGCGCCGGCACTTTCAAAAAGTCGATAATTGTCATTCATGGGGATCATGGCGCCCGCATCAGCCGCGCCTCACAGCTTGGAGCGGCGCCCTCCATGGCGGATTACATCGACCGCTTCTCCACCCTGTTCGCCATCAAGGCGCCCAACATTGTTCCCGGAACCGATGCGCGCATGGTATCGCTTTTGCAGCTTTTGAAATTTGCCACCTCCCGCGACGCGCGGTCCCTATCCGCAAAGGCCGTTCCCACCGTCTATGGCTACGATCGCAAGCGCGGCTATTCGGCGACAGTTCTTCCCGATTTTCCGGGCCGGGCAAGGTAGGACGCAATCGATGAACGCCGCCAAAATAGCCTTCGCCGCCCTGATCGTCGCCTACCCCGTCATTGTCTATTTTGGTCTGGATTATATGGACGCGCGAATGATCGCGCTCATCCTGATCCTGATGGCAATGGCGCGACTGTTTCTGGCCAAGCGGATGAATGGCGCCGCAGGGGCCATGCCGCAGTCCAATTGGATCGTCGCGGCCCTGCTGCTGGTCGGCATCCTGGCGCTAATCTCCAATTCGGTCGTGCTCCTGCAATATTATCCGGTTTGTATGAATGTCCTCATGTTCATCCTGTTTTTCACGTCGCTCCTTCGCCCACCCTCGATAATCGAACGGATCGCCCGGTTAAAAACACCGGACCTGCCGGAAGCAGGGATCGCCTATACGCGCAAGGTAACCATGGTCTGGTGCGGTTTCTTTATTATCAACGGAAGCATGGCGCTCTACACGGTGCTCGGCACCGGTATGGGTTTCTGGGCGCTCTATAATGGCCTGATTTCCTATTCTCTGATGGGCCTGTTGTTTGCCGGGGAATATCTTGTGCGCCGACAGGTTCAGCGCACCAATTCACAGAGCCAGGGGGCGAAGGGCTGGTCATGAGATTTTTTGGTTCCCTGAGCCAGAGCGTAAAACGTCAATTTAAGGCCACGCTTTCCCTTGTGATCACGGCGATTATCACCCTTGCCCCCCTGGCGGCCGATGCCTCGCTGTCTGACGTACGGCGGCTTTTGGGCGGTCAATCGGTGATTTGCGCGACCTTCATACAGCAAAAATCCTTGAAGGCCCTGACGCGCCCGCTCACCTCAAACGGCCGTCTCATCTTCGTCGCGGGGAAAGGCGTCCTCTGGCAGGTTCAGGCCCCCTTCCCGGCCCGACTGCTGATCAAAAGAGACGCCCTGATAAGATGGGGCGAAGATGGCGTCGCGCAGAAGGTCAATCTGGAGCAGACCCCGGTTTTCCGGGCACTCTCCCACATTTTTCTGGCTCTGTTTTCCGGCGATACCGACCAATTGACGGACATTTTCGATGTGGAGTCTCAATCGTCCCAATCGCAATGGCGTCTCACCCTGGTGCCCAAAACCGAAACTCTTTCCGCCATCATCGAGACGGTGCGCGCATCAGGCGGCCGGTTCGTCGAGGATTTGCTGATTGAAGAAAAACACGGCGACCGAACGTCCATCCGCTTCAGCGACATAGACGCGGTCTCATGCCAACTGGGAAAGGCGGAGAAGGGTTATTTTGCGCGGTAAGATTTTCGCCATTTTCTGGGTTGTCGGCATATGCACGCTGTCCGGTTGGCTGATCATGGCCGGGTCGGGGAAACCACCCATCAATGCCGATCTCATGTCGCTCCTGCCGAAGGCGGAACGGGATCCGGTGGTCCGCGATGCCGTGACCCGCGTGAAACGGCGTTTCGAACGGCATGTGGTCCTGCTGGTCGGCGCAAAGGATAAGGAGACTGCCAAATCCGCCGTCACCCATGTTCACGGGCGTCTGGCCAAATCCGGACGGTTCCGCACGCTGCGCCTGAAACATGACCAGGAGCTGATCCGCCATGCGCTGTCGTTTTATTTCCCTTTGCGCTTTCAGCTCCTGAGCAACGGGGCACGGGACCAGCTGACGGCAGGGGACAAGGACGGGTTTCAGCGCGCCATTCTCAAGCGCTACTACAGCCCGAAGACAAGTTTTAATTCACAGTTGGTGGAAAAAGACCCACTGCTGCTGTTACCGCGGTTTCTCGACGAGCGGCGATCGGAAATGATCGGGCTCCCGGCGCTGGAAGACGGCTATTTGATCGTCAGAACAGCGGGCAAAATATATGTGCTCCTCATTGGCGAACTGGCCGAGTCGCCCTTTTCCTTTTCAGTCCAGCAACAGCTCATGCCGTTGCTGAATGGCCTGCGGACCGAGTTGCCCGCGAAATTCAAAGGTGCCGACTTTCTCCTTGCGGGCGTCCTGCCACATGCGGCCGCGGGGACGGATACGGCCCTTGATGAAATGTCGACTGTCGGGCTGGGGTCCCTGCTCGGTATCGTCGCCATGCTGATCGTACTGTTCCGCTCATCGAGGCCATTTGTGCTGACCCTGATGTCCATCGGTCTCGGCTGCCTGGGCGGCTTCGCCGCGTGTCTGGCGGTATTCGGTGAAGTGCATCTTCTTTCCCTTGTATTCGGCGCCAGTCTGGTGGGCATTTCCGTCGATTATTCGCTTCATTATTTCTGTGAAAGGTTCCGGTTTGGCGCCCACTGGTCGCCTGCCGCCGCCCTCAATCATATCTTTCCCGGCATCACCCTCGGCCTGATCACCAGCGTGATTGGCTTCACCGGGCTGTTTTTCGCGCCCTTTCCCGGCATGCAGGGAATGGCCCTGTTTTCCAGTGTCGGGCTTTGTATTGCCTATAGCTGCGTGGCGATCTGTTATCCGCCCTTCACGAACAATTTGTCCCCGCCGAAATATGACCAGCCGCTCAGTTGGGTACGCGCTTACGGCGATCTGTGGCGCCGGCGGCCAACATGGCGTACGGGGCTCGTCCTATCGGTTCTGGCCATCATCGCAATCTTCGGTTGTCTCAGACTGGTGGCGAGTGACGATGTCCGCCTGCTCCAGACGCCGGACGCGGTGGTGATGGCCGAGGAAATGGAAACCCGAACGCTCATTGGCCGCAATCTCGCCAGCCAGTTCTTCCTGGTCGAAGGGCGTGACGACGAAGACTTTCTGATCCGCGGCGAAGCCCTGACCGGTAAATTGCGGTCTCTTCAGAAAACCGGCCAACTGTCCGGATACCGGGCTATCTCCGACTTCATCGCGTCACCGCAACGGCAGACAGGCAATCGCGCCCTCCTGAAAGACATTATTACCAGTGGGAACAACATTCTGGACCGCGTCGCACAGCGGATCGGCCTGCCAGACCGGACACGCGCGGACTATGTCGCCGCGTTCGAGCAAGCCGGCAGCGGCACACCGGCCAGCCTCGGGCAGTGGCTGGCCCACCCGGTTTCCGCGCCCCATCGCCATCTTTGGCTGGGCAAGACCGCGCGCGGAGTCATCGGCGTCGTCGGACTGCGGGGGGTGCATGACCTCGCCGCGCTCCACGCTGTCGCGGATAGTGACAAGAGGCTCCATTTCGTCGACCCGGCCGGCGATATCTCCACCCTGTTCGGCCAGTACCGCCACCAGACCATCTGGCTCACGCTGATATCCTATGGACTGGTGCTGCTCATTCTCCTGGCGCGCTACGGTGTGCGGGGCGGGCTGCTGGTCATGGCGTCCCCGGTCATCGCAGCGGTGGCAAGCCTGAGCATGCTGGGCTTCCTGGGCGAATCCATAAGCCTGTTCAACATCATGGCGCTGCTTCTGGTGCTCGGGATCGGCGTCGATTATTCCCTGTTTTTCCGGGAAACCGGAACCGAAAGCCCGGCGACATTGCTTGCCATCGCCCTGTCCAGCCTTACGACCCTGCTGGCTTTTGGCCTCCTCGCCCTGTCGGCAACCACCGCCATCCATGCGTTCGGCCTGACCATACTGGTCGGTATCCTGGTCGCTTTCTTTCTGTCTCCCATGGCCGGTTGGGGCCATGATTCCACCACCGAGGACGGGCCCACGCCATGAAGAAGCGCGGCTGGATCCTTATCCTCCTGCTGCTCACCGGCGCCTGTGCCGGCACGACGCAAGGCAATCCGCAGGGACCGCAAGGCCTGTCCCTGACCCCGAAAAGCTTTGGGGGCACTCTGTCCCTGAGCCAGTTGGTGACCGGCGACTTCGATGGGCGCACTTACAGAATGCGCTTCGAAATCGACATCACCCCTGACCGCCTGGCGGTGGTGGCGCTGTCGCCGCTGGGTGTCACCCTGTTCACCCTGGTCCAGGAACAGGACAAACCGGCCCTGGTGACCAGAGGACAACAACCCATCGCCTTCGACCCAAGCCATATCCTGTTCGACCTCCATCTCACCTACTGGCCGCGCAAGGCCCTGCATGCCGCCCTGTCGCAATTGTCACTGACCCTTTTCGAGAGCGACGACGGCTCCGTCAGAAGGGTGCAGGATCCCAATGGCAAAACGGTCACCGAGATCACCTATGGCCCCAAAGCCGTAACGCCCCGCTCCATCGTCATTCAACATTTCGATGTTCCTTACCGGCTGCGCATCAGGTCCCGTGACGTCGGGCCCCGCAAACAGGGAAAGGGGAAGCCGTTTTAAGGCCGTGCAGTGGACGCCCGGATCAGCCCCGTTATACGATCGAGAAAGCACGCTCTTCGCAGCAGGAATCTAAGGAAACAAACGGATGAGTAATGGCCCCTCGGGAATCGGATTTGTGGAATGTGAACTTCTGAGGTCGGCCTCCGATGACGGCGCCCATTCCGGCGAAGCCACACCGCACAGTCATGCCCAACGCCGCGAAGTGGTGGTCAACGGCACAAGGGTCAGGACGGTGGATGTGCACGCCCATTGCGCGGTGCCGGCAGCTCTGGCGGTTCTCGGCAGGGATTGCGAAAAGGCGGAATTGCTGATGACCGACAATTCGGTGCGCATCGCCGCCATGGACGAACAGGGCATCGACGTATCGGCCCTCAGCATTAATCCCTACTGGTATCACGCCGAACGGGACGAAGCGGCTGAACTGATCAAGGTCCAGAACGACGCATTGGCGGAAATTTGCGCCACCACCCCCGACCGGTTCGTCGCCTTCGCCACAATCGCCCTGCAGCACCCGGAACTCGCGATCGAGCAGATCGCCTATGGGGTCAAGAATCTCGGCATGCGCGGCGTGAGTGTCGGCTGCGGTGTCGAAGGCCAGGAACTGGCCGATGAAAAATTTCATCCCGTCTGGGCCAAATGCGAGGAGCTGGATCTATTGGTCTTCATGCACCCGTCAGGCACCAAGGAGCTCGAGCCCAGCGGCCGGCTTGCCGGCAGCGGTGTCCTGACCAACACCATCGGCAATCCGCTGGAGACCACCATCGC
>JABJKO010000092.1 GCA_018660305.1 Rhodospirillaceae bacterium
CTGCCGGTGACGCCGGGCCATGAAATTTTTGGCTGGATCGACCGCGTCGGCGCCAACGCAGCCAAACGCTGGAACGTGAAGGAAGGCGACCGGGTGGTCGTGGAAACCTCCATCCCCTGCGGCGAATGTCTCGCCTGCGAGGACGGCCGGCCGATCTTTTGCGACAAAAACATGGGCTATGGGCTGCGCATGGGGTTCGATAACCCGCCGCATTTGTGGGGCGGTTATGCATCGCACCTTTATCTGCATCCCAAGACACGGCTGCACAAGGCGCCCGATGACATCCCGACCGCCGAGATGAGCCTGTTCAACCCCATGTCCAACGCCGTCCGCTGGGCCTGGTCGCGGCCCAATTTGCGCGAAGGCCAGACCATCGTTATCGAAGGACCGGGCCAGCGCGGACTACTCAGCGTCGTGGTAGCCAAGGAAATGGGCGCCGGTCAGGTCATTGTCACGGGCACCAAGCACGATAAATACCGGCTTGAAATCGCCCGGGAGCTCGGCGCCGACGCAACCATTAATGTCGATGCCGAGGATCCGGTGGAGCGCGTGCACCAGCTTACAAACGGCCGCAAGGCCGACATCGTCCTTGATGTCTCCATGGGCGCCACCGAGCCGATCATGCAGGCGGTGGAAATGACCAAGAAAGGCGGCACCGTGGTGGTCGCCGGCGTGAAGACTCACAATGCGCTGCAGAATTTCTACACCGACAAGCTGCTGTTCAACGAGATTTCCATGCTCGGCGTTCTGTCGTCGGACTGGGAGGACACCGCCAAGGCCATCGAGATCCTGCAGGACAAATGGCAGGACCTTTCCAAACTTTGCACCCATTCCTATTCGCTGGGCGAAGCGGAAAAAGCGGTGCAGTTGCTGGGCCGGGAAATCCAGGACGGGGCGGAGCCCATTCACATTCATCTCGATACGACAACCGCACCCTGAGGACAAAAATTAAATCATGACAAACAGATTACCCATTCGTCTGGCGGCCGGCTCGGGTCCGACCTTCGGCGTCGACGATATCGCCTGTGCCGCCGCCACCTATCTCGGCTGCTGGGAGGAAGAAGCCCTCGACGTCACGTGGATTCCGGTCCATGGCGGTGTGGCGGCCATGAAGTCCGTGCTCGATGGCGAGACCGACGTGTCCTATGGCGGACTCGGTCCGGTATTGCGGTTTCGATCGGAAGGCCAGCCCGTCCGCATCGTGGTCTCCATGGCGCGCGGCCTGGCGCAGAACCTGGTGGTGCAGGAACGCTTCAAGTCGGTTGACCAACTGCGCGGGCTATCCTGGGCCCTGGACGGGTTTGGCGCCCTGAGCCATCACATGGCGCGGCTTCTCGTGAAGGCACTTAACATTGGCGAGGATGAAATCGACTGGCAGGCCGTCGGCCCGCCGCCGGAACGGATCGAGCGCCTTCTCGCCGATACCATCGACGTTTCCCTCATTCGTGTCGAAGAGGCCATAGCCCTGACCGCCGACCCGGGGAACAGCCTGCATACGCTTCTCGGTTTTGCCGAGCTCAAGGAACTGGTGCCGCTCCAGCCGCACGGGGTGCTAACAACCACTGAGGCCTACGAGGCAAGCCATGAAGAGGAATTGCATCGCCTGACCCGCGGCATGATCCGGGCGTCACGGGCACTGCATGACGATTTCGACACTTTCCGCAAAGTTTATGAGCATCATGTGACCGTCTCCGCCCCGGCGGAATCCGTTCGCACCATCTGGCAACAGGAGCGCGATACGTTCGGGTTCGCCGTCAATGGCGAACTCACCAAACGCCACTGGCACGATCAGATGGAATCGTTCTACCAGCTCAATCCGGATCTGCCCCGCATCACCCGCAACGACGTGATCGCCAAAAAGTTTGTGCCCAAAGCACTGGCCGATTTGGGTTTGCATGAGGGCGCCGATCAACCGGATTGATCCGATTTCATTGAAAAAATGCTCAGGGCCGATTAGCGTAAGGACCGAATCAAAAACATCCAATGATAGTCAGGGAGAAATATCGATGAAAACTCATTTGGGAACACTCGCGTTAGCGGGATTGGTGGGCGCCATCACGTCCGCCGGAATCTTCAGCGCACCGGCCATGGCCGATGACGGCTTTTACAAGGGCAAAAGACTGAAGATGGTCGTGCGCTCCGGCGCCGGTGGCGGCTACGATTATTATGGCCGGCTCATCGCCCGTCACATGACCAAATACCTTCCCGGCAAACCCAACATGATCGTGATCAACATGCCGGGTGCCGGTGGTATCGTTGCCGCCAACTACATGATGAACCGCGCCAAGAAGGGCGGCCTCGAATTCGCCATCCTCAGCCGCGAGATCGCGATTTCGCAGCGCACTAAGGAGATCGGCCTCAAATACGATGTGCGCAAGCTCACCTCGGTGGGAAGCGCCGCCGCATCCACCTCGGTCATGGTGATGGCCAAGGACCATCCGGTTAAGACGCTGGCGCAGCTCAAGGCCTATAAGGGTGTCGTAAAGTTCGCAGCCACCGGCCCCGGAAGCGGGTCCTATCAGCGCGCCATTCTGCTCAAGAATGACGGCTATCCAGTCGTGCCCATCACCGGATATACCTCGACACCCGAACGGTTCCTGTCAGTGGTCCGGGGCGACACTCAGGGCACCTCCAACAGCTATGAAAGTACCAAGACCGCCATCAAGGAAATGGGGATGGTGCCCATCGCTTATCTTGGCGTGCCCCGTTCTGAGCTTAAGGGAATCCCGGATCTGCGCGATGTCCTGTCGCCAAGCGGTAAACAGTTCGCCTCGCTGATGGCCGCACCTTTGGCGGCGGGCCGACCGTTTTTCTCCACCCCTGGCATCCCTAAGGCGCGGGTTGCTTTGATACGGGCCGCCTTCCAATCCGCCCTTAAGGATCCGGATCTTTTGAAGGAAGCCAAAAAGGCCAAACGATCCATTTCCTGGACCGACCCCAAGCAAATGGATGCGATCAATGCCGGCATCCTTGCCGCCTCGGACGACGTGGTGGCAATGTTCAAGGCCGGTGCCAAGAAACCCAAGAAGAACCTCAGCAAGATGCTCAAGCATATGGGCGTGGTGACCAAGACCAAGAAGGGCGGCCGCCGGATCGTCATCAGTTACAAAGGAAATGAGGTCACGGCCAAGGTGTCGGGATCACGCACCAAGGTCACGCTCAACGGCAAAAAAGTGAAACGCAAGAAGATTAAAGCCGGCATGACCTGCCAGTTCACCTATCCGAAACCGGGGGCCGAGGCCGCCATGGTCGATTGCAAATAGGCCGAACGGCCAAGACTAAATAATACAGCACTGCCCGCCAGAAATAGCGGGCAGTGTTTTTCTTTTAGGCGGGATTTTCCGGGAAAACCCTCGGCATTGAATGGATTGCCTCAACTAGGCCTTTCCTCTAGCCTGTCTCGCAATAAATGAATAACACAGATTGATGAGGAGGTTATTTTAATGAAACAGATTACCGGAACCCTTGCGTTTGGAAGCCTGCTGGCGAGTGTCGCAGCCTTTGGTTTTGGCAGTACGCCGAGCGCGTCCGCCCAGTCATTCTATGAAGGTAAGACAATCAAGATGATTGTCCGCTCCGCCCCCGGCGGCGGTTACGACTTTTATGGGCGTCTTCTGGCGCGTCATATGCCACGGTACATCCCCGGCAACCCCAAAATGATCGTTATCAACATGCCGGGCGCCGGTGGCATCGTCGCCGCCAACTACTTGGCGAATAGGGCAAAACGCAACGGCACCGAGATCGCGATCCTGACCCGCGAACTAGCCCTGGCACAACGCACCAATGAGGTTGGCGTCAAGTACGATTTGCGCAAGCTCAGCGCTGTGGGAAGTGCCGCGTCATCGACCTTCCTGATCGTCATGGGCAAGGACCAGCCCATCAAGTCCTACGAGCAACTCAGGAACACAAAGAAGACGGCACTGTTTGCGGCGACGGGACCCGGCGCCGGTTCTTATCAGTATCCCGCGCTCCTCAAGCAGGACGGGTTTAACGTCAAGATCATCACCGGTGTCATCGGCGGCCAGGCACGCTTCCTCTCCATCGAGCGGGGAGAAGTCAACGGCACCGCCAATTCCTATGAGAGCACGCGGAAAGCGATCAAGGAGTTCGGGTTCATACCCATACTCTACAATGGCGCTCCCATCGCTGCGCTCAAAGGCGTGCCACACATCGACACGTACCTATCCAAGAATGGTAAAGCCATTGCCGCCTTGATGGGTGCGCCGCTCGCCGCCGGCCGGCCGTTCTTTACGACGCCGGACGTACCCGCCGACAGGCTGAGTATCCTGCGGGCGGCATTTAAGGCGGCGCTTCATGATCCCAAGCTTCTGAAGGAAGCCAAGCGGGCGAAGCGCAACGTGGCCTGGACCGACCCGTCGGTCATGACCAGGATCAACCAGCAAATTCTCGGTGCCTCCGATAAGGTCATTGCGGCCTTCAAGGCCGGCGCTAAGAAGCCCAAGAAGGATCTCAGCAAGTTCCTCAGGCATATGGGGATGGTCACGAAGATCAAACGCAAGGGCCGCCGCATCTGGATCGACCATAAGGGCAAGGAAGTGATGGCCAAGATTTCCGGCTCACGGACAAAAGTCACCGTCAACGGCAAGAAGGTCAAGCGCAAGGCCATCAAGATGGGGATGAACTGTCAGTTCACTTATCCGAAGCCCGGTGGCGAAGCCGCCAAGGTGGACTGCAAGTAGCACGTTAAACAGGAATGGCTGCCCTGCCCGATGGCGGGGCAGCCATTTTAAATAATCAGACGGGACAGGGCATATGTGGGACGCAGCCGTAACCGGCCTAATGGGTATCCTTCAATGGAAGGCATTCCTGATGATGATGTTCGGTATTGTCATCAGTTCCACTCTGGTCGCCATGCCGGGTATAGGCAGCAAGACCGCCATCGCACTTCTGTTGCCCATCGCCTTTGTCCTCAACCAGTTCGAGGCCATCTGCCTGATCATGAGCATCTGGGCAGTCAGTAACACAGCCAATTCCATCACCTCCATCCTGTTCAGCGTCCCCGGCGGCGGAGGCTCGCAGGCCACCATCATGGACGGTTATCCCATGGCCAAGAACGGTGAAGCGGCGCGCGCTCTTTCGGCGGCGTTCACCGCATCTGCCATCGGCGGCATCATCGGCGCCATCGTACTGTTCGCCGCCATTCCGATCCTGCGGCCGCTGGTACTTCTATTGGGCCCGCCCGAGTTTTTCATGCTGGTGATGGTCGGCATCGCCATGGTCGGCGCACTGAGCGGCAGGGCGCCGGTTAAAGGCATCATCGCGGGCGCCTTTGGCCTGATGATCTCCATGGTCGGGGTTCATATGATCACCGGCATCCACCGTTTCACCTTCGACCAGCTCTTCCTGGTGGACGGGTTCAAGCTGATCCCGGTCACCATCGGGCTCTTCGCCATTCCCGAGATCATCTATATGGGGGTCAAGGGAACCGGTATTTCAGACCTGCCGCTGGGCGATCTCGGCGCGGGCCGGAAGCAGGGCATGAAGGATTGCATCACCCACTGGTGGCTGATAGTCCGCAGTTCCTTTATCGGTGTCTGGGTCGGCATCATTCCCGGGCTGGGCTCGGCAGTGGCCGACTGGTTCGCCTATGGCAGCGCCAAGCAGACCTGCCCCGGTGCGCGTGAGACCTTTGGCAAGGGCGACGTGCGCGGCGTGATCGCCGTCGACGCCGCCACCAACGCCAAGGAAGGCGGCTCGCTGATCCCGACCCTGGCGTTCGGCATCCCGGGGTCGAGCACCCTGGCGCTTATCTTCGGCGGGCTGATCATCGTCGGGATCACGCCGGGCCGCGACATGCTGACCAAGGATCTGCATCTGACGTTCTCCATGATCTGGCTGCTGATCATCGGCACCATCATTACGTCCATCCTGTGCCTACTGTTCACCCGCCAGCTCGCCATGGCAACCAAGCTGCGGCCGTCGCTGATGATCCCCTGCATCCTGGCCATGGCGGTGATCGGCAGTTTTGCCGCCGCCAGCCGGTTCGAGGACGTCCTCATGATGCTGGCCTTCGGTACCATCGGTTATTTCATGCGCGCCGCCGGCTGGCCGCGCCCGCCGCTGCTGCTGGGTCTCGTGCTGGGCCCCATTGCCGAACGTTACATGTGGACGTCGGTGCAGCTCTATGGCGGTGAATTCCTGCTGCGGCCGGGCGTCATCATCATCTTCCTGGTCATGGTGGCCTGTCTCGCCTATCCCATGCTCCAGGACAAGGACACCAAGATGCACGCCCAAGAGACGGAGGCCTGACATGGGACTTCGCTTCCAGCCTCGCACCATTCTGACGCTGCTGTTTATCCTGCTGTTCGCCTATGTCGTCTATGGCGCCTGGGAAATGCCTATTCAGGCGAAGCTCTATCCCTGGACGGTGGGCATTATCGCGCTGGTTCTGCTGGCCTATCAGCTCATCCGGGAGATCATGCCGTCAAATGGCGGAAACGACCGGGAAACCGGCGTCGACATCGATTTCACCGATGAAGAAGCCTCCAAGGCCGGCAAACGCAAGGCGCTGGAACTGTTTGGCTGGCTCTATGGCTTTGCGCTCCTGCTCTGGCTGCTGGGTTTCTTCATTTCCGTACCGCTGATGGTGCTGGCCTACATGCTGCGCCATAAGGAAACCCTGGTCATGACCCTTTCGCTGCCGGTTGGATGCGGTGCGGTGACCTGGGTCGTCTTCGGCCATTTCCTGCACCTCCCCTTCCCGCCCGGCATTATCCTCGAAGCGCTGGGTCTGGATTAGAACAACACCCCATCATGGCCCCCGGCTGGGCCGCCGTCTTTCGTGCAGGAAACCATAGCGGCTGAGCTGCTGTTTGCTATAGATGCCGGAGGCCTCCTCATCGCTCAGCATAAAGGATCTGGCATCCCAGATTTCGGGGAACACCCGTCTTTGTAACGTTGCTCGCAAATAGGCGAGCCCCGATCCCGTCGCGCCCATTGTCGAAATTCTGCCGCCGCCCAGGACCCGGGCCACCATGGCAATATGACGGTCGCGCCAGTTGGAAAAAGCCTGCTCAAGCTCCAACAATGCTTCGACAAAGGAGGCGGGCCAGGCCAGCAGGGGCTCGTCGGAAAACTGAAGCAGGAAAACAATGGCGCGCCGGCGCGGGTCGCGAAAGAAAAACCGGATGCGTTTTTGCGCCTGTTGGTCCACCCCGGCGATCTCAGCCCGGGACATGCCCTGTAAATCGGCGAGACGGCTTGAATCGCTGCCGTGGGCAGCCATATAGGCTTTCTGAAACCGCTCGGAAAACAGATCGCTGTATTTCGCCTGCGGCCGGGTTCCCCGTGGCGCCGGAAACTTAGTTCGGGCCAGCCAATTCATCGCATGATGGCGCAGACTGCCGTTTTCCCGGAGATCCATCATGCGGCTATGCAACGCGTCATGAGATGATTCCATCCCGTCGAACAGCCCCGGCTTGAATTGCTTTCGGCGCGCGTCCCACTTATCCGACCATTCCCCTTGATAGCGCGTCATGGTGGCCAATTCCTGCTCGACCGGGTTGGGCCCGCCGGCGCGCCGCTTGGTGGATTTACCCGAGAGCCGGTCTTCCAGACCGATCTTCTGTTTGGTGTACCCCACGATGTCCCTGTCCAGCAGCCCCATCAGCCATTCCACCTCCCGGAACCTGTAGGATTGCGTGCCCCCGGCCCCGAATATGTGTTTGCGGAACTTGTAGAAGCTGGTGGTGTCCAGCGTCTCCAGCACCGGCAGATGCTCCCGGATCAGATCGAACAGGGCCGCCGCCCGGCGGATATGTTTGACCACGGCGGGCACGTCGGATTCCTGTACGAAATAGGGCGCCGGCTGGGCCAGAAGCTGCCGCGCATAGGCCACTTCGTCGAGAATTTGCGCAAACCAGATCTCAAAAGCCTGATGGGTGCGGATGAAAAACTGCTCGTCGGGATCGTTGAGCAACGGGTCGGGCTGAATTTCCCGCGGCCTGACATCCGGTAGTTCGTGCGGCAGGATATAGGTTTCGTAATTCATCGGGCTCTCGGGGACGGATTTATGGTCTGACGTCATGGGCTCTTCTCGCGGTCGAGGGCAGGTAGGGAAAGAATATTTTCTTCGACGAGTTTTTTGGCGTGGTCGAAATCGACCTGATCGATTGTCTCGGCTGTCCGGGTCAATGTTTCCAGGATAGTTGCCTGCACCTGTCCCCGCTCATAGGCCTCGGCATAGGGCAGCAGATGGAACATCACCATGGAATAACGCGGGATAAAGTGATCGGGATAAAGCGCCTCCAGTTTCCAGGCCACTTCCCGGCGCAACTGAAATTTTGGATCGCGGACGGACTCCCGCATCTCGATGTAATTTTCCAAAGCCATATCCGCGATGGCATCGGCGCTGGGTTTCCTCTCCGCTTCGAAAGCGGCAAATACAGCAGCCCAATCATGGCCATGCATATCCATATGGCGATCAAGGGCCACGCAATCCTCGAACCCGGCATTCATCCCCTGCCCGTGAAACGGCACGATGGCATGGGCCGCATCCCCCATAAGCACGCCTTTGCCGCCTTCATGCCAGCGCTGACACCGAATGGTGCCCAACCGTCCGGTGGGGTTTTCGAAAAAGCTGTCGGCCGGATTGCCGATAAGCGGCACGGCATCGGAAAACTGCCGTTCAAAAAAAGCCTCCACCACCTCCCGGCTCGTCAATTCCTCGAAACTATTGTCCCCCTCATTGGGGAGAAACAACGTGGCCGTGAAACTGCCGTCAATATTGGGCAGGGCGATCAGCATGTATCCGCCCCGGGGCCATATGTGCAGCGCGTTCGGTTCCATCGCATAGCCACCGCCGGCATCCGCCGGGATGGTCAATTCCTTGTAGCCGTGATCCAGCGGTTCCTCGCTAACCGCGCTGACGCCGGCGATGGCGCTGCGGACCACAGACCCGCCGCCATCGGCGCCGATGATCACATCATGGGGAATAACAAGCTGATCGCCTCTTTCTTCATCGGTGACGGTGACATTACCGCCGGCCAAATCCACCTGGTCGCAGCGCTGACCGAACCTGATCCCGACACCGGCTGCCTCGGCGGCATCCATGAGCAATTTGTTCAGCGCCCCCCGTGACACCGAATGGATAATTTCGCCGGGCTTGTTGCCATAGGGCTGGAGTTGCAGGGTTCCGTCAGGGTCATGGATCATGCGCCCCCGCATGGGGATGAGGTGTCTTTCCAAGGCCTCCATCAGGCCGACCCGTGACAGCGCCTCTATGCCGCGATTGGCCAGCGCCAGATTGATCGACCGGCCGGCGGAGATAGGAACCCGCCGCATATCGGGCCGTCTTTCGTAAATCGTGACCTCGAATCCGCGCCGTGCCAGGAAGAGACTCATGAGAGACCCGACAGGACCGGCTCCGATGATGGCGATATTGGCGGTTTCGGTCATGGGACAGGCGGCGTCACTTTGACGGGCCCGGCGGACAAAGCGCCTTCAGGTGTTCGACGAAACCATAGCAATCCTCGAACCGGTTATAGAGCGGGACAGGGGCGACGCGGATGACATTGGGTTCCCGCCAATCGCTGACCACACCCGCCGCATCCAAATCGTCGAACAGCTGACGGCCGACATCCTTGACGGTCAGGGAAAGCTGGCAACCGCGGGCCACGGAATCATCGGGTGTAATCACCGCGATCCTGTCCCCCAGCTCTTCCGCCAGAAGCCAGGCCAGATAGCCGGTCAGACGCTGGGACTTCGCCCTAAGAGGCGCCATGAAGCCCGCGTCACTGAACACATCCAGCGACGCCCGGATCGCCGCGAGTGACAATATGGGCGGGTTGGACAATTGCCAGCCTTCGGCGCCGGGAGTCGGGCTGAAGGGATGGATCATCTCGAACCGGTTGGATTTGTCATGTCCCCACCAGCCGGCGAAACGGGGCCGGTCGGGATTGTCGCCATGACGGGCATGAACAAAGCATCCCGCGACGGAACCGGGCCCCGCATTCATATATTTGTAGGTGCACCAGACGGCAAAATCCACGTCCCAGTCATGCAGATGCAGGGGGACATTACCGGCCGCATGGGCAAGATCGGCGCCCACCATACAGCCCTGCCCATGGCCAATTCTGGTGATTTCTTCCATGTCCAATAGCTGTCCGGTGTAATACTGAACGCCCGGCACGAGGATGAGCGCGATACTGCTTCCTTCCCGCTCGATCACCGAACAGAGATCGTCGGACCGGAGACAATCCTCACCTTCCCGCGGCGTCACCCGGATGATGGCGTCGGCGGGGTCGAAGCCATGGAATCTGACCTGGGACTCAACCGCATAACGGTCGGAGGGAAAGGCGTGATCTTCGATCAGAATCTTGTAGCGCTGAGAATCCGGCCGGTAAAAACTCACCATCATGAGGTGCAGGTTTACCGTCAGCGAATTCATCGCCACCACTTCACCCGCCTCACCCCCCACCAGCGTGGCCATGCCGTCTGTCAGGAATTCATGATAAGGCATCCAGGGATAGTCGCCCTCGAAATGCCCCTTCACGCCATGCTCTTTCCATTGCTCCAGTTCGGCGACCACGTAATCGGCCGTGATCCTGGGCTGCAACCCCAAAGAATTGCCGCAGAAATAGATCGTTTCGGCGCCGTCTTCGGCCTTTGGAATATGAAATTGGTCACGGAACCGGGCGAGCGGGTCCTCTGAATCGAGGCGCCGGGCGAAGGCCATTCCTTTTTCGAATGCACTGGCCACCATCAGCCTGTCTCGACCAGGGGATAGAGAACCGGCCGGCTGGGGGCGGCATCGGAAACAAAGGCCGGTATCTGCAGGTTCAGCAGATAAAGCCCGTCTGTTATGGAATCGTCGACGAACACCATTTCGGTGACGGTCCTGTCGGTGCGGCTTCCCTGCGCCAGCTCATGGCTGCCGGCGGAAACATTCCAGAAAATATGGTGATTTGTCAGATATCCCCCGTCATTCATCCGGTCGATGGACGGCATATCCACAAGAAGATGGGTGACACCCCGCGCCGACAGATAGCCCATGGCGTCGGCCGTAAAGTAAGGCGGGGCCGGCCCGTCCCCATAATCCCTCGCCCTCTTGGAGCCGTCGTTGGGGCGCGTGCGAATGACAAGTGCGCCGATCTCGCCATCCGATGCCCCGGACATGGCAGCCGATAACAATGTCTCGGTGATCACGAAATCCGAATCCCTGGGGACCGGCTGATATGATTCTCCCGTCTCCCCCGCTGGCACGGGCGTTACCGTGATCAGGGTCGCGGGCAGGAGACTTTGTGTCAGAGCCTCGGTCACGGGAATGGCACCCTCGACGATGTGGCCGACGGTTTCCGTATGGGTTCCGTTACAATGGGGCACCATATGAATTTCGGAAACGTTGCAACTGCCGCTCCGGCTCGTCGCACCAATAAAGTCGTTATTCTGGAAGGGTTTGGATGCCGCATCCGGGGCGCCGAAAAACCGCGGCTGGGGACCGGCAAAATCGAGCGGAATAGCCAAATCGCAGGGCCGCGATAAATCGACACCGTACGATTTACCCGAAATGACCACAGTTAGATTCATGGAAAATTCTGCAGCGGAAATTCTGCAGCCGACCTCTCGCATCGCCCCTCTGGCGACAGGAAGCGTCAGCTTATCAGAAGATTCAAGAATCTCTTGCCGACTAATCCTTGAGCTGAAATTCGCCGTCGCTGCCGCGTCCCAGCCGCCCGCCACTGCGCAATGCCTCCAACTCGGGAATGACATCCCGCGCGTCGCGGGTACCGGTCGCCACCATCAGGTCGCGGTAGAATTTGGGTCCGTCCTGCAAGGCCGCAAGCACGCTGTCGAAGCGCTGACCCTCTGCAATTGCCGGCGGGCCGGAAACCGTGAATTCCATGGACCCCTTGCGGTTGGTGGCGATGGTGAGATCGAATCCCACTTTCGCCCCAACCTTTTCGCCATGGAGCGAAGGATCGATGGGCACAACGCGGAATCCGCCTTCCACGATCAGATCACGGTCGGGCTGATAGCGGGTTGCCATGGCCCAATCCATCATCTGGTCGTCAAAAATATCGATATCGTCATCCACCACATAGACATTCTTGACGTTGGCCAGACAGCCGAACAGGCAGGCAATGGCATTCCGTGCCTCTCCCGGCACCCGCGGACGCATGGACAGCCGCACATTATTGACGGTCGAGGCATAGACCGCGATGGGTTCGCGGATGGCGCTTTGCAGCGCGCGCCACACAACGGTTTCGGTCCTGACCGCGCCAAGCTGTCCCGAATCCGTCCGGCGCAACTGGGGCCCGCTGATGGTCGATGTCTGAAACAGGGCGTCGCGGCGCATGGTGATGGCGGTCAAGTGAAACACCGGGTTCTGCTTCATCAGCCCGTAATACCCCATGAACTCACCGAACGGGCCTTCGTCCTGAACATAGCCGCGCTCATCCAGATAGCCTTCCAGGATAATCTCGGCATCGGCCGGGACACGGATATCATTGGTGACGCATTTGACCACGGGCAGCGACGCACCGCGCAGCTTGGCCGCCAGTTGGGTTTCATCGCCGGGGATCCGCATGGACCCGGCAAGATGGACACTGGGATGGGCGCCGAGAACGAAACTGACCGGCAGTCTTTCGCCGCGCGCAACACTGCCCTCATAAATGGCGCGGAGATCGCTGGGCGCGGTGACATCGACCCCGGCTTCGTGGCGCCCGGTGATCATCATGCGCCGGCAGCCGATATTGGTGAGGCCGGTCTGCGGATTGACCGTGATATCGAGGGTGGCAGAAAGGTAGGGCCCGCCGTCCAGATCATGCTGAAACGGTATGGGCAGGCGCAGAAAATCCGCGTCTTCACCCGTCCAGACAACTTCCTGAACGGGCGCATCCGCCGCGCCAATTTCGACCACATCCTGATCCGTCGCCAGGCGGTCGAGGACCGTGTGCAGCAACTCGTCCTCGGCAACACCGAACGACCGCGCCAGACGTGACCGGCTCGCCATCAGATTGGCGATGATTTCTTCGCCATCGGGACCGGCATTTCGGAACAGGACCGCTTTCGGATTGCTGTCGTGCCGCGCCGCCAGATCCGCGAGCGCGATAGGTTCCTCAACGATTTCAAGCTCATCGGACTGAACAAGGCTATCGACAAAATTGCGCAGCCTAAAGCTATCGGTATCGAGCGCTGCTTTATCCATCAGAGCCTCCCTCAAAATTTATTTATGGAATAAGTATCGCACTTAAAGGACGCGAACGGAAAGTCGGGCCCGTCAGTTGCTCTGTTCTTCAAGCTGCAGAAGTCCGTTGCCGCCATCGATGGTCATGCGAAACCGGCCGAGAAAACTCATACCCAGCAACCGCTTGCCGCCAAGCAGTCGATCGTCGACGAAGGTCACGGCAACCCGCGCTGTTTCCGCATCGCCGACGCGAACCGATTGCAAGATGGCGGACTGACCCTCCGTCATGCCATTCGCGGTTTGCACACGCACGGCCTGCAGCTGATCCGCGGTGTAGCCCAGCGAACCCGCAAGGGACCGGGGCAGAACAAGCGTCGACGCGCCGGTATCCACCATTACGCTGAGCGGCACCTCGCGGCCATTGGGCCCCTGAACCACCGCCTCGACATAATGCTCGGCGCTTTGTCGTTCGATTGGGATTTCCCCGGACGTGACAGATGAAACCGCCGGTGAAACCCGCATGCCGACGATGGTCAACTGCGCGATCCGTCCCTGCGGGTCCCGCGTGACAACGAAATTATAATTGGCGAGCAGCCGGCTGATCTGGTCGGCGGCATCTTTGGAGTTGGCGTCGGCGCCCGTTTCCTCGCCAATCAGATCGGCGCCGCGAACCTGAAAGCCGCGCTCCGAGGCAAGCGATTCAATTTGCGTCCTCAGACTATCGTCGGCGGCCCGCGCCTGCCCCATGGGGAACATCCAAAGAGCACCAAGAAGCACGAAACAAAGCCGCGATCTCTGCAAATCCATCAGCTCGCTCCCCGAGGCAAGGGAGAGGCATTCGCTTCGGTTGGCAGCGGAGGGCGCAGGGTCGTCGCATCACCTTCGCGCCATTCCCTGACTACAAAGACAGAATCGTCGGACGGGCGAATTTCCACGATGGCGATACGGGTAAATCTGGCGCCATTGC
>JABJKO010000281.1 GCA_018660305.1 Rhodospirillaceae bacterium
ATATCGCGGCTGGGGCTGGTCAACGTCACCACCACCGGATGGAACGGTACTGTCTACCCGGCCCCCGACGGGTATTTCGACAAGGTTCTGGCTGACGTGCCCTGTTCCGGTGAAGGCACCATTCGCAAAATCCATGGCAAACACCGCCCGGTACCCGACAAATTCCGCCAATGGCTGACCGGCACCCAGCGCGGCCTCCTCCGCCGCGCCATCGATTTGTGCCGGCCGGGCGGGCGCATCGTCTATTCGACCTGCACCTTCGCGCCAGAAGAGAACGAGGCAATCGTCGATCTGATTCTCCGCGAGCGGCCCGATGACGTCCGAATTATAGATCAGACAATCAATGGCCTGCCCACGTCGCCGGGCCTGCAAACATGGCAGGACGTGAGTTTTCACCCCGATGTCGCCAATGCGCACCGCCTGTGGCCCCATGTTGCGAACACAGGCGGCTTTTTCGCAATCCTCCTGGAGCGCACCGGCGGGCCGCAACCGCCCGTAGCGCCCGTGGCAACCGTCCTGCAGGCCGAGCCGGGCGATCCCCTCCTGAAGGATTTCTCCGATCATTTCGGGTTGCCGGAAAACGCCTTTGCCGGTCAGATTGTTGTCCATGGGGGAACACGTCTGAAGCTGCTGGCGGACGATCATGCCCGGCCCGAAGCGCCGCCGCCGATTGTCAGCGGGCTCACCCTGACCCGTGACCGGGCCAAGTTCCCCAAACTCTCGACACAGGCAGCCCAAGCGGTGGGTGCTCGGGCAACGCGCAACGTAATCGACCTCAATTACACTGAAATAGAGACCTATATTGAACGCGGGGAATGGACCGTGGAGGAGGATCGGGTCACCGCCTGCGACGGGCCCGGTCACATACTGATCCGTCACGCCGGCTATCCGCTGGGCATCGCCGCTTTGCGGCATCGGGACAAAAGCTGGATAATAGACAGCCTGTTTCCCAAGGAGTGGGGATAAGGGGAAATACCGGTTGTCAGGGCTGGGAACGGCCTGCACTCTAGGCACCAGAATTATCGAACAATCAAGAAAAGAGGGAGATTGGGGCTATGAACATGATCCGCATCGGCGACCCGGTTCAACGGGACGAAGATTTACGCTTCCTGCGCGGCCGCGGGCGGTATCAGGATGATGTGGATGCGCTCCATCAGGCACGCGCCTACGTCCTCCGCTCTCCGCTGGCTCACGCGGATATACGCGCCATCGACACCAGTGCCGCCAGCAAAGCGCCCGGTGTTCTGGCGATCCTGACCGGCGACGATCTCAAGGCGCGCGGCCTCGGAAACATCAAGCCCAACTTCGCGGGCAAACGGTCTGACGGCTCGCCGGGTTTCGCCACGCCCCAGCCGCTCCTGGCCCAGGGACGAGTGCGCTACGCAGGTGAGGGGGTCGCCTTTGTCGTCGCCGAGACCGTCGAACAGGCGAAGGACGCTGCCGAGCTGGTCGAGGTCGATTACGCCCCCCTTCCGTCCCTCAATTCCGTCGACGATGCGCTGGCGCCGGGCGCGCTGGCGCTGTGGGACGACAATCCCGGTAACGAAGCCTATACCCATGAAATAGGCGATGCGGCCGCCGTGGATGCCGCGTTCAGCAAGGCCGCCCATGTGATCCGTCATCGTGTCTGCGTGTCGCGGGTGGCCTGCAACGCGCTGGAAACACGCGGCTGCCTTGCCACCTATGACGATATGGAAGACCGCTATGAATTGCGTGCCACCGTCCAGTCGGTCCATGGCATGCGCCAGCAGATCGCCGGCATGATCTTTGGCATGCCGCAGACCAAGCTGCGCGTCATCTGCGACAATATGGGCGGCGGCTTCGGTATCAAGGGCGGCAACTATCCGGAATACAGCCTCGCACTGTGGGCATCGGAAGTGGTCGAACGGCCGGTGAAATGGATCGCCGACCGCGCCGAAAGCCTGCTGACCGACGAGCAGGCGCGCGGCGGTCTGGTGGATGCCGAGATCGCGCTGGATGCGGATCATAAATTCCTCGGTCTGCGGACCCATACCAAGGTTCCCATCGGCGCGTATTTTGCCACCGACCGGAACATCCGCTGCGCCACCGGCGGCCTTGGTGGCCTCGCCGGTGTCTATGGCATGCCGGCCATACACGCCAAGGTGACCGGCGGCTTCACCAACATGATGGGCAACGCCCAGTATCGCGGCGGCGCCAAGCCGGAACCGGTCTATGTGCTCGAATGCATGGTCGATATAGCGGGGCGGGAACTGGGAATCGATCCGGTGGAGTTGCGCCGCATCAATACCCTCGGTCCCGATTCCATGCCGTATACCACCAGCCTGGGTGACATCTATGATTGCGGCGATTTCCCGCGGAATTTCGAAGAGTGCCTGGAAGCCGGCGATTACGCCGGCATCGGGGCCCGCCGCGAGGAAGCACGCAAGCACGGCAAGCTGCTGGGCGTGGGAACGTCCAGTTCCGTCACCGGCGTCGCCAGCACCAACTTCGAGCATGTGGAAATCCGGTTCGACCCGTCGGGTGGCATCACCATGCTGTCCGGCGCCATGGACCACGGCCAGGGTCACGGCACCACCTTCAAGCAGGTCCTTGCCGACAGGCTCGGCATCGGGATGGACGGAATCCGCTACCGTTTCGGCGACACCGACAAGGTTGCGACCGGCGTGGGGACGTTCAACGCCCGCTGCGCGGTCTTTGTCGGCTCGGCGGTGGCCATCGCCGCCGACAAGATCATCGCCAAGGGCAAGCGGATCGCCGCCCACCTGCTGGAAGCCGCCGAAGACGATATCGAATACGGCGAAGGGACTTTCAAGGTCGCCGGAACCGACCGCTCCATCGACCTGACGGAAGTTGCCAAGACCGCGTTCCAGAAACCGAAACTGCCGCCCGATATCGAACCCGGTCTCTATGAACACGGCGAGTTCGGCATGGGCCAGGGCCAGCGCCCCACCTATCCCAACGGCGCGCA
>JABJKO010000119.1 GCA_018660305.1 Rhodospirillaceae bacterium
GTGGTGGTCGTGGATGACGATATCGATCCGTGGCAGCCCGAAGACGTCATGTGGGCCATCCAGTCCCGCGCATCGGCGACCAAGGATTACGTGGTCTATAACGATTACGGACGCGGCCAGGCCTTCCAGCCTTCGGAACGCAAGATCGGCAATATCTCCGTCTCCGATGGCGGCATGGGCATCGATGCGACCGCGCCCCTGGGCATCCAGGTCTATGAGCGGGCTGTCTATCCGGTGGACGAGATGGACTTTTCCAAATGGTTTTCCGAGGACGAGATTGCCGAGCTCAAGAACATGCAGGATCCGTATTACCGTTGGCTGGGGGAGACCGGCAACGGATAAAATTTGGTGGCGGGCGGGTCCGAGACCTGCCCGTCCCGTCTACACGACAAGTTGAAGACCCGGGCGTAACAGCCCGGGTTTTCTTTTGGTTAACGATTCCCACATGAGTTACGGGATAATCAGAACACGTAACCGGAGGTGGGAATGAAAGCATCTGACTTGTTTGTGAAATGCCTCGAAGCGGAGGGGGTGGAGCGTATATTTGGCGTGCCGGGTGAAGAAAACGCCGATTTCATGATTTCGCTCCTCGATAGTCCCATCGAATTCGTGCTGTGCCGTCACGAACAGGCAGCGGCCTTCATGGCAGATACCTATGGCCGTCTTACCGGCAAGGCGGGTGTGTGTCTGGCCACCTTGGGTCCCGGGGCAACCAATCTGGTGACCGGTCTGGCCGACGCCAACATGGACCGGTCGCCGGTCGTTGCCATCGTCGGGCAGGGGACCACCCGGCGGCTTCATAAGGAAAGCCACCAGAACATGGATGCCATCGGCATGTTTAAGCCGATCAGCAAATGGGCCCATGGCATCTATACGGCGGAATCCTTGCCCGAGATTGTCCGCAAGGCGTTTAAGACCGCAGTGCAGGAAAAACCCGGCGTCTGCGTGATCGAACTGCCCGAGGATGTGGCAAAACGCGATAGTGATGAGCCGCCCATGCCGGTCATTCCGACCCGGAGGCCGGCCGCCGACCATAAGGCTATTACGCGGGCGGTTGATCTGATCAGCAACGCGAAATCCCCCATTGTGCTGGCTGGCAACGGCGCGGTGCGCAAGCGCGCTTCGGCGCAGCTCCGCCGGTTCGTCCGCAAGCTCGGCATTCCCTGCGTCAATACCTTCATGGGTAAGGGCGCGGTGGCCATGAGCGACCCGCACTGTCTTTACACCATCGGGCTGCAGGGACGGGATCACGTCAATAAGGCGTTTCACGATGCCGATTTGGTGATCACGGTGGGTTACGATCTGGTGGAGTATGGACCGAAATCCTGGAATGCCGACCGCAATAAGAAAATCGTCCATATTGATTTTCTGCCGGCGGAAATTGATCAACATTACCCGGTTGATGTGGACGTTGCGGCCGATCTGGCTGATGCGCTATGGCAGATCAACGAGGAACTCAACCGACGTCATATCGATTTGCTGCCGTTTTTCGATATCGGCCAGTGGGCGGGTCTGCGCCAGACCATCGCCGATGATCTGGCCGCGGAAAAGGACGACGATTCATTCCCTATGAAGCCGCAGCGTATCCTCAACGATGTCCGCGCCTTTCTCGGTGCATCGGATATCCTGCTGTCCGACGTCGGGGCCCATAAAATGTGGATTGCCCGCTACTATCAGTGCGAGGATCCCAATACCTGCCTCATTTCCAACGGGTTCTGCACCATGGGTTTTGCCATGCCCGGCGCCATCGGCGCGAAAATGGCACATCCCGAGAAACGGGTTCTTTCGATCAATGGCGACGCCGGATTTCTGATGAACGTCCAGGAACTGGAAACCGCCGCCCGCCTCGGCTGCAACACGGTGACTATGATCTGGCTCGATGGCGAATATGGCCTGATCAAATGGAAACAGCAGAACCAGTTCGACGGCAAGCATTCCGATCTGGCGTTCAACAATCCGGATTTCGAGCATTTGGCGAAGGCGTTCGGCATCTGGGGCAAGGTCATTGACGGTCCGGGCCAGATCGCGGCGGCTCTGGAAGAGGCGTTTGCCCAGGATGGCCCCGCCCTGATTGCCGTGCCCGTGGATTACAGCGAAAACGTCAAGCTCACCAAACGGCTCGGCGAGATCGAGGTTTCGATTTAGTTTTGCCAATCCCCGTTCGTCATCCTCGTGCTTGACACGAGGATCTTTCACCAACTGAGTCTCGGTCGGCGGGAGATCCTCGGATCAAGTCCGAGGATGACCAATGGTTAGGTAGGACGTGGGTGATAATTGTCGCCGGTCATGGCCGCGTGCTAAACCTGATGGATGAATGCCCCCGACACAGATACTTACCGGTCGTTTCACGACATCGTTGCCGGTCATGCGCGTACCGCGCCGGATCGAATCTATGTTCACTGCATTGATCAGAATAAATCACTTAGCTATGGCACGCTTTATTCCCTGAGCAACCGCATGGCGCGGTATCTGAAGGCGCAGGGTTTGGGTCCGAACGACCGGGTGCTCCTGCTGGCGGAAAACTCGGTCGAAAATCTGGCGGTTTTTGTGTCGACCCTGCGCTATGGCGCCACCCTGGCGACGGTTCATGTGGAAATGAACCAGGCCCATCTTGCGGAGATTATCGCCGCCATCGATCCTAAAATCGTTTTGTTTCAGGAAGAGTCCGGGCTGGAAAAACTGCGTGAGGCCGCGCCGGGTGACTGGCACGCGCTGGGCGACTGGTCCGAGGGCGGCGGCTCCACCGGGTTCTTCGGCGAAATCGAGGCACTGTCCGATGTGGACGATATCCCGAGCTGCGCCTCAAAGGATGATCACGGTGTCATCTTCTATACGTCCGGTACGGTCGCCAAGCCGAAGGGGGTTATCCAGACCCATGGGACGGCGTTTTATAATTACGATGCGACGGCCGATTATCTGGAATTGAAACCGGGCGACCGGGTATTCGATTGTCGTTCCTATAGCTGGCTGTCGGCCCAGCATATGAGCCTTGGCGCGCCGCTGGTGGCCGGCGCGACGACCATCATGGCGCGGCATTTTTCACAAAGCCGGTACTTCGACTGGCTGCGCGATCACGAGATCAATATCGGTTTCGTGGTGCCGACCATCGTCAACATGCTGACCAGCCGGCCTCATTCGGTGACCGGTGCGGATCTGCCCCATCTCCGTTTCCTGACCGCAAGTTCCGCGCCGTTATTGGACGAGCAATGGAAGCAGTTCGAGGATTTGTACGGTATCACGCTGGCACAGAGTTGCGGGTCGAGCGAGGGCGGCAACACCGCCGCCCATCGCGGCGCCGACCGTAAAATCGGGACCATCGGTCCGGCCCAGAAATATCAGGACATCCATATCGTTGATGGCGAGGGCAATCGGCTTCCTCGGGGCGAAACCGGAGAAATCATCATCAGCGGCGGCAAGCAGCAGGCATTCGGCTATCTCATGCCGAACGGGACCATCGAGCGCCTGCCTGCGGACGGTCATCATTCCGGCGATCTGGGTTATCTGGACGAAGACGGGCATCTGCATATTACCGGCCGGGTGAAGGAACTGATCATCCGCGGCGGTGTGAATATTTCGCCGCTGGAAATCGACGCGGTGCTGATCGAGCATCCTGCGATTTCGGAGGCCGGTGCCATCGGTGTGCCCCACCCCATCTATGGCGAAGAGGTGGTGGCCTTTGCCGCCTGTCTGCCGGGTCAGCCGGCTGTTGCCGGGGACATCCTGGCCCATTGCGCGGGCCGGCTGCCCGAAGCCAAAAGGCCTAAAGAGATTCATTTTCTGGACGAGCTGCCCAAGAACGCGCGCGGCAAGCTGGACCGTTCCGCGCTGCAGGCACATTATGCGGACCACGTTCTGACAACGGCCTGAAGGGCCGTCTGAAAAAGGTAATTCCAATCATGCCCGACAGCCTGACCGTCTCCATCGATCAGCAGCGCACCGCCATCGCCGCCTGCACGCGCATGTTCACCGATCTGAAGATCATGGATCACAGCGGACATGTGACAATCCGGCTGCCGGATAATAGCGGTTTTCTTATTCAGTCCATCAATGCCAGCCGGTCGCAACTCCTCCCCGGCGACATATTCGCCGTGGGGTTCGATGGCGAGATCATCGATGGCCCGTCGGGGACAAGACCGGCTGGCGAATACCCGATCCATTCGGAAATCTACAAAGTTCGGCCCGATGTGAATGCCGTGCTCCATGCCCATCCCAAGGTACCCATCCTGTTCACTATCGCGGAGGGCGCCAAGCTGATACCGGTGACCAATCACGCCTATCGCTGGCGCAATGGCATACCGGTGCATGGGGACACCGGCCATATTGATACGGCGGATCTCGGCCGTGCCATGGTGGAGACCATGGGCGAGGCCAACGCTGTCCTGCTGCGGGCCCACGGGATCGTGCTGGCATCGGAAAACATCCAGAGTCTGCTCATCGACGGCATCCATTTCGACCGCAACGCCCAGGCGCAGTTCGATGCGTCCCGGCTGGGAACACCCATCCCCATGAGTGAATCCGAGTTCGATATTTTCGAGTCCCGTTTCGACCGGGCCAACCACGGAATCAAGCTGTGGCATCACTACGCCAGTACCGCCATCGAGGCCGGTGTGATGCCGGAAGACTGGCGGGACGTGGTTTAGTCTCACTTTTTTCCACACGAATGACCCGCTGTGCCATAATCCCCGTCATAGGGATTCGGATAAAATCGACATCACTGGAGAGTTACTGAATGCGTCAGGTCCTAATTCTGGCTTTAGCGGCTGCCATCCTGTCCGGCTGTGTCGCCGACCGGAATGTTCAGAAACCTTATGTCATCGCCGACGCCATATCGGCGCCCGAGTATCAGAGCAAACTGCAGGGTATCGGCCTCTATTTCGGTAATCAGCCGCATCCATCGGTGGCCAGGACATTCGGAATCCGCACCACCTCCACGCGCAGCAATGCGGTCGGTAAGGAAAATGACTTCGCCTGCGCGCGCGCGTTCGTATCAGGATTGTCCCGGCTGCAACGGGCCGCCCGTCGAATGGGTGGCGATGCGGTGATCAACATCAAATCCAATTTCAAACACAGGGAAGTATCCAGCGAAACCCACTTCCAGTGTGCCACCGGTGCTCTGATGTCGGGGGTTGCCCTTAAAGGCACCGTCGTCAAGCTGGAGAAGTGATTTGACGAGCGCGCAGCCAGACCGTGGTCAAGCAAAAGGATTTACGCCGACAGTTGGCGGACTTATCCTGATGATATCTTAAGGTAAGCGAGGCAAGCCATGACAGACATCCCGATCGTTGATTTTGCCAAGTTTGAAACCGGCGATGATGCCCATCGGCGTAAGGTAGCGGCCCAGGTGGATTGGGCGGCATCCGAAGTGGGTTTCATGTATGTGGACAATCTCGGCATCGATCAGGCGTTGCTCAAGGAAGCCTTTGCGTCCAGCGCCGCGTATTTCGATCAGGCAAGGCCGGAAAAGGAACGCTGGGCCTATATACAGGATATCAATCATGGCTATCAGGGATCGGGCGACCAGAGGCTCGACCCGACCATCGCGCCGGATCTGAAGGAAGCCTTCACCATGCGCGACATCCACAAGAACGAGGACAAGCCCGAACTGTGGCCATCGGCCGGCTTTCTCGACACCGCGAGCCGGTTTTTCGACGAAGCCCTGCGCGGCTCCAACATTGTCATGGAGGCGTTCGCCATGGCGCTCGATCTGCCGGTCGATTATTTTCGCAAATGCCATTACGGGCAGAATGTGGCGCTGCGCTATCTGCATTACCCCGTCACAGAAGGGGAGTTGACCGAAGAGCAGCTTGGCTGCGGCGCCCACACGGATTTCGGCACCATCACGCTGCTGTTCCAGGACGATGTGGGCGGGCTGCAGATCCAGGGACGCGACGGGCAGTGGCGCGATGCCGTCTACATTCCCGGCACCATCATCATCAATACCGCCGATCTGGTGGCCACCTGGACCAATGACCGCTATTGCTCCACACCGCACCGGGTCAAGCCCATGACCAGCGACCGCGACCGCTATTCCATCGCCTATTTCGTGGATCCCGATACGGACACGCCGGTCAGCGCCTTCGAAAGCTGCATCAGCGGCGACAACCCGCCCAAATATCCCGATACCACGGCGGGTGCCTATGTCCAGCAGCGCATTGCCGACAGCAACAAACTGACCGGGTGATCGTCCGCGCGGCCACGCCGTCCGATTACGCTGCCATTCGGACGGTGGTTCTCGACGCTTTCGGTGGTCCGGACGAAGCCGATCTTGTTGAGGCGTTGCGTGAAAGTGGCGATGCGGTAATCGAGACGGTGGCTGCAATCGACGGCGGGGTGGTCGGACATATTTTGATTTCGAAACTCCAGGCACCCGACCGTTGTCTGGCCTTGGCACCCGTGTCGGTCAGGCCGGCATTTCAAAAACACGGCGTCGGATCAGGTCTCATTCGATCGGCATTGGACGAGGCGAAGAAGGCTGATTGGCAGGCCATGTTCCTGCTGGGTGATCCAGACTATTACACCCGTTTCGGCTTCGATGTGGGACGAGCCGCCAAATTCGAGACGGCGTACCCCAAGGCGTATTTCATGGCACTGGAATTGCGCTCCGGCGCACTGGAGAAGCTGATCGGAGACGTCGTCTTTGCGGCGCCATTTCAGGCGCTGGATCATCCGGACGGTTAGGGCAACGCCGGACCATTTCCGTTTTCCTTGGTGGACAGGTTTTATTGAATTGGTGCGACGGACCACCGGTTGGCTTCTTCTCCCGATGGGTCGAATCGCACAGGTGTGGCGTTGGCGATAATTTCATCTGTCCCGAGGCTGAACCTTTGTCCAATTGCCCAGAATGCACCACCATGGGAGACTATCAATACCGGCCCCGGGTGACTCAGGGCTTCCTCGATCGCGCCCGCCACCCGCTCAACGAATGCGTCAAGCGGCTCCGCCCCCAAACTTAGAGCCTCGTCATGAATTTCGCGATATGTATTGCCGGTGAAAGCCTGCCCCTCGAGATTTCCGAAACTGCATTCCATGAGGCCGTCAATAATCGCGAGCGGGCAATTTAATGCCTCGTTGATAATTTCCGCGGTCCGTCGAGCTCGGCTCAACGGGCTGCAGCAGATCGTGGCGATGGGAAGTTTCGCTAAAATCGCCCTGGCGGTACCGGCTTGTTCCAGACCGGTTGTGTTAAGCGGTATGTCAAGCTGTCCCTGACACATGCGCTGCCTGTTCCAATCGGTTTGACCGTGACGAAGAAAATAAAAAGGGCTCAAAATTCCGGACCCTGCCAAGCTGGTTCATCGGGTGAAGGTCGCTGGTCGTTCATCGCGCCGCCGCTTCGCGGTAAGGCGGATCGCCCATCATAACAGGCTGGTCCTCTCGAAGGGTGAGACGGCGCAGCAGGCGGCGTTCGTCGCGCGGGAAATCGTTGCGGGCGTGATTGCAGCATCGGTTGTCCCACATCAGCAAATCGCCGGGGCGCCAGGCATGTTCGTAAATGAACTCTTCCTTGCGCAAATGTGCGAACAGAGTTTCAAGCAACTCACGGCTTTCCTCATCGGGCAGTCCGATGATTTCGTCGGTCATCAGTTCGCTGACATAAAGCGATGAGCGTCCGGTGTCGGGGTGCTTGCGAAACACCGGGTGGGCGAAATGGGGCAGCGTCGTCCGATCGAATCCGCCCTCCGGAGTCTCAGTGACCTGGTATTCGAAGACATGCATCGCGTCGCGGCCGGCGAGCCGCCGTTTGACAGGGTCGGTCAGGCTCGCGGCTGCCTTGTAACAGTTGGAAAACAGGGTTTCGCCGCCCTGGGACGGGACTTCGAGGGCGTAGAGCATGGTCGCCTTCAGCGGGTTTTCCGTATAGGGCGTGTCCGAATGGAACATCATTTCGCCGTCGGGGAGGGTGCCGATGGGTTTGCCGTTCTCCCGGATATTGGTCACCAGCATGACCCCTTCGCCCTCGGCCTTCTCCGCGTCGGATCCACGGTCGCCGCCCCGCTTGGCGACCTCTCCGAAGCGGGCGGCAAAGTTTCTCTGGTGGTCGTAAGACAGATCCTGATCGCGAAACAGGATGATCAAATGTTCGAACCAGGCCTGCTCGACACTGCGGAAGTCTTCGTCCGACAACGGTTCGCGCAGATCGAGGCCACGGATTTCGGCGCCGATGGCATCGGATAGCGGAACAATCTCGATCACTGCGCGGCGGCCTCGCGGTAGGGGGGCTCGCCCATCATGACCGGATGGTCGTCATAAAGGGTGATGCGGCGCAGGAGGCGGCGCTGGTCGCCGGGGAAATCGTTCCGCGCGTGGACGCTGCACCTATTGTCCCACATGAGCAGGTCCCCCGGCCGCCAGGCATGAGCATAGACGAATTCTTCTTTGCGCTGATGGTCGAACAGGGCCTTTAAGATGTCCCGGCTCTCTTTCTCCGGGAGCCCGATAATTTCATCGGTCATCAGCTCGCTGACAAACAGCGAGGTCCGGCCCGTCTCGGGATGCTTGCGAAAGATCGGATGCGCGAAATGGGGATGTTGCGAGCGGTCGAAATTGCCGGTCGGTACGTTGTCCGTGTTGTAATCGTAGATCTGCAGGGCCTTCCGGCCGGCGATCCGCTGTTTGATATCCTCCGGCAGGGACTCGGCCACCTTGTAGCTGTTGGAAAACAGTGTCTCGCCGCCTTCCGTGGGAACTTCGATGGCGTAGAGCAGGGTCGCCTTCTGCGGGTTTTCGAAATAAGGCGTATCGGAATGAAACATCATTTCGCCATCGGGCAATTTGCCGATCTGTTCGCCGTTTTCGCGAATATTGGAGACCAGCATGACGTTGTCGCCGAGCGCCCGTTCAGCCGCCGTGGCGCCGGTGCGCTGGCGTATGGCGATCTCGCCGAAATTGGCCGCGAATACCTTTTGTTGATCAAGCGAAATGTCCTGGTCACGCAGTACGATGACAACATGGTCGTACCAGGCCTGTTCGATTGTGCGGGCGGCGTCGGCGGTCAAGGGTTCACGAAGATCAACCCCGCGGATTTCCGCGCCGATGGCATTCGATAGAGGAACCACTGCGATATCGGACATGAATTTGTCTCCTGTTATTGGGCGGCTGCCTCCCGGTAGGGTGGCTCACCGGCCAGCACCGGATGCTCATCGTGCAAAACCAGACGCCGCAGCAGGCGGCGCTCGTCGGATGGAAAATCATTGCGCGCATGGACGCTGCAGCGATTGTCCCAGATCACCAGATCGCCCGGCCGCCACGCATGGGCGTAGACGAATTCCTCCCTCGCCTGATGGGCGAACAGGAAGGCGAGCAGGTCGCGGCTTTCGTCTTTCGGCAGGTCCAGAATCTCCACTGTCATCAGCTCGCTGATAAACAGGGACGTGCGGCCGGTCTCGGGATGTTTGCGAAAGATGGGGTGTGCGTAATGGGGGTGGATGTCGAAATCGTAAGTGTCTTCCGTCTTTTCCTGCGCGCCGTAATCGTAGATCTGCATGGCCTTCTTGCCGGCGAGCTTGTGTTTGATCTCCTCCGGCAGGGTTTCGGCCACCTTGTAGCTGTTGGAAAACAGCGTCTCACCGCCCCGGGACGGGATATCGATGCCGTAAAGCAGCGTCGCCTTGCGCGGGGTTTCGAAATAGGGCGTATCGGAATGAAACATCATCTCGCCATCGGGCAGGGTACCGATGGGTTTGCCATTTTCCCGAATGTTGGTGACCAGCATCACGTTTTCGCTGATCGCCTGCTCATGCTTGGTCCCGCCTTCGCCGCCGCGCGGCGCTAGACTACCGAGCTGGCTGGCGAACGCACGCTGCTGCTCAATGGTGAGGTCCTGATCGCGGAATGCCAGCACGATATGGTCGTACCAGGCCTGTTCCACGGCGCTGATGGTCTCCGCATCCAGCTTTTCGCGCAGATCGAGGCCGCGGATTTCCGCTCCCAGCGCGTCTGACAGGGGAATGATGTCGAATTTGGTCATCGAAAGGTCTCCGGTTCTTTCCCGACACCTTCAGCATGCCAGTTGGGTAGGCTTTTTGCCATATTGAATTAGGGGGGCGAATTAGGGGGTGACCGCGCCAAACCCGCCCGCCTGGATCATCTGGTCGATCTCGTCATGGACCA